>JAZKTU010000181.1:0-4524 GCA_036625385.1 Halovenus sp. | reverse complement strand
GTCTCACGGAATCGTGGCAGCTACCCGACCGGAGACTCCGCGGAGCCAATGACTTATAATGGCTGGCGAGGGAAGGGAAAGCCATGGGCGAAGGCGACACGCTACTAAACGCCGTTATCGGTGCAGTCGTCACTCTCGTGCTGTCCTTCACCGGCTTCTCCCCCATTCTGGGCGGGATGGCCGCCGGCTACCTCCAGCGAGGTGACCGCGCCGGCGGTGCCCGCGTCGGTGCACTTGCCGGCGCTATTGCTGCCCTTCCGTTTCTCCTCCTGTTTTCCGTGTTCGGCGGATTCTTCTTTACAGGCTCCAGGATGGGCGGCGGGATGGGCGTTCCCAGTAGCTTCCTCCCGTTTCTCCTGTTCGGTCTCGCGTTCGCTCTCGTCTGGAGTATCGGACTGAGCGCTCTCGGCGGGTACCTCGGCGCGTACATCGCCACCGAAACCGACGTCGGTGCCTGATCGTCGCCGGGGGGACGTCCGGGCTTGCGCTGCTCCTCCCGCATGACCCACCGAACGTCCGTTCGCCAGGGTTGACGACGTCTTTTTGACTGTCATCCCGTTAGGCCCAGTATGTTTCAGGACCACGAACGCCAGTATCTCGAGCGGGCACGGCTCGGCCGCCTGGCCACGGCAGACGCCGAGGCCCGTCCCCGCGTCGTGCCGGTCTGTTTTGCCCTCGCCGACGGTGATATCGTCACGCCGATCGACGAAAAGCCCCAGCGTGTTTCCCCGAACGAACTCCGCCGGAGCAGAGATATCAACGAGAACCCGCGGGTCGCGCTGGTCGTCGATCACTACACCGAAAACTGGGACCGACTCGGCTGGGTGCAAGTTCGTGGTACAGCGACTCACTTCTCGCCGGGCGACGAGCCACACACCCTCGGGGCGAGCGCCCTGGAACAAAAGTACGACCAGTACGCCGATCACGACCTCGAAAACCGTCCTCTCATTCGGATCTCTCCTGGCAGCGTCCAGTCGTGGGGCCACCTCGAACATCCACGGTGACCCAGCCTGTCGTATCTACCGCTCACGAGACTTTTCCCTACCAATACTCGGTCGGGCCTTCGCACCCGGCTCTCCGGCCTGGGACGCCAGTTTGTCGCGATCCGCTTCGGTGGCTCGTGTTGCCTCATACAAGCTGTGATGACTTGTTACCGCAATAACGGACCATATCGGCGGTATCAGGCCGCAACACGTCCGCCATTCGATAGCGCTACTGATACTGCCGGCTGTCCCATTGTGAACGAATTCGACACGCCGGGACGTCGAATATCGTTACGAACGTACAGCCAGCAGTATGAACAGCGTCACAACGGTCCGTCTCAGACTTCGCCACGCTGCCGGGGAGATGTGAGGTTTCCGGCAGACAGCCAGGATATCACTCGTCGTCCTCGAAATACGAGAGGTCACGCCACGATTCCTTGTCATCCGGGCCCCGGTAGGTCAGGAGCGAATAGGACAGCAGTCCGAGCATGATACCGAGATTCAACAGGAGGACCACGATGCCAACGGAAAAGTCCAGTGTCGGGTCCGTGACCTGGTAATCCTGCCACATCTGGTCGTAGTCCTCGTGTTCCGGTACTACGAGAGCGCCGGGACCAGCCGGTGTGATAATCAGTATCGCCACTGCCAGGACGACAAGCGCGATAACCCCAACAAGTGGGTTCGAGTCACTCATACTCTCTGTGGATGCCGTCCGGGGCGTTCATGCGTCGTCTACGTTGTCATCGGTGTACCTCACTCAATAGAATTTCGCTCGGGAGAGACGACATGGCGTCATCCGTTGTCGGTGTCAGCCCCCGCCGTCTCTGCAATTCCGGAGCACGAATCGCCAGCGGCGTCCGTGGGAATTGATGATTCCGGTGAGTGGGGAGCGAACCGCCTCTGTGTCAAGTGGTTCGAGAGACGGAGCCTCTCGTCGTCACGGAAATCTCCGATTTCCGAACGACCCCGAAGCTCCCGGCCTACCCCGCCTGTAGACCTACCGTGTCGGATGTTGTCGTGGACTTCTCTCGTTCCGTACCACAGTCGATGTGCCTATCGCGAAACGCTTCTCGGAACCTGTCGATCGCGGTCTGAACTTCCTCGAACGACCACGCTGTATCTGTCTGCCGATAGACAGTGTGGTCCGGACTCACTGCATCGGAGGGAACTCGACTCTCGGTTCCATCGCCGGATAAAAACTCACGAACGAGTTCGTCATTTCTGTTTGCTGCAGTCGACTCCATGCGACCCAGTATTTCTATCGAAGCAATATCTTTTCTGATAACTCTCAACTCCGTCTATTCTCTACTCGTCGATCTTTGGGGCGAAATACGACGACTACGCGTCCTGTCTGGGACACGACCTGAACAACCCTCCGGTAGCTGGAAGGACTCGCGTGTGGCACACAGCGTGTCAGCGGGGCGTCCCTGCTGAGACAGCGACAGCGTACGCCGCATGCAGTACCGACCGCTCATACTGCCGGCTGTACGTTCGTAAAGATATTCGCTACCCCGGGGTTGCGAATTCGTTCAAAATGTTACAGCCGGCAGTATCAGTCCCGGAGTTCCTCGAGCCGACCGCCGAGCGTCGATCGGACCGCCGACAGGTCTCCCCCGATGCGGACGATCTGGTAGCCGGCGTCGATGGCAGCCTGCGCTTTCGCGACGCTGTTGCGAATCCGCCCGATGGGCACGCCAGCGTCGAGACAGGCCTCGAGTGTTCGGTCGATCGCCGCCGACACTTGCTCGGGGCTCTTCTCCAGGGGGTCGCCGCCGGACATCGACATCTCCATGTCCGCGGGCCCGACAAAGGCAAAGCCCAGTTGCGGTACCGTGAGGATTTCCTCGATATTCCGGACGGCTCGCTCGTTCTCTATCATGGTCCCGACGAGCACCTGGCTGTCCTCGCCGCCGACGAAGCTGTCGACGTACCCCTCCCAGTTGCCCGACCGGCCAACGCCGACCCCCCTGTCGCCGACGTCGCCGTCGTAGGCGAAGTACGCCGCCTCGACCGCTCGCTGGATTTCCTCGGCTGTCTCGATGCGCGGGAGCAGAATCGTCCGCACACCGGCGTCGAGGACCTTCCGCACGAGCGCCGGTTCTGGTTTGGGCAGTCTGACCATCAGTTCGATATCGGCGGCCTCGGCGGCCCGTGTCAGTTCCTCGAAGACGGTGCTGTCGTAGGGGCTTGGCCCACCGTGTTCGAAGTCCAGCCAGACGAAGTCCAGGCCGACGGTGCCCAGCGTCTCGACCACCGTAGGCGAGAACGTCGCTGCGCTGGCCCCGAAAACCGTTTCATCGTTCTCTATCGCGCGGCGGAGCCCGTTTTCGGTCCTCATGCTTCACCCTCCGTCAACTCGGCACGGTTCACTGTCGACGCGGGCAACTCCCCCTCGTAGACGGTGCGGACGTTCGCTGCCGCCCGCTGGCTCATCCGGGCGAGTGCCTCATCGGTCACTCCTCCGACGTGTGGCGTCAGGAGGACCTCGTTTCGGTCGTAGAGCGGGTGGTCCTCGCCGGGTGGCTCCGTCTCGAACGTGTCGAGACCGGCTCCCTCCACGGTGCCTGTCTCCAGTGCCTCGATTAGCGCCTCTTCGTCGACGATCCCCCCCCGCGCCGTATTGAGGAGGATGCCACGCTCGCCGAGTGCAGCCAGTTCCTCCGTCGAGACGGCGTCACGTGTTTCCGGGGTCAACGGCACGTGGATACTCACCGCATCGGAGCGGGCGAACAGTTCCGAAAGCTTCCCGACTCGCCTGACCCGGGCCGGCACGTCGTCGTCCGCGACGTACGGGTCGTAGACGAGGACGGTCTGTCCCATCCCGTGGACGAGGTCTGCCGTTTCCCTTGCGATGGCCCCGAACCCGAACAGTCCGAGTGTGTCGCCGGTGAGTTCGTGACCGGTGAACGCACCCCGATCCCACCCGCCCGACCGGACGTGTCCATCGGCAGTCCGGAGGTTGCGACGAACGGCAAACAACAACGCGACCGCGTGTTCGGCGACCGATCGCGCGTTCGCGCCCGGGGTGTTGCAGACGACGATGCCACGGTTCGACGCCGCCCCGATGTCGACGTTATCGAGTCCGGTCCCATGCTTAGCAATGACTTTCAGGCGGTCGGCCCGGTCGATAACGTCCGCATCGAGGGACGTGACCCTGACGACGATGGCGTCGTACCGGTCGATATCGTCGAGTGCCGCTTCGGGGCTGTCGTACTCGTCTATCCCGGTACACGCCGCGAAATCCGCGATGGATTCCGGCCCCGACGGGTCGATTTCGTTCGGAAGGAGAACATCCCACGTACTGGACATAGTCAGGGTTTCGCAGGACACAGTGAAAAGTGTGCGCCAGTCAGTCCCCGTGCCCTGGCCGGGAGGACATGGACTTCGCAGGCGAATTCTTTTCCAATGTCACAGCCGGCAAGCTTGTCATCGCAATCCCCGCGGTGATCTCCCTCGGTGTCGTAGCGAGCATCCACCCGGCAGTAACGGTGTCTCATAGTGATTAGTGCGAGTCGTTACCGGTCTCTCACCACCCCGGGGT
>JAZKTU010000029.1:0-23760 GCA_036625385.1 Halovenus sp. | reverse complement strand
GGTGGCCGCCGAACGGATCGTTCATGTACTTCGCGCGGGGCATCACCTTCATCACCGCCCACTGGATCTTGTCCAGTTGTCGTCCGGGTGCCTGTTCGAGCGTGGCGTTGACCGCCTTTCGCGGTTCGTCCCACTTGTCGCCGGGGACGGAGACGCCGTCGAGTTCCTGGATCTCCTGGAGGGCGTCACCCCACTCGTCGGGCGAGGGCTGTGGGTGGACTCGGTACATCGCCTCGACGCCGCGGTCCCACATCAGCTCGTGGGTGACGGCCTTGTTGGCCTTGAGCATACACTCCTCGATAATGGTGTGGGCGCGGTCGCGGCGCGGGTTGAGGACGAGCGAGCCGTCGGCCTTGCGCTGTTCGTGCATCTGGTCGGCCAGCTCCCAGACGAGCTGTGTCCGCTCGGCCAGGTCGACCTCGGGGTCCTCGAGAAACGCCCCGGCTGCATCGGGCTCTTCCAGGATGTCCTCGCACTCGGTGTAGGTCAGCCGGGCGTCGCTGCGGATGACGGACTTGTAGATATCTATCTCCTCGTAGCCCAGGTCCTCCTTGTCGAGGTGCATCTCGACAGTGTGGGCCAGCCGATCCTCGTGCGGAACGAGCGAGCAGACGGTCTCCGCGAGCACCGGCGGGAGCATGTGGACCGTGTAGGCGGGCAGGTAGACAGTGTTGCTCCGTGTCACAGCCTCCTCCCACATCGCGGTGTCGGGCGTGACGTAGTGGGTCACGTCGGCGATGTGGACCCACAGGACGTACTCCTCGTCGCGCTCCTCGACGGAGATGGCGTCGTCGAAGTCTTGCGCGTCGACGGGGTCGGTGGTCCACGTCGTCACCTCCCGGAGGTCCCGGCGCTCGTCGATCTCGTCGCGGATCTCCTGCTGGACGTCGTCGGTGCGTTCCTCGGCCTCCTCGAGGACTGCCGGTGGAAACCCGTCGGGGATCTCGAATTTCTCGAAGAGGTCCTCGCGCTTGTTCTCCAGGTGACGGGCCAGCTCCTCGTCGATCTCGACGGGCCCTTTCGCCTCCGCGGTCCCGGCCTCGGCTGTATCGCTCATACAACAGCTACGAGCAGGCGGTAATTAGTGGTGTCGGCGTGGAGCCGAGGGCTGGGACGGGACCAGCCACTCTTCTCGGCTGGGGCCACGGCTGCGAGGCGTGGTCACCGCTCGCGTTCCTGACTGTCCTCCGCGTGCGCCCCGTCGGTGTAGGCGGCGAGAAACGCCGCCTGGTCGCGTTCGCCAGCCCCGGCAGCGACGAGGCGAGCCTCGAGGCGCTCGCGGGGTTGGTGGCACAGTTCCCGGTAGCAGGGCTTGCAGAGGTGCTCGAACTCCTTGTCCCGGCGGTCCCACCGGTCGCCGTGTTTGTCGTATTCGCGGGCCCGCTCGCGTGGGATGTCCTCCCCACAGGCGATGCAGGTGACCCGCTCGTCGCCACCCGAGTGCAACATACCCGCACTGTCGGAAGGTAACGTCTTGACTCTTTCGCGCGACCCGGACGGTCAGGCGACGTTGTCGGGGACCTCGTCGTCCTCGACGTTGCGTTTCATCGAATCGCGGCGCGCCTTCGCGTCCCGCCCGGTCGCCGCCTCCAGAAAGTCGTTTTTCAGATTGACAGCCTCTTCGGCCGCCTCGACGTGTCCCTCCGCGATGACCTCCTCTGCCGGTCGCTCCTCGATGTCGAGGGCGACCTTGTCCTTCTTGTCGCTGTACCGGACCGCGCCAGCCGTGACACGGGAGAACACCGGGTTGTCCGGGTCCTCGACGATCTGTAACTCGCCGTCCTTGTACGGCTCGGTGTCGCTGATCGGGCCGAAGTACTCCTCGATGAACGCCTCCATATCGTCGACGCGGTCACCGAGGTGCTCGCCCCGGCGCATCTTGTATTCTCGCATAGACACTCATTTGCGAGCGGTCGTCTTACTTCTTTCGTGCAGCGTCCGGAGTGGGAGCCACTCCCGCCCCGGGGATGCCCCTCACTCGGGATGGTGCTCGAGCGCGCCACGGTGGCACTCCGGACAGAAATCGCCGGCGCGCAGCGAGGACGCCTCGACGTCCGTCGAGAAGTCACACTCCGGACAGCGAAACGAACCCTCCGGAACCGTCACTGCATCGCCGGTCCGCTCGATCTCGGGATCGTCGTCGTGGACGGGGGTCGTCTCCGGTTCCCACTCGTCGTCATCGTCGTCCGGTTCCGCGGGCCACTCGCCCGGCGCGCGCTCCGCCGTCTCGTCGGTCTCGTCCTCGAGGATGACACCGTCGTCCTCCGCCGGGTCCGTGGCCGGTGGTGTCCCCGCACTCGGCACGCTCTCCTCGGCGTCGGGGATGGACGTCTCGACGTCGGGTTCCGGGTCGGCGTCCGGTGTCTCCGGAGCCGATGCCACGTCGGGCTCCGGTTCGGGGTCATCCGCGACGATGTCCGCGGCAGTCTCGAGCGTGGTGACTTCCTTGTTCTCCGAGACGACGCGGGTCTCCCCGCACCGGATGCACGTCTCGGTCTCCCGAACAGTGGTGACGACTTCGCTACCGTCCTCCTCGCGTTCCCGCTCGACCTCGGCGGCTCCGTAGTTGTGACCGAGTATCGAACACCTGAGAGTCATTGTCAAGAGTTGCCCGCCTGCGGCACATAAGCGTACTGCTTGTCACCCCCCCGCATCGACCGTGAACGTCCCGACACTGTCGCCAGCGTCGGCGCTCAAACTATAAGAGTACCCGCTACGTAGGGAGGGGTAATGCGAGCAACGCGGGAGTCACGTAGCCGCGACGATACGGCCCGCACGGTGCTTGCCGCGCTCGCGGACCGGCCCGACGAGGGGATGACTGTCTTCGAGCTCCGGGCGAAGGTCGATGCGGACATCGACGCGATCGAGGACGCGCTCGCCGACCTCAAGGAGAGTAACGAGATCGAAGTACGGAACGAAGGGGGACGGACCGTCATCGTCCCCGACGAGCGGGCGCTCGAGCGGCTGCGAAACGGGAGGGAAGACGGTGGAGACGAGGAGAGCGGTGGCTGGCTCGACGAGATCCGTCGTCGGCTACCGTTCTGATACTGCCGGCTGTAACATTTTGAACGAATTCGCCGGGGTAGCGAATATCTTTACGAACGTACAGCCGGCAGTATGAGGGGCGGTGCGGGGAGGGCTTTAACAGCCTCTGGTCCGTACTCGCCGTATGCGCGTCGTCTCTTTGCTCCCGTCAGCCACCGAACTCTGTTACGCCCTCGGGGTCGAACCCGTCGGGGTCTCTCACGAGTGCGACTACCCACCCGCCACCCGGGACCTGCCGACCGTCATCGACTCCCGCATCGACGACACCGCGAGCAGCGGCGACATCGACGAGCAGGTCCAGACGGCTGTCGACGAGGGCGGCGTCTACGAACTCGACCGCGAACGACTCGCCGAACTCGACCCCGACGTCGTCGTCTCACAGGGGATCTGTGACGTCTGTGCAGTCGACGACACGCTCGTCAGAGAGGCTGTCGCGGACCTGCGCCTCGACTGCGAGGTCGTTGCGACAGACCCACACAGCCTCGACGACCTGCTCGCCGACGTCGAACGGCTCGGAGGGGCCCTCGGTCGGCCCGACCGTGCGGACACGCTCCGCGGGGAACTCGCGGCGCGTGTCGACGCTGTCGCGACGGCGACACCCGACAGCGGGCCGGGCGTTGCCGTCCTGGACTGGCTGGACCCGGTGATGGTCGCGGGCCACTGGGTGCCCGAGATGGTCGAACTCGCGGGCGGAACCTACGGGCTGGCGGAGTCGGGGGCGCGGTCCCGGCCGCGCGAGTGGGGGACGATCCGCGAGGCCGATCCCGACGTGCTCGTCGCCGCGCCGTGTGGCTTCGAGCCCGAACAGACCGTCGCGAACGCCGCCGACCTGACCGGGCGCGACGGGTGGGAGGAGTTGACCGCCGTCCAGGAGGGGAACGTCTATATCGTCGACGGCCACCACTACGTGAACCGTCCCGGCCCACGGCTCGTCGACACGCTCGAACTGTTCGCCGACCTCCTCCACCCCGGAACCGGTGAGACGCCGGACGGCGCGGTCCGGCAGTGGCCCGACCTCCCGGCGGATACCCCGGGACGAATATCGGGATATCCCGCGTTCGACACGACCCGGTAAACAGTCACAATGATCACTATCAGACGGACTGTTGTTTCAGCGAGGTGAGAAAGAATCACAACAGCCCGGATCACGCCGATTCGAGTGCCTCGAGCGCCTCGCGGCCGACGTGGAGTTTCCGGCGGCCGGTCGGTTGCTGAGTGATGAGCACGCCCGCGGAAAAGTCGGGGGTGCCCTCGTCGTCGTAGATGCCGTCGGGGTTCTCGCCGATACGCACTGCGCTTCGGGTTTCGAGCATGGCGTCCCGGAGCGCGTCCGCGCGGTCGTCGGCTGCGTCGATATCGTGGATGTCGGGCGTTTCCTCCCGTGTCCCGATGTGGTCGAGCACGGCTGTGACGTGCGCGGGAAGGTCCCGGGAGTCGTAAATATACGTCACGACGCGCATGCGACTGCTCGGGGCCGGCGAAACAAGACAGTGACGGCATCCAGTAGCCTCTTGTCGGTCGGCCCGTACCTGCCCGTATGGACGGCATCGTCTTTTTCGGGAGCCGCGAACACGACGCGGTCGTGAGCTTCTACCGGGAACTGGGCGCGACAGTCTGGCGCGAGCAGCCCGACTGTACCATCCTTTCGGCAGGGGACTTCCGGTTTGGCTTCTGTGCCCGCGACCGGGCCGACACTGAGGGCATCGTCACGTTCGTCTTTCCCGACCGCGAGGGGGTCGACGACGCCTACCGGCGGGTCGGGAACCTGGACCCGGACGCGCCCGAGACCGCGCCCGCCTACAGCGAAACGTACGAGATCTATCAGGCGTTCGCCACGGACCCCGAGGGCCGCACCGTCGAGTTCCAGACCTTCGAGGCCTAGACGAACGCGAGCAGGCCAACGGCCAGATTGGCGAGCAGGACGACGCCGGCGTACGCGAAGTACGTCGACAGCACGTCGCCCAGCCCCCACACCAGCACCAGCGCGTATACGAGCGCGACGTACTCCGGTGACTGCCGGGGGTTAAGCCGCAGGGCTTGCCACTGGGCGGAGAAACCGGAAGCACCGGCGAGTCATGACTCGGCGTGTGCGACCAGCGAGATGTAGCTGATCCTCCCGGATTCGACGGCTCGTTCCAGCGAGTCGATCCGGTCGAGGAGCGTCTGTCCGCGCTCGCCCATCGTTGCGAGCAGCGCTTCGTAGTCGACCTTGCTTGCGATGTCGTCGCGCATCGCGAGCAGGTCGTCGCGGTGGTCCCGGACGTCCTCGACCGCGAACCCTGACTGCTCGATAGTTCTCACGAAGGTATCGCGGTCCGTCGCCTGCGAGAGGCAGAGCGTCTCGGCGACGGGGGCTGGCACGGGAGGCACGTCGTCGGCGACGACCATATCCGAAAGGGCGAGGCGTCCGCCGGGGGCGAGGACGCGCCGGACCTCGTCGAACGCGAGCGTGCGGTCCGGGACCAGGCACATCACGCATTCGGCGAGGACGACATCGACACTCCCCGTCCGCACCGGGAGCGAAGCGAGGTCGCCGCGGACGCCGCAGTCGGGCGGGTCGCGATCGATTCCGACGGTCGTTGCGCCGCGGTCTGCGGCGAGCGCGAGCGCGTCACCGGGTCCACAGCCAGCATCGACCAGGCAGGTCCCGTCGCCGACACCGGCACGGTCGAGCAGGGCCTCGGTACTCTCGTGGCCCCCCGGGTGGAGGGGGCCGTCGACGATCCGGTCGAGCGCAGTCCACGGGTTCGCCATCGCCGCCTCGATGAGTCCCCCCATGGTCAGTCGTCGGCGGGTGGTTCGGGAACCTGTTCGCCGACAGCGGGGCGGCCGCCCCAGCCCTCGCGGTTGCGGATGGCGTACTCGCCGTCGTCGGTCGTCATGTTGTACGCACAGAAGGGGACGAGTTCGCCGTTGTCCGCCGGCACGGAGATACAGCAGTTGTCGAGGCGGTCGGCGTCGGCGGCATCGGCGTCCATGAAGCCGGTAAACGAGACCGGCAGGATGGCCGAAAGCAAGTCGCCGACCTCGACAGGGACGGCGTCGAGGTCCATCTCGCCGGGGCCACAGCAACTGCTCCCGCCCAGCGCCGCCGTCAGGTCGGCCCCGCCAGAGCAGCAACCGCTCGCCGTCGTCGCCGCGGAGTCCTGTCCGGTGGGCGTACACGCGATGAGTTCCATCCAGTCGCCCTCGTCGACCATCCCCGAGACGGTCGTGAACAGTTCCTCGCTGAGAAAGCGCGTCACGGGGACGACACTGTCCCCGCGGGGAAGCAGTGCTGTCGCAGTCTGACAGTACGACGAGCAACAGGGGATGGGCATGAGGTCCCGGGGAGCAACGGTCGGGAACTGCTCGGCGAGGCGGCGGGCAGCCTCGTCCAGCGAGAACCGCTCTCCGTGTTCGGCAACCCGGCCAAAGTGTGCGACCGGCTGGAAGTTGACCGACTCCACGACGTCGCGGTTCTCGAGCGCGAACTCGACGATATCCCCCATCTCGCCGTCGTTGACGCCGGGGACGACAGTCGGGACGAGCACGACCGACAGGCCGGCGTCCCGGCAGGCCTCGATTGCAGCGTGTTTCTCCGCGACGAGGTCGACCTCGCGGATCGCCTCGTAGGTGTCCGCGGTCAGTCCGTCGAACTGCAGGTAGATTGCTGTCACTCCGGCGTCGGCGAGCGCCGCCGCGTAGCCGTCCTCCCCGGCGAGCCGGATCCCGTTGGTGTTGACCTGGATGTGCTCGAACCCCATCGCGGTCGCCTCGTCGACGAGGGCAGGGAGGTCGTCCCTGACGGTCGGTTCGCCGCCGGAGAACTGGATCGGCCGGGGGCCGCCGCTGTCGATAACCGTCTGCAGGCGGTCCCTGACCGTGTCGGCGGGCACCTCGGTGCCGCCCGGGCCGGAACTCGCGAAACAGTACGAACACGAGAGGTTGCAGTCCTGGGTCACCTCGATGACCGCGAGGCAGGCGTGTTCGTTGTCGACGGTGAACGCGCCCTCGGGGTCGAACGCAGCGTCGGGCTGGAACTCCGCCGACCACTCCCAGTGGTCGACCGAGTCCCACACCTTCCGGTCGAAATCGCCGTGGTCGGGACAGGTCCGGGTGAGATGGACCGTGCCGTCCCGGGCGACGTACTCGCCGGGGACCCGCGTCAGGCAATCCGGGCAGAGACTCGTCGTCGTTGCGAGCTGTCGGTCGCTCATGCCTGTCCGTGCGGAAGGATAGATATCAACCTGTTGGGGCTGTGCACGACGGGTACAAACAACGGCGGAGGTTCAAGATGCTGGGACCCCCAGTATGCACATGAGCGACACGGACGCCCGGACCCGGTCGAGCGGGACAACAACGGACACGGAGCGTACGGATACAGCAGCCGAGGCTGGCGCGGAGACGGTGCCACAGCAAGAGGAGCACGAAAACGACGAACTCCGTGCGTCGTGGCTCCCGTGGGCCGGGGAGGAATCGGAAGCGGACGTCGTCGTCAAACTCTACATTGTCACGGGAAAACACGGCGGCTTGCGGATTCCCGGGAGCTTCTGCCGGGAGTGTCACATGTTCGCCCGGCGGGCCGACATGGCAGCCGAACAGGTCGACGCGGACGTCGAGGTCAACATCTACTCGTGGTGGACGCACGTCCTCGGCGCGCTCCGGCACGCCGGTTACCACCCGCCGGTGATGGTCGTCGGTGGGAAACATCTCTGCCAGGGCCACGACGTCCCCACGACCGACGAGGTAGTCACGGCCATCGAGGCCGCGCTCGACCGAACCGGGTAAAGACCCTCGCCGGCGTCGCCGCCCAGCACCGCGACGCCGGCCGTCTCGTAAAGCAGCGCCGGCAGCGGCCGCTCGGTGACTGCGTTGGCGGTGCGCTCGGTGTAGTCGGGGACCAGAGCGAGCAGGATTGCGCCGACCAGCAGCGTCGTCAGGAACGTACCGACGGCGCCCCCGCCGAGTCCAGTCGCCAGGTCGACGTTGACCTCGGCTCCGCCACCCCACTCGTCAGCCTGCGCGAGGGCGGCCACCGTCCACGCCGGGACAATCCGGGGAGCCGCGGATCACGGCGGGTATCGGCTGCTCATACTGCCGGCTGTAAGTGCGTAAAGATATTCGCTACCCCGGGGTGGCGAATTCGTTCAAAATGTTACAGCCGGCAGTATCAGTCGCGGGCTTTCCGCCGCGGCGGTCTTCCTGCCCTGATACGGATTAGTGCGACTCTTTACCGCTGCTGTGAGAGTGAGATCCGGCTTCATCGGCTGAACGACCGGTTTCATCGAGGCGGGCCGAAACTAATCGCACTAATCCGTATGACTACGCCGGTGCCGGCCCCCTGGTCGCCGGCCGCTCCGTTCGGGCGCGGCTGCTGGGGTGCTCGGCCGGGTCACGAAGTCGAGAAGGTACCGGCGGGGGGCCGGTCAGTCGGCTGACGCCGATCCCTTCGCCGCCGGGTCCGACGCCGCGACGGGCGTCCGCTCCACCACCGTCCCATCGACGGTCGGGTACTGTTCGACGATCTCTCCTTTCGGCACGTCGCCCTCCTCGACCATCTCCTCTAAGAGCCACCAGGCCAGTTCGAGGTGGTCGCTCTTTTCGGTGTAGAACTCGGCGGGAACGTCGAGTTCCTCGAAGCGAGCAGGGGGGACCCACGTCTTCCCGTAGACGATGGTCCCGTCGTCGGTGATCTCGTCGAAAGGACGCCGGACCTGCCGGGCCATCCGCTTCAGGCGGTTGCGGTGCTGGGCCGCGTCCTTGAACACGGACGTACAGAAGTAGACCTGCTCGTGGTCGCCCATCGTTTCCAGAATCTCGTGGCTCCCCTCGACGGCACTCATGTGACCCTCCTTGCGCTCGAACCCTTCCGCCTGCATCCGGCGGAAGTTGCCGTCACTCATCTCGAACTCGTTGATGTTGCAGAAGTCGGCGGCGCCCTCGTCGAGGAAGTCGAGAAACTCCTCCTCGGCACGGATGCCGGGGATCTCGAAGGCGGGCGTGAGTCCCTCTTCGCGGGCGATGTAGAGAATATCCTCCCACTCGGTTCCGTGGAGGTCGCCCCACTGCTCGAAGGGGGGATGAAACCGGATCTCGTCGAGACCCGCCGCGGCGAGGCGGCGCATGTTCTCCCGGCCGCCCGTGATGCCGGTGTAGAGATGGATGTGGTGGTCCTCGCCGAACTCCGCTTTCAGGAGGGAGATGTAGCGGCAGGTCCGGTCGAGCACTTCCTGGGGTTCGCCGCCGGTTATCGACGAGCCGAGCGCGTCCATCCGACGCGCCTCGTCGAGGATGTCCTGGTCGTCCTCGACGAGACGCTCGTTGGCGTAGACGTCGGTGACGTTCTTGCGGTTCTCGCCGAGCGGGCAGTAAAAACAGTCGCGCTGGTCGCAGTAGCCGTAGACGAAGAGTACCATCTTGCCGCCTTTGGCACACTGTTCGCAGCCCTTCGATATCATTCCGTAGCCACGATACCCGCTCCAGCGACAAAAACCGTGCGAAAACGATCACGGCACCGTCGAACCCGGCGGATCGTCGGTCAAACGAGTATTTGATGCAGAGATACCGCTTTTTCGGTGCAACCGGAACAGTCACGCATGCCACCGAATCCGACCCGACGACGATACCTCCAGTTCTGTGCCGGCGGGGCGAGCGCGGCCCTCGCCGGGTGTTCGTCGCTGGTGCCGTTCGCCGGCGCCGAAAGCAGGGACGACGACCCAGAGAAGATCGACGACTGGCAGTACGACCCCGACGACGGGCACGCCGGTGACGGAAACGGCGCCAGCGGCGGTGCCGACAACGGAGCAAGCTTCGACTCGGCGGCGGGTACAGCCACCGCCACGGAGTCCGAGACGATCGGCCTCGCCGCGGGCGGGGCGAAGGACGTCGCCACCTTCCGGCGCAACGTCGAGGAGGGATACCTGCCGATCCCGGAGAGCATGCCGTACGAGGGGCTCTTTTATAATTACTACTTCGACACCGGCGGCGACGGGTCCTGTTCCGACCTGTTTTGCCCGACGTACTCCCCGGCGGTGACGCCGGATCCACTTTCGGGGGAGACTGAACGGTACCTGACTGTCGGGCTCGATTCCGGGATGGCACAGTCGGACTTCGAGCGCAAGCCGCTGAACCTCGTCGTCGTGCTTGACATCTCGGGGTCGATGAGCAGCGCCTTCGACGAGTACTACTACGACCGCTTCGGCAACCGCCAGGAACCCGAGGGCGAGACTGACCGGCCGAAGATCGCCGTCGCCCGGGACGCGCTGGTCGCGCTCACCGAACAGCTCCGCCCCGAGGACCGACTGGGAGTCGTCCTGTTCGACAACCGGTCGTACCTCGCCAAGCCGCTCCGGCCCGTCGAAGCCACGGACATGGACGCCATCCGCGACCACATCGAAAGCGACGTCAGAGCCCGTGGCGGCACCAACATCGAAGCAGGCATCGACCGGGCGACTGATCTCCTCGCGGAGTACGAGGGCGTCGACCCGGCCGAGCGGGAGAACCGGACGGTCCTCCTGACGGACGCTCAGCCGAACCTCGGGGAGACGAGTACGGGCGGCCTCCGCGAGACGCTCGAGGATAACGCGGCCACGGGGCTTTACACCACATTCGTGGGGATCGGTCTGGACTTCAACGCCGAACTGGTCGACGAGATCACAGCGATCCGGGGCTCGAACTACTACAGCGTCCATTCCGCGGAGGAGTTCGAGCGGCGGATGGGCGAGCAGTTCGAGTACATGATGACGCCGCTGGTGTTCGACCTTTCGCTGGAGATCGACGCCGACGGCTACCGGATACAGCAGGTCTACGGCTCGACGGCTGCCGAGGAGGCGACCGACGAGATCATGTCCGTCAACACGCTGTTTCCCTCGCCCTCGGAGGACGGCCAGGCGCGGGGCGGCGTCGTCCTGGTCGAAGTCGAGCGGACTGCCGACGACGCCGCGATGGCGCTGACAGCGAGCTGGGAGACGCGCAACGGCCGGGAGCACGGGACGGTCGAGCGGATCTCGTTCCCCGACGGCACGGACGAACGGTTCGGCTCGACGGCTGTCCGGAAGGCCGTCCTGCTGGCGCGCCACGCCGATCTATTGAAGACCTGGACGATCAGCGAGCGGGAAGTCGACGCCGACCACGAGCCGGTCGTCGCGGACGGTGACGGCATCGCCCCCCCGCCCGAGCGATACCTCGGCAAGTGGGAACAGCAGTCGGATCCCCTGACGGTCTCGGCGCGCAACGAGGAGCGGCTCCGGGAGTTCAGGACACATCTCGCGGGGGAGGTCGAGGCCGTCGGCGACGAGGACCTCCAGCAGGAACTCGACCTCGTCACCGAGATTCTCGACAAGGGAACCGCCGAGACCGACGAAGTCGGGGGGTGAAACGCGCGTCGAAGGCCCGGCGACGGGCCACGCCCGCTCACCGAGAGGACTCCGTCGCCCCCGAAAACAGATATACTACGCTCCGCAACCTTTCGGTAATGCTGCTGGTGCTGTGTGTCGACCTCGACGACGACCTCGGTCGCAAGACGGGGGTCGAGACGCCAGTAGTCGGCCGCGGGGCAGTCCGCGAGGCGGCCGTCGCGCTCGCGACCGCGGACCCCGAGGACAGCGACGTCAACGTGCTGTTCGAGGGGGTCCACCTCGCCGAGGAGCTGGCGGACGAAACCGTCGAGGTCGCCGCAGTCACCGGGATCGACGGACGGGACGTCGAGGCAAACCGGAAGGTCGGCGAGCAGGTCGACCGCGTCCTCGCACAGCTCACCACGGGCGAGGATGTCCGGGCCGTCGTCGTCACCGACGGCGCACAGGACGAGTCGGTGATTCCGGCCATCCGCTCGCGGGTCCAGGTCGACAGCGTCCAGCGGGTCGTCGTCCGCCAGGCACAGGACCTGGAGTCGATGTACTACACGATCAAGCAGGTACTCGACGATCCGGAGACGCGGGGGACGTTACTCGTCCCGCTCGGTATCATCCTGCTCATCTATCCCCTGACCATTCTGGCGAACTGGCTGGGGTTTGCCGGCGGGACGGCCTTTGGCCTGGTCTCCGGACTGCTCGGACTGTACCTCCTGGCCCGCGGGTTCGGGGTCGAGGCGTGGCTCGACAGCGCCGTCGAGCGGACGCGGACTGCCCTCTTTACTGGGCGGGTGACACTCATCACGTACGTCGTCGCCACGGCGCTGCTGGTCGTCGGCAGTGTCAGCGGCGTCCGGACGCTCGATACGCTCCAGGCCGAAGCCACGACCCCGCTAGGGGTACTCGACACTGTCGCGGCGCTGGTGGTCGGCTCCATCCAGTGGTTCGCCGCTGCCGGCGTCACGAGTAGCCTCGGCCGGGTGACCGACGAGTACCTCTCCGGGAACTTCCGTTGGCGGTACCTCAACGCCCCGTTTTACGTCGTGGCCATCGCCGCAGTCCTCCACGGCGTGAGTGCCTTCTTCCTCGGACGGGCATCGCTCGAGTATCTCGCCCTCGTGCTGACCGGCGGGACGCTGCTCGGGCTGGCGAGTACCCTCTCGTTTGCCGTCGCCGAGTCCCGGTCGGACCGGACCGCCGAAGCGACGTGACCGGGGGTGCCAGCGGACACCCGCTACACCGCATCCCGCACGAAGTCGAGTGCCGCCTCGCGGTCCTCCCAGCGGACGAAAATCGAGACTGAGGTGGCGCTCGTGATGACGTCGTGCAGGTAGATGCGTTCGTCGGCAAGCGGCGTGAGCAGCGTGTTGACGGCACCGTGCTGTTCCTGGAGGTCCCCGCCAGTAACCCGGATAGCCGCAATCGCCTCCTCGAGCGTCACGCTCGACAGCGTGGTGTCCTCGATGACGACGTCGTGGAGGAGTGCCTCGGCCTGCTTGGCGTACTTCTCGTCCAGGTAGAAGCTGATGGAGTCCATCCCGCTTGCGACGGTCTGGATGTTGATACCCTCGTCGGCGAGGGCGGTGGACAGGGTTGCGAGGACCCCGGGGCTGTTCCGGATCGCGCGACCGGCGACGGTGAGACAGACCAGGCGGCGCTCGTGGAGATCGATGAGGTTCTCGAACTCGCCTTCGATGTCGGTCCCGCCGGTCAGGAGGTCACCGTGCTGGTGGTGGATGACCCGGACATCGAGGTCGGCGGTCTTGTAGGTGAGTGCGGACGGGGCGACCACCTCCGCGCCACGGAACGAGAGGTTCCGGAGTTCGTCGACGGTGATCTCGCCGACGTTGCGCGCGCCCTCGACGACATTCGGGTCGCCAGTCATCACGCCCTCGACGTCGGTGACGATGATTACCTCGTCGGCGTCCATGTAGTTGCCCAGCATGACAGCCGTCGTATCGCTGCCGCCACGCCCGAGCGTGGTAATCGTACCGTCGTGGTCCTCCGCGAGGAACCCGGTGATGACCGGGACGATTCCCTCCTCCATCTTCTCGGCACACTTCGCCGACCGGCGTTGCGTCTCCTCGACGTCGACCTCGCCGTACTCGTCGGTGATGATGGGCCACTCCGGCCGGCCGGGTTCGAGAAACATCGAACTGATCCCACGGGCTTCGAGGGCACCCCTGAGCATCCGGACGGAAGTGCGCTCGCCCATACTGACGATTTCCGCGCGGTCCTCCTCGCTGGCGTCGAATTTCATCTCGTTGAGCAGGGTGTCCGTCGTCCCACCCATCGCACTGACCACGACAGCGACCTCGTGGCCCTGTTCGACTGCCGCCGCGATCGAGTCCGCAGCCCGGTTGATGCGGTCACCGTTTGCGACACTCGTCCCCCCGAACTTCGCGACTAGACGCATCCGACCACCCGCCAGTGCCCGCGGCCTGCGGTAATACGTATCTCCCTCATTTCCCGCGTCTTCGTCGTCGCCTTGCATAACTGCTTTCATCTGCCGACCTGTGGTTTAATTGTAGTCCGTTCCAACACACCGCTATGGAACTGCGCGACGCTCTCGAGGCCGACGCGGGGCGGCTGGCAGAGCTGACTGACACCCCGCGAGATGTGATGCGGAACCTCATTCACGACCGGACCGTTCGGGTTGCCGAGCAGGACGGGGAGATTATGGGGTTCGTGAGTTTCGACGCCCGCGAGCAGACGGTCCACGTGACACAGCTCGAGGCACAGGCGGACATCTACGAGACGTTGCTCGAGGAACCGGTCCGGTTCGCCCGCTCGGAGGCGATGGCCGTCGAGTTGCTCGTCCCGGAGACGGAACGCGAGACGCGGACAGCTGCTGGCGCGATCGGCTTCGACGACAGCGGTACCGGCCCCCGATTCGACGGCGAACGGACGACGAAATACCGTATCGACGACCCCTGACGGGCCAGCAGCGCGCGGGCCGCCAGTGGCCCGGCTACTCCCGAAACCGCGACCATCGAGGTGCCCACAGTCGGCGGCACGGTTCCGACTCCGGACATTTTTTTCACTCCCCGTCGTAGCGGGGGACGTGGAACCGAAAACGAACGACCGGAACGGCCCCCCCGCCGGCGGATGGAGCGCCGTGATCGACCCATGAGTCAGACACTCCCCAGCAGTCTCGTCGCACAGACCCAGCCAGCGCCGGAGACGTTCGGTGTTGCCCTCGTCCTCGGCGTCATTATCGGCGCCGGTATGGCCTACCACGCCCACAGCAACGGGCGGAGCGGGGTCGTCTGGGGGCTCGTCGGCTTCGTTCTCGGCATCATCGGGCTGCTCATCTATCTCGGCTACCTCGTCTTCGGCCCGTCAGCCGAGGAGGAGAAACCGGGTCCCGACGTCGCCGGGCCAGCATCGGGACCAGCCGAGACCCGGACACAGTCAGCCTCGACGACCGGCGTCCCGGAGCCAGAGAACAGGGGGGGCGCGCTCTCAGACAGCGACAACCAGTGGCGGCAGGTTGCGAGCGAGGTCAGGGGCAGCGATCCGGGGCATCAGCCGCGTGCCACCGAACGGCGTGGTGCAAGCGCGGGAAGCCGGCTGGCGGTCGAACTCACGTACGGCGATGGCCAGTCCGACCTGCTCTCCGGGGTGACCCAGGTCGAGCGCGACGGCCGGGCGCTGGTCGTTACCCGCGGGGACGGGACGGAGACGCGCTACGAGAACGGCCGCGTCGAGCGCGTCTGGGACGGACGCGACGAGTGATCACATGAAGTCGGCGATGCCGGACTGCTTGTTGGTATCGTCCTCGAAGACGCGCTCGATGCGGGTTTCGAGGATCTGCAGGCGCTGTTTCGTGTACGGGCGGGCACCGAACTCCCCGGCGACCCGGATCGCCGTGTCGATGTACTTCGTGACGGCACCCTCGTAGACCGTGAGGCTGACGTCACCGCCACACCGCCGGCAGTTGCCCGAGAGCGGTGCCCGGCGGTAGGAGTAGCCACAGCCCCGACAGCGAAACTCCTGGCTGGAGAACGCCTTCAGGTTCCCCAGCAGGTCCGGCAGGAAGTGGTACTCGATGATGCGCTCGGCGACGTCCGACTCGTCGACCGCCCGGAGTTTCCGCGACAGCGCCAGCTGGGCGTCCATCTTCTCCTCCATGTCCCCCAGCGTCTTGTACGCCGACAGGTCCGGCCCCGCCGCGATGTCCGTCGTCGCGTGGCTGTGCCGGAAGCCGCTGTACTCGCTGTCGGTCCCGAGCGTCTCCTCGGCGATCGTCATGATGTCTGCGACCTCGCCGGGGTCTGCGAGGTCCCGGGTCGCCTCGTAGAACGCACGGGGATACTCGGTCATGATGTCGACGTTGTGGGCCTCGTCGTCGATCTCCGCCGGGTCGATGCGCGAGGACATGACCAGGGGGGCGTCCATCCGGCCACCGCGTTGATCTGGCAGGTATCTTATACTGAAATTCAGCAAGCCGTCTAGCAGAAGCATCACGCAATCCTCATCTCCGTCACAGTTGCGCCGTTTGGCCGCGTGGAAGTACGGGTGGGCGTAGCCGACAGCCGCGGAGGTGAACCCGACGACGCGCCCGACGGTCGCGGCGCTGGTGTGGGGCGCCATCCCGAAGACGAGTTCGCCGACGAGGTCGTCGCGCTCTTCGAACTCGTAGTAGGGGTCGAGCCCGTAGTAGCTCCCGAGGAGGTCGTCGACGAAGTCGGCGGTCCGGAGCATGTGTTCGGCGGCACCGTCCGAGAGGACGACGTCCTGTACCCGGAGTTCGACGAGCTGGTCCCCGTGACGCAGGGGGTCGCCGTGGATATCGGTGTCGTAGCCGAGTTCGCGGAAGTCCTCGACGGTGACGTCGAGTTCGGCAGGTTTGACTGCGGTCACGGGCAGGTCGGTCATATCGTACCGGACCGTCCCGTCTTTGAACGCGGAGACGTCGTGTTTGGCCCGGAGGATGCCCTTCTCCAGTGGCTCGGGGGCTTTCTCCGCGGAGGAGAGTCCCTTGACGCCTTTGAGGATGTCGAACGCGGCGGGGCGCTCGCCGACAGCCTCGAGCGCCCGGGCGAGTTCCCCGTGGACGTCGACGGTCGTGCGTCGTGTCGGGTCAGCGAGCACCTCGCAGCGGGGGCACTCCGCGCGGCCGGACTCGTCGGGTTCGACCTCGCTGTCACAGTCCGGGCAGACGTAGACGGCTTCGGCGATGGCGCCACAGGACGGACACCGCGGGTGGTACGTCCGCGTGCCGCAGTCGACACACTCCCGGCGACCGACGTCGACGTCGACCTGTCCTCGCGTGCCGTCGACCGTATCGCCGTTGTCGGCAGCGTCGACGACGGAGCGCTGGTTGCCGCCCGCCTCGCCGATGGGAAAGAGCGTGTGGACTGCCGGCGAGAGTTCGCGCTGCTCGGACTTCTCCGGGCGCCCCATCCGGTTACCGACCCGGGTCGGTGCCCGCTCGCGGACGGTGAAGGGGGCGATCTCGTCGACGGCGCGGATGGCGTTGTCTCCGCCATCGTACCGCCGGGCGCGCTCGGTCAGGTCGGCGGGTGTCCAGTCACGCTCGAGGGCGTCGTCGAACCCGAGCGTCCGGACGAGCGGGCGCCAGACCGGAACGACCAGACGGTCGTCGGTCTGGACGTGCTCGACGAGCAACCGCTCGAGTGTCTCCCGGACTCCCTCGGTGTGTGGTACGGCGAGGTGGTCGCCCCCGTCGGCCCGGTCGAAGTCCCCGGCCCCCGTGGCCCCGTCAGCCGCGACCCGGGTCCCGCGCTCGAGCGCGTCCACAAGCGCCAGCACCTGGTCGACGCTCACGTCGTGCCAGAGATAGGTGTAGGCCGGATGGAGCGGAGCGTCGTACTCGGTTGCCCACGCGAGCGCCTCGGTGGGTGTCGGGTCGGCGAGGTCCGTCTCGGGGGCGTCCTGCAACGCCCGAACCGGGCCGCCAGCGTCGGCAAAGTCCTGGCGCCACCACTCGACGACGTAGGAGGCGGGGGCGAGTGGGTGGTTGTTCTCGACGAACTCGCCGTAGTTGACCAGATACTCCCCGAGGTCGAGGATGCGCTCGACGCCGTTGCGCACCGCGAGCGCCTCGGCGGCGTCGTCGATGCGCCGGACCGCGCCGTTTGCGAGCCTGACGGTCGGCCCCTCGATGCTGTCGACCGGGACGACACCGGCAGCCTTCCCCGGGCGCTCGGTTTTGATCTGTGTGCCCGGCGCGAGGAAGTCGTCGACCAGGTGCATCGTGGCCGGGTGGACGCCGGCCGTGGCGTGGCCGTGGTTGCGCGCCCGGCCGTAGCGAAGGCGGAAGCCGCCGGATTCACTGGGGTGGGAGAAGACCGGCCGGCCGGCGATGAGGTCCTGCAGAAACTTCTTCGAGGAGTCGGCACGCGGCGGCCCGTCCGCCGGTGTCTCCGTCGCGTCCGTCGCTACACCGTCGGGCGTCTCGGGTTCCCCGTCCTCGACCGCCCCGTCGCCGTCCCCGTAGTTGCCGTCGATGAGGTCCTGGAGCCACGGCCAGTCGACCTCGTCGAGCTCGCGGGTGTATCGCTGTATCTTCGGGGCCTTCAGCGCGATACCTTCCCCGAAGACCAGGCACATCCCGCCGCGGGCGGCGTTGGTGTCGACCCGCTCCAGATCCCGGTAGCCCGAGACTTCCTCGTCGCCGGTCGCCTCTCCGTCCAGCATGATCGGCATGTGGCGTGCGATGAACTGGGCTTCCGCCTCCGTCGGGGCGTACTGCATGCCGGTTTCCCCGTCGTACAGCGCGACCTCCTCGGCGTACCGGCCGATTTCGTCCTCGCGTGGCCTGTACTGGTCGATGCCGAGCAACGCCCGGGCGTAGTCCGCCACGAGCACCGAGAGGGCCTGTGCGGTCCCGCCGGCAGAGCGGATCGGGCCGGCGTAGTAGATGTTGATGAACTCCGTGCCGTCGTCGTTTTCCAGCAACTCGACGCGGTCGATACCCTCGATGGGGGCGGCGACGACACCCTCGGTGAGCAGGGCGACTGCGGTCCGGACCGCCCCTTCGACCTTGCCGGCACGGGTCTCGTACTCGCCGACCGTCCCCGCGACGAAGTCCTCGACGAGCGCGAGCGCCGCCTCCTCGCGGCTCATCTGCCCCTCGAGGTCGCGGACCCGCTCGGCGACACCCTCGATCCCGAGGATGTTCTCGACGCGGTCGGCCATGTCCTTCGCGACCGGAATCTCGACCGCCGTGGCGGGGTCGCCGCCGCGCTCGCGGGCCGTGTTCGCCACCGCCAGGGCGTCGTCGAGTTCGGCCTCCAGCCGCTCGAAGTAACGCTCGTCGTCGGGGCGCATTACAGCGGCCAGAGGTCCAGGTCGGTCACCGGGTCGCGTTCGCGTTCGAGGGTGGTCGCGAACTCGCGGACGTACAGTTCACCCGCGAACGTCGTCGCTGCGTCCAGATGGCCCGCGACGACGCTGCCGTCGTCCCGGGAGAGCGCAACGTGCGTGTGAGCGAACCGCTCGTCGCCCAGCCAGGAGATGTTGCCGACCGCGGGTACCACTTCGAGCGGTTCGTCGAACACGATGCTCTCGTAGACCTGCTCGTCCTGGTCGTAGAACGCCAGTTCCGCGTCCTGTACCGCGCCGAGACCGATGAAAAACGCGGCGTCGATGCCTTCCTCGTCGGCGAACGCCTCGATCTGTCCGCGCCAGTCCCTGCCGTGTTCGAGGCGGGCCACGTACTCGCGTGCACTCTCGACTTCCTGATAATCCATGTCGGTGTGACAGGGGTGGTGGACTCAAAACTGTATTGGTCAGTCCGTGTCGGGGAACGACACGACCCCCGGATCCGGGTCGCCAGGGCGAGACACAATCGCCAAGTAGCCGGCCCGCCTCGGTCGACATATGAGCACGCGCACGGCGGCTGTCACCCGCGAGACGGCGGAGACAGCGATCGACGTCACCCTCGAGATCGACGGCGACGGCGATGCGACCGTCGACACCGGTCTCGGTTTTTTCGACCACATGCTCGAGTCGTTTGCCACTCACGGCCTGTTCGACCTGACCGTCGACTGCAACGGCGACCTCGCCATCGACGACCACCACACTGTCGAGGACGTCGGCATCACGCTCGGCCAGGCGTTCGACGAGGCGCTCGGCGACCGGCGGGGGATCCGTCGCTTCGCCGACCGCACGGTGCCGATGGACGAGTCGCTGGCGACCGTCGTCGTCGACGTCAGCGGCCGCCCCTATTTCGCGTTCGAGGGCGAATTCTCCCAGGAGACCGTCGGCGACGTGACCAGCCACATGGGGGGGCACTTCCTGCGGTCGCTCGCGACCAACGCGGGGTTGACGCTACACGCGAGCGTCGAGGGGGACAACGCCCACCACGAGATCGAAGCGCTGTTCAAGGGGCTGGCGCGGGCGCTCGACGACGCGACCCGCATCGACGACCGCCGCAGCGAGGCGCCGAGCACGAAAGGCGAACTGTAGAGGGACTGGCAGCGTGCGGGAGAACACCTATACCACAGGCGAGCGACGTGACCGACAATGTTCGAGGAGATCATGGCGAAGTTCTCGGACTCGCCGAGCCAGCAGCGGGTCATCCGCCTCCTCCTAGAGCGTGGCTTCTCCGTCAACGACGAGGGGCGGGTGGTCTCCGGCGGGATCGAGATACCCAACACGGGGATCGCACGCGAGGTCGACGTCGACCGGCGGGTAGTCGACGCCACGACGGACGCGATTCTGGCCGACGAGACGCTCCGGCCGATCTTTCAGAACATCTCCGCAATCCCCAGCCTGATGGATCTCGCGCCGGTGCTCGACCTGACCGTGCTCACGGTCGCCGTCCGGGACGCCGAGGAGGCCGGGATCGTGGCGACCGTCACGGGGCTGGTGGCCGACCACGACATCTCCATCCGGCAGGTCATCAGCGAGGATCCGGAGTTCACTGACGAGCCCCTGCTGTATCTCATCACCGATACGGACCTGCCCGGCGACCTCATTACCGACATCCGCGACCTGGCGTTCGTCCAGCGCATCGAGCTGGCATGACTGCGACCGTGACGGTGGTCGTCCACCACGAGGGGGAGACCACGCGGCTCGCTGCCGAGTCCGGGGCGGTCCTCCGGGATGTCCTCCGCGACGCCGGCCTGTCCCCGCACAGCACGGTCGGCCGGCGCGTCAACTGCGGCGGTCGCGGTCTCTGTGCGACCTGTGGCGTGCGCGTGCTCACGGACGCCCCCGCCCCCAACCACTGGCACGACGACCTCGCAGCCAGGTTCGGCTACCCCAGACTCTCCTGCCAGCTTCGCGTCGAGGAGGAACTCGAAGTACGGATCCCCGAGAAACTCGTGTGGGGCGGGAGAGAGTAGCTGGCCACCCGTTGCCCGGGGCGGCGAAACACAGAAACCACCCTGTCGCCAACCGTCAGCCGTGACCGACGCCTTCCGTACCGTCGCCGGCCGCGGGCAGGCTCGCTTCGAGGTCAAGGGCTCCGAGTTCATCGGCCACGTCGCGCCGGCCCGCACCGTCGCCGCGGCGGAGGCGTTCGTCGACGAGGTCGGCGGGGCGTACGCCGACGCGACACACAACGTCCCGGCCTACCGTGTGCGGGCCGACCCGCTCCGGGAGTGGGCGAGCGACGACAGCGAGCCTGCCGGCAGCGCTGGGAAACCCGCACTGAACGTCCTCCAGCAGGAGGACGTCGAGAACGTCGTCGCTGTCGTCACCCGCTACTACGGGGGGACGAATCTGGGCGTGGGGGGGCTCGCCCGCGCGTACAGCCGCGGCGTCAAGGCCGCACTGGAGGACGCCGGGATCGTCGAGCAGCAGCCACACGAGACGTTCACCGTCGTCGTCGAGTACGACGATTCGGGAACCGTCCGGGGGGTCCTCGAGAGCGAGAACGTGGCGTTCGACGCCGACTACGGGAGCGACGTGCGGTTTGCCGTCCGTGTGCCCGAACACGCGGCTGCGACACTGCGCGACCGACTGCGAAGCGCGACCAGCGGCCGCGCGGCGTTCGAGCGGTGAGACGAGAGGAAGACAGTCACTCCGTTTTCGTCCCGAAAGCCCGGTCGCCCGCGTCGCCGAGGCCGGGGACGATGAAGCCACGCTCGTCGAGGTGGCTGTCGACAGTAACTGTCACGATTTCGGCCTCGGGCACCGTCTCCGAGACGCGCTCGACGCCCGGCGGGGCGCTCACCGCCGAGAGCACGAACAGGCGTTCCGGGGTCGGGCCGTCCACGAGCAGGTTCTCGAGAACCGCGACCATCGTGCTCCCGGTCGCCAGCATCGGGTCGGCGACGATGACCGTATCGTCCGGGCTGATGTCAGGCAGTTTCGTGTAGTCGACGGCAATCGGGAACGTGCCGTCCTCGTCCATCCCCGCGGACTCGTCGCGGGAGGCGGAGATAACTCCCTGGCGGGCCGCCGGAAACGCCTTCAGGAGGCCCTCGACGAACGGCGTCGCCGCGCGGAGGACGTTCACGATGACGACGCTGTCGAGGCCGTCGATACGCGTCCCCTCCGTCTCCGTCAGGGGCGTCTGCACGGCGACCTGTTCGGTCGGTAGCCGGCTATCGATGAGGTCGTAGCCACAGATGCGGCCGAGTTTGACCAGCCCCTTCCGGAACCCAATCTGTTCAGTCTCCGTGTTCCGCAGGTCGGTGAGAATGTGTCTGGCCAGCGAGTGCGTGACGACCGAGGCGTGCTCACGTTGTTCGAGTGGCATTGTTCGCAATACGAAGGTGAACAAATATAACCGTCGATCGTGGCCGAGCAGGGACACAACACGACTGTGTTACACTGCCGGCTGTACCATATTGAAAGAGTTCGATACTCCTGGGTGTCGAATATCTTCTCATACGGATTGTTGCGATTCGTTACCGCTACGCTGATACGGTGTGGTGGCTTCAGGCTCCGAGACGCCGATACCTGGGCAGCACTGCCGAAAATAGTCACAACAATCCGTATCACACGTACAGCCAGCAGTATGAGCCGTGGGGTCGTCGACCGGAAACAGTCCCGCCCGATCGCCGGACCGCGAGAGCCGAAAACCGCAGTCTCGTCCGCGCGGTCTTACATACTTCATCGTATGAAAAGAGAGAAATAACACAGTAAATAAATAAATAGTATCTCGGCGACATCAGCGACGGAAGCAGACGTCCGGGAAAAGCAGTCGATGTTCCACAGCGGGCCGGGTAAACGGCGGCTATCCGCGGGTCTGACAGTCTCTTCGCTCCGAACGCGGAGACAGTCGGCTGGGACCAGCGCTGTCCCGGAGCCACCCAGTCCCGGACACGGTTCGTCGCCGCTTCTGCCGACAGATCGGCTCCCTGCACCGTGACGATGGCAGTGTCGTCACCAGTTCGGCCCGCAACACTCCTGCTGTGTGTCTGCTGTGTGGCCGGCTGTACCGACCCGATACGAAACGTGAGTCTTGAGTATAGTACTAATTTGTTTGTCTGTTGCGGTGAAGTGAACGCGGCTTCGGTGCGCGACGGCACCACCGCTTCGGGACAGCACCGAACAAGTCTCCGGGTGGTCGCCCGGACACAGCGGGACGCGTTTGCCACCCTGACGAACAGACAGGGTGTCACACGTGATACGGACTGTTGTGAGTGTTTTCGGCACCTCCCACAGGGAACTGACGGCGGTGAGCCGAGCGCAGCGAGGCGAGGCTCGTCAGGGAACTGACGGCGGTGAGCCGAGCACAGCGAGGCTCAGAAGAGGATCTTCTGGCGGGACCGAGTCACAACAGTCCGGACGAGGCACGGCATTCGCAGCCGTCGACGGTTTTTATACGGTACGTGGCGTACCAGCGGAAGATGAGTCATGACCACGAAGACATGCTCTGGCGCGATGAGGCAGTCCCGATAGTGCGTCGACTCCGCGAACGGGCGCTCGACGGCCGTTCGTCGGAGTCCGTTCCGCTCGACGCCGTCGCCGGCCGGACGCTCGCTACCGACATCATCGCCGAGTCCGACAGTCCGCCCGCCGACTACGCGACGATGGACGGCTACGCGTTCGACGCGACGGGGGGGTATCCCTACGAGATTATCGACCGGGAGACGTTTCCGGAGGACGATCCGCCGTCTCTCGGAGAGGGTGAGACTGTCGCCATCGCGACGGGTGCCCCGCTCCCGCCGGAAGCGAACGCCGTCGTGAAAAAAGAGGAAATAAGCGTGTCGGACGGCCGCCTAGAGGGACCGTCGGTCGATCCGGGGACCTACACTTACGAACAGGGAAGCAACGTCAGGGAGGGAGAACAACTCTTCGCCGCGGGCGAGCGCCTCTCGCCGAAAGACGCCATCTTCCTGGGCGATCTCGGGTACGAGACCGTCGACGTCACGACGCGGTTCTCCACCGGCGTCCTCGCCACCGGGACGGAGATCCACGAGGGGCGGAGCGACGACCTCGACTCCGCGATGCT
>JAZKTU010000180.1:0-4538 GCA_036625385.1 Halovenus sp. | reverse complement strand
CGTACCCGGCAAAGCCGCGCAGGCCTCGACGTGCGTCGTCCACAGCCACCAGTTGCGGCGTCGTGACGATAACCGCGCCCGTCACCGGCAGGTGCTGGACGAGCGACAACTGGGCGTCGCCAGTCCCCGGCGGCATATCGACGATCAAATAGTCCAGTTCGCCCCAAGCGACGTCGCCGAACAGCTGTTTGATGAACTCGTCAACCAGCGGCCCCCGCCAGATGACCGGGTCGTCCTCTCCGGTAATGAACCCGATGCTCATCACTTTCACGCCGTGTGCCTCCCGTGGGACGATCTCGTCCGAGTGGGTCGAATTTGGTTTTCGCTCGGCGAGGCCGAGCATGGCCGGCGCGTTCGGGCCATAGACGTCCGCATCCAGTAGTCCGACGGATGCACCGGCTTCAGCGAGCGCCGTCGCCAGGTTCACCGCGACCGTGCTCTTGCCGACGCCGCCTTTCCCGCTGCTGACTGCCACGACGGTCTTGACGTCGGGGATAAAATCGACGTCCGTTCCGGGGTCCGGTACGGCCGGCTCGAACCGACACTCGACGGTCGAGACGCCATCAACGGTTTGGACGGCACGTCGCACGTCACGTCCGACAATTGCCCGAAGGTCGTCCGAGGGAACCGGTAGCGTCACCGTCACCATCGCCGTTCCGTCGACAACCGTCACGTCGAACGCGTTCAGCGCCGCGACATCGGGAAACTGGATGTCCGCGCCGATCGAGGCGTTCGCGAGCGCGCGCGCCACCGCCGAGTCGGTGTCAGACTGGTCTTCCCGCGTGGCGTCAGTCATCGTCGGCGGGCGCGGGGGAATCACCGGCATCGGTACCGCCGTCCGTGCCGCCGTTGACATCCCACCGCTCAGGCCGTCCCACGGGACCGTCGACGTACCACGCGTCATCCTGTCCGTCTTCGGTCGGGGGCGCAATGGGGCGTTTCAGCCATTTCGGCCGTCGCAACCCGTTCGGACCCGGCGCCGGATTCGCCTCTTCGACCCACTCCCGGTAAATCTCCATAGATTTGTCGGTGTCCACGTAGATGTCCCCGTAGTAATCGTCTTCTTTTGCAGGCGTAACGGTGACCTGCTGGTGCCAGCAGTGCATGCCCGAAATCGGATCGGGATGGGGTGCGTGCGTGAGGTTCTGGGCGACGCCACCGTCGTTCCACCAGACGCGTTCGCTGTCCGAATCGGTGCTCTCGAAGGGTTTGATCCCCTCGGTCTGGCGCATCCCCCACTGACTCTGCTCGTTGTTCAGATCGACCGTGACCTTCCCGTAGGGGTCGCCGCCCTCTTCGACGTCGGAGTCCGTATCCTCCCTATCGACTTTCCACTGGCCCATGTGGTGGGACATCGCCACGATTCCGGGTTTTATACTCTCGGTCACCCACGCTTCGTTGACGAAGTAGCCGATGTCGGTTTCGACGCGGACGAGGTCGCCCGTCTCCAGTCCAAGTCGCTCCGCGTCCGTAGTATGAATCCAGACTGGATTGTTGTGTGAAATCTCTTCTAAGTATTTGGAGTTCGACGACCGCGAGTGAATCTGCGTAGGCAGTCGGAATGTCGGGACGAAGACCATTTCGTCGTCCTCGTAGTCAACGCCTTCCGGGTGGACGTGCGATTTGATGTAGTGGGGCAACGTGTATTTGTCGTCGTCCCAGCCCCATTCCGCCATCGTCTTCGAGTAGAACTGCTGTTTCCCGGTCGGCGTGGGGAACCCGCGTTTGGGTTCGCCGTCGACCATCACGCCGAGGACGTCCGAGCCGTCGACTTCGGAGTAACACTCTGGTTCCTCGCCGCGACGGATCGTTCCGTAGTCGTCGACCCAGACGTCCTCTTCTTCCAGTATGTCCTCGTCGATGGGTTCTTCGTGGAGTTCGTAGTCGTTGGTCGACGCCTCGAAGGCGCCGTGGTGTTTCATGTACTCTAGCGGCGTCATGTCCTTTTCTTCGGCGAGTTCGACCAGGTTCTCCTCGTTTTCGAAGATGTACCGGTAGTACTCGTCGATAGTCATCTTCACGGGCTCGTCGCTGTCGCCGTCGCCGTCGCGGTACGGCGACTCGAAGTACTCGCGGATGCCCAGTTCGCCGTCCTCGTCAATCTTCCAAGAGAGGTCGAGCCAGAATTCGTCTTCCTCCCAGACTTCGCCGGGATTGGCCTCGTAGGTTCGGTCGATGTCTTCGCCCTCGCGTTCGGCGTACTCGCGGTGAACGGGCTGGCGGTAAGTGACCCAGGTGCCCGCGTGGGTCTCCTGGCTTTGAATGTCGTGGCGTTCAGGGCTGTGGCCCATCGGCAGGACGTAATCGGCGAAGTAGGCCGTCTCGTTCCAGGTAGGTGTGAGCGCGACGTGCATGCCGACCTTTTCCTTGTCAGTGAGCGCTTCGATCCAGGAAAAGCCGTCCGGATACGTGTAGACGGGGTTGAACACCCGCGTGAAGTACACCGACAGCTTCCCCCGTCCTTCTTTGAGGAAGTACGGGAGGAGCTGGCTCATTTCGTAGTGGGCGAACGGCCATTCTTTGGGAAGTTGGACTTCGTCCCAGAGCTTCTGGCGCGGCGGTTCTTTGGGCAGGTGCGGATCGAACTTGTGCCAGGCGTTCGGGGCAGTGCCGCCTTCCGTGCCGACGCTGCCGGTCAGCACCGACAGGAAGTGCAGCGTCCGGGAGACCTGCCAGCCGCCCTTGTTCCCGGAGGCGGCCGACCGCCAGATGTGGCTGGCAAAATTGTTGCCGGCTTTCCCGATTTTGCGGCCGATCTTGCGAACCATCTCGGCGTCGACGCCGCTTTCGGCTTCGGCGTATTCGGGCGTGAAGTCGGTGTAGATTTCTTTGAGCGTCTCGATGTAGGTCTCGAAGGTGACCTCGCGGTCGGGGAACTGCTCTTCGAGGAACTGCTGCCAATTGACCCACGATTCCATGAACTCGCGGTCGTACATTTCTTCTTCGATGATGACGTTGGCCATCGCCAGCAGCACAGCCGCCTCGCTGCCGGGTTGGGACGGCAGCCAGTAGTTGGCCATCGCGGCAGTGTTCGACAGTCGCGGGTCGAGGACGGCGAGTTCGCCGCCTTCTTGCATCCCTTCCATGATGCGCTGGGCGTGGGGGTTGAAGTAGTGGCCCGATTCCAGGTGGGCCGACAACAGGAGGATGAAGTCGGCGTTGGCAAAGTCGGCGCTGGGCCGGTCGTACTTGTGCCAGAGCGCGTAGCCGGTCCGCGCACCCGAACTACAGATATTGGTGTGAGAGTTGTGGCCGTCGAGTCCCCACGCATCGATCACCCGATCCATGTACTCTTCGTGGCCGGGGCGGCCGACGTGATATGTAATCTCGTTTTCGCGGTCGTCCTGGATGGTTTCGCGCATCTCCGAGGCGATCTCGTCGAGGGCTTGCTCCCAGGAGATGCGTTGCCACTCTCCGGATCCACGCGGGCCGTCGCGTTTGAGCGGGTACTCGATCCGTTGTGGGTCCTCTAACTGATTGATCGTCGCGGGGCCTTTCGCGCAGTTGCGGCCGCGTGAGCCGGGGTGTTCGGGGTTGCCTTCGATCTTGCGGATGTCGCCGGTTTCCTTGTCGATGTAGGTCAGGAGGCCGCAGCCGGCTTCACAGTTGAAACAGGCCGTCGGAACGACCGAGTAGTCGCGGGGTTCTCCGGACGATTCGTATTCGGTCCAGTCGTTCCATTCGTCCGGATCGGGATAGGAGCTCAGGCCGTCGCTTCCGGCGGGCGTGACTCTGTCGCTTTGTCCCTGTCGTTGCTTGGTAGTGTCGGTCGAGCGGTTCGAAATCAGGCCGAGCTTTTCGGCGAGCTTTTCGATTTGACTTGGGTTATATTCGTGTCCCATATTATGCGAGTGAGATGGTCTGCGGGGCGATTATCCAGCAATACTCGAAGGCGAACAGTCCGATGAGCGCGAGGGCGCCAGCGGCGACGACGGCGGCGGCACTCCCACTGAGGGCCAGCACGACCAGCGGTGCGGCGATGCCAATCGCCATGCCGCCGAGCCAGAAGGCCCGAGCGAACTCGCCGCGGGTGATCCGTGCGGCCGCTTCTTCGGCGTCTTCGGTCTGGTGGGGGGTGAAGAGTTCCGATGCGACGAGCGCCAAGTGGACGACCAGGCCCGCGGCAAGGAAGAGCCGGGCGGGCCCGACGAGGCCGTCGTAGCCCGCGATGCCAAGGACGGCGGTTGCTGCTGCGCCGGCGATGATCGCCTGTGTGAACATGTGCAGCGGCATCGCGGGGCTTTGCCAGAGATCGCGTCCTTTCGACTGGCTGAAAAGGAACGCGGTGTAGACGGCGGTTGCGGCTGCCAGCACCGCGCCGACGCCCAGCACGATGGGATTGGTGACGAGCGTCTCGAAGCCCAGGAGCCAGCCGAGGATCACCGCGGCGAGATAGCCGCCGAAGGCGGTGATGATGTATGCACCCTTGACGAGCCAGGAGGTCCAGTTGGGTCGCAGGAGCACCCAGTGGAAGCGTTTGGGTTGTTCGAGGTCCAGGACGAGCAAGATGCCGGTCAGGCCGAGGAAGACGGTGCTTA
>JAZKTU010000028.1:0-23868 GCA_036625385.1 Halovenus sp. | reverse complement strand
CGCGAGTCCGTGCCTCGACCCGCGAGACGGTCACTCGTGGGACACGGTGTCGACAACAGCAGTCCGTATCACTCCCTTCGCGACCCGGGGTCTGTCCCTTCCTCGCCCGTGCCGTCCCCGACTGCCTCGCCCGTTTCGGCGGGGTCGAGTGGCGGCTGTGTCTCCGGGTCGACCGCGCCGCTTCCGAGCCGCAACTCGCCGCTGTTCTCGTCGAAGACGTGCTGCAGGTGCGGGTAGGCGACTTCGACGTCGGGTTCGTCCTCGAGTGCCGTCCAGATGTTGGTGTTGACTGCGGACTTGACTGTCTGTATATGGTAGGGATCGGTCGCCCAGTATCGGAGACGCAGCAGGATGCCACTGTCGCCGAACTCCCAGATGAGTGCCTGCGGAGCAGCGGGATAGCGTGCCCCGCCCACGCGGATTCGCGGCCCGCCTGAAATGACCCCGTCGACGCTCCGTGCCCCCTTCTCGAGGAGTTCACGCGCCAGCGCGATGTCGCTCTCGTAAGTGACGAGCACGTCGAGCGCAAGCCGCGTCCGGGTGTCCTCAGCCGAGTAGTTGATGACGTCCCGATTGCGCATCTCGCCGTTTGGCACCACGAGGAAGGTGTTGTCGAGCGTGAATATCTTCGTGTACCGCAGCGTGATATCCTCGACGAAGCCGCGCCTGCCCTGTTCGGTCAACTCGATCATGTCGCCGATCTCGTAGGGCTGGTCGGCGAGCAGGAAAATGCCGCTGATGATGCTCCCGACGATGGGCGCGAGGATAACGCCGACGACAGCCGAGAAAACGGTCACCGAGAGCGCGATGCTCCCGAGGTCGAGCCCGTTGATGCGCAACAGTACGAGGAGCGCAAACACGTAGACACCGATCCGGATACCGCCGAGGGTGACCCTGGTGAGGCTCGGCCGCTCGATGTACTGGGCGATCCGGCGACCGAACAGACGGACGGCCAGCCGTGCGGCTACCCACGCCAGGACGACGACCAGGATCGAGGCGACGAGTTCGACGCCCCACGGCGGAAACCACTCGGGCAGCCAGCCGGGCCGGGGGACCGGGCTTTCCCCCTCAACGCCCCCGTCCTGCACTACCCCAGCCAGCATGGCAAGCGGGTCCATACACGTGGGAGTCGTGGCCCGAAAAAAAGGGTTGTGTCCTCCCGTCCGCAACACAGCCCTCTACCCGCCGTTCCCGGGGAGAACGTGCACCCCGGCGGTGCTTCGCAACACGTCGACAGTCTCAGCCCCCTCGTCGAGATACGACGGGCGAGCCACGCTCCGTGTCTCGTACGTTTCGGGGTCGAGCACCTGGACCGCGTGTTCGTCTTCGACGGCCACGAGCGTCGTCTCCCTGCCATCTTCGCGCCACCCCAGACGCGCCGCCGTGGGGGCGTCGCCGTCCTCGTACGCCGCTTCGTAGGTGTCGCCGCTCTCCAGCCGCGTCCCTTTCAGGTTCCCTTTGGCGCTCCGGACCAGCACCGGTCCCTCGCCGTCTTCGGGGTCGATGACCTCGCCCGGGCGGTACGGTGGCAGGTGGACGGCGTAGGTGACGCGGTACACCTCGTTGCCGTCGTCGTCTTCGGTCAACAGCGTCTCGTGGTCGCTGTAGCTCCCGCCGAACTCCCGGACGACCCGCCGTGCGATCTGCTGGCCGAGTTTCGTCGAGGAGACCTTGATATCGACGCCACCCTCGACGTCGGCGACGTCGGTCACGAAGGCGTTCCTGTCCCCCGTTGCCTCGAGTTCGCCGACCAGTTCGCGGGCAACAGCCTCGGCACGCTCCCGCTCGTCGGCTGCCGGCGTCCGGTCGACGGCACGCAGCTGTACGGTACTGGCGTAGGATCCGCCCGCGATGCGGCCACATCGCGTACAGGTCTCCCGGCTGATCTTCACCGGCACCACGACCTCCTCCGTCAGCGGGTTCCCCCGCAGGACACCGGAGAACTGGCAGTGCATTCGGATGGTGGTCCGGTCGACCTGCTCCGGCGCGACTTGCCAGGAGAGGCTCCCTGCATCGACGTGGACACTCAGCCGCTCGGTCACTTCGTCGATAGCGACGTCGGTGTAGTCCTCGGCGCCCACGTCCATCCACCGGTTCCCGCGGTGGATCGCCCCACACTGGGCACAGACCCGTATCTCCACGCGGTCGGGAGCGTCAACCAGGTCGTACTCGTCGATGTAACACGCGTCACACAGCGCGTCGTTGCCGACGTTCGTCCCCGCCGCACGCTCGATAGGATCGCCACACCGCGGACAGAACTCCCCCGAGCGACTCATACCCGTCAGTAGGCCACTCACACTTGTAAGTGTCACCGTTTGGCCGTGGCCGCCGGCGCTCTGGTGGCCTGTTCGTGTCGCCGGCTGTCCCCGACGCGCGCTCTGATAGTGATTATTGCGATTGTTTTCGTGACCACGTCGCGTGCACCGAACTGTGACGGCCCGGCGGTAAAGAGTCGCAAAAATCACTATGAGACCCGGGACGGGTCTCTGCTCTCACCTGTTCTGCCCGCATTAGTTGCCTCTCTTTCTATTCTTACGGCTCACTCTGGCATGAGCCGACAACAGGTTACCGTATTCCTGGACGGTCGTTCATATCGTGCGAGACACCGTCACATTGATAATCTAGACTAGCCAACTATGTGAGTGTCAAACAATGTCGATGGGTGCATACGACGACGAGGAGCACGAGCGCCGCGAAAAGAAAAACAGTTCAGTCGACGCCAGCTTCGACGACGAGCGGACCGAGTACCGCGGCGAAGTCGAGTACGAGGGCGGCGAGTCGGCTGAGGAACTGCTCGACCAGTTCCAGCAAATGCAGTCGGAGTAACTCCTCATACTGCCGGCTATAACCCCGTGAGCAATTTCGACCCCTGGGGTCGAATATCTTCACGAAGTCATAGCCGGCAGTCTCAGCGGGTTGTTCGGACAGAGAGCGCGACCAGAGAGAGGCCAGTGACGACGGTCACCGCGACGACGTGGCCGACGACAGCCAGGAGCAACACCGGCCGGTCGAGCAGGAACGGCACGAACGCGAGTTGAACAAGCCCGAACCCGGCGGTTTCGAGGTCTATCCGTCGCAGCGGCCCCCGCGTACGGTCGTCGAACCGGTAGCGCAGCGAGCGCCAGAGAGCGAGGACGCTGGCCCACCAGCCCGCGCCGATCCGGTAACAGACGTCCCACAGGATCAGCAACATCAGGTACACGACGAGCACCGGTGGCTCCGCCCCGAACAGCGAGTCGACGAGCGGTGTCCCGGCATAGCGTGGGTCGAACACGAACAGGTGGGTCACGAGCGCGACGTACGCGAGCACGGAGAGTACCACCTCGACGTTCGAGCCAAAGAGCAGGCGGCGGTACGCGTCTGGCACTTCCTCGCCGCGGACACGGCGGGCGATGCGCAGAAGTTCTGCACTACCGACCGTCGCGACGGTGACGGCGACGGTTCCCGCAACCGCTGCTGTCCAGAGGTCGTACCACCACGCCAGCAGGAGTACCGCCGTCTCGAACAGGAGAAACTGGATGGCAAGCGCGGCCCGTGGGCCGAGGTTGATGCCCGGGAGCGCACCGATGATCCCCTCGTAGACCCACGTTTCCCCGTACTCCGGTTCGGTCGCTCCCATCAGGCTCGTGCCTCCCGGTGCGGGTCCGACGTCTCTCCGAGCGCACGGCGGACCGACTCGTCGAACGGTGTCAGGGACACATCGATCAGGTCGGTGATGCTGTCGTCGCTGACGACGACGGGGTTTCTCAGCCCCTCGATGAGCGGCCGCGCGACCCGCCAGTCGACGTCCGTCACGAACCCGACCCAGTAGGAGGACAGCTTCGGCGTCAACACCGGGACGGGAACGATGAGGGGCGGTCGGCTGCCAGTGAGGCGTGCCGTCCGCCGGAGTATCTCCCCGTACGTCAGCACGTCCGGTCCGCCGATCTCGTACGTGTCGCCGGCGGTTTCCGGGACGTCGAGGACGCCGACGAGATACGCGAGGACGTCGTCGATGCCGATCGGCTGGCACTCGTTGCGGACCCACCGCGGCGTGACCATCAGCGGTAACCGACCGGCGAGGTCACGAATCATCCGGAAACTTGCGCTTCCTTCCCCGATGACGATCGCCGCCCGGAGGGTGGTCAGGGCGAACTCCCCGTCAGCGAGGATATACTCGACTTCCCGGCGCGACCGGAGGTGTTTCGACAGGGTCTCACCCTCCTCGCCAAGCCCCCCGAGATAGACGACTTTGTCGGCGCCGCCGTGCTCGGCAGCGTCGACGAAGTTCCGGGCCGCAAGCCGATCCCGCCGGGCGAAGTTCTCGCCCGCCTGCATCGAGTGTACCAGGTAGTACGCCGCGTCGACCCCGGCGAGTGCGTCGTCGAAACTCCCGTGGTCGAGCAGGTCGCCCTCGTAGACGTCGACGTCCGCCGGTCCGTCGTACCCCGTGGCGTCGCGAACCAGCGCCCGCACCTCGTGGTCAGCAGCGAGCAGTGCCGGGACCAACCGCCCGCCGACGAAACCTGTCGCGCCCGTCACGAGTACGCGCATACCGGCTCCAGGTACGGTACCGACTTAAGCCGTCCCCCGGTGGCTCATCGGCGGGGAAGCCGTCGCTGTGGGATTTTTGGTCGTACAGCCCGAACGGGCGGTATGGCGAGCAAACCCTGTGATGGCTGCGGTGACCGTGTGAACATCGGCGGCGGCATCGCCGACCTCTGGTCACTCAGCCCGAAGCCGACCGGCGGGATGACGCTCGAACTCGCCGACGGGAGCGAACACTTCCTCTGTCACGACTGTATCGACCGGTTGCCCACCGACCGCGAACCGACCGAACACGACGTCGAGGACCTCCCGCCGGCGCGGTGACCGCGTTCAAGAGGCCGGCAAGGGAGGCATGGAATCCATTATCTTTTACCCGCAAGACTTCGAGGGAGGGACAATGGCACGTGCTTCCGACAGCTCGACGAACGTCCCCCGGGGTCGATTCGACTTCGAACACCGCCCGGAGACGGAGCAGTCGTTCGGGAATGCGCTGGCGAAGGCGCGGGCGGGCGAGCGGTTATCGGTCGCGGACGGGATCGAGTTGCTGACGACGGGGAGTGGCCGACCGGGGATCGACCGCAAGCGAAAGGAACTGGTGCTGGAGGCAGCGGATCGGCGACGTGCGGAAGTGGTCGGCGAGGAAGTGACGTTCGTGGCGAATCTCAACAACAACGTGACGACTGCCTGTAACACGGGGTGTCTGTTCTGTAATTTCAAGGATCGTTCGGAGCAGTTTCTCGCCGAAAACCCCGACGACCACGGCGGGTTCACCAAAACCCCGACGGAGTCCCGCGAAATCGTCGAGGGGGCCCTGGAGACGGGGATTTACGAGGTGACGTCGGTGAGCGGGTTGCATCCGGCGTTCGCGCTGGACGAGGAGCACCGCGACGTGCTGGAGGCGAGCGACCGCGGAGACCTGAACTACAAACCGCCGGAGCGGTACGAGACGGATCCGGGGACCTACTGCGAGCAGATTCGGGCGATGAGTGTGGGCGGGATACACGTCCACTCGATAACGCCCGAGGAGGCGTACCACGCCCGGCGGGGGACCGACTGGGACTACGAGGAGGTGTATCACCGCCTGGCTGGGGCAGGGCTGGATTCGGTGCCGGGGACGGCGGCGGAGATCCTGGTCGACGAGGTGCGGGAGGTGATCTGTCCCGGGAAGATCCGGACGGATGAATGGGTGGCGGCGATGGAGGGGGCGGCGGCAGTCGGGTTGCCGATGACGGCCACCATCATGTACGGGCACGTCGAGAACGAGGCACACCGCGTCAAACACCTGGACGTGATCCGGTCGTTGCAGGACCGGACGGGAGCGATCACGGAGTTCGTGCCGCTGTCGTTCGTCCACCGGAACACGCCGCTTTACGACCGGGGGATGGTCGACGGTGGGGCGACGACCCACGAGGACGAGCTGATGATCGCGGTGTCGCGGCTGTATCTGGACAACATCGCGCACATCCAGTCGTCGTGGGTGAAATACGGGGACGAGCAGGGGTTGAAGATGCTCTCGTGTGGGGCGGACGATTTCATGGGGACGATCCTCTCCGAGGAGATCACCAAGCGGGCAGGCGGGTCGTTCGGGGAGCGTCGATCGTTCAGCGAGTACGTGGAGATGATCGGGGCGATCGGGCGGGTGCCAGTCGAGCGGTCGACGGACTACACGGAGCGCCGCCGGATCGATCCGGACGACCCGCCGTTCGGGCCGGAGCTAGGCCCGCAGGCGGACGGGACGCCACTCGTCGAGTGAGTGCCCTCGACTCGGCGACACGCTTCGGGTTCGTCTGCCACCCCTGGACGTGTCGGCGTTGCCTGCCCGACAAAGTCCGTCCCCACTGTGCGCTGGCTGCACGACCGGCCGGCCATTTATGCTTCTCCTAGCCTATGCATTGTTATGGACGATCAGGTTTCTCGACGGCGATTGCTTGCAGCAGCTGGGGCCGGGCTCTCGGCGGCGATTGCGGGCTGTCTGGACGCCGCGCCGGGGTCGGAGACATCCCCCGCATCGGATGCTCCACAGCCCAGCCCGGAGGGGGATTTTCCCGAAGAACTGGACGCACCCGAGAGCGCACGAGAGCAGCCGCCGTCGGAGTCTGAGTTCACCGACGTCTACCGCGAGGCGATCGACTCCGTCGGCGCCGTACAGGTCGAACAGTTCGGGCAGACAGCCGGCGGTACTGCCTGGGTGTACGAGGACCACTTCATGGTGACAAACGAGCACGTCGTCAGGAGCGCCGACAGGACGGACGTCTGGTTCACCGACACCGGCTGGCGGGAGGCAAGCATCGTCGGGACGGACGTTCACAGCGACCTCGCAGTCATCGAGGTCGAGAGAAAGCCCGACCAGGCCACACCGCTGCCGCTGGTTAACCGCCCGAAGGCCGTCGGGACACGGATCGCGGCGCTTGGCAACCCGTTCGGCCTGACCGGGTCGTTCACGACCGGCGTCATCAGCGGCCGCAACCGGACGATCCCCATGCCTGGACGCCCCTTCTCCATCGCCGACGGCGTCCAGACTGACGCCGCGCTCAACCCCGGTAACAGCGGCGGCCCGCTCATCACCCTCGACGGGCAGGTCGTCGGTGTCGTCAGCGCCGGCCGCGGGGACAACACCGGCTTCGCCATCTCGGCTGCAATGGTTCGGAACGTCGTCCCGGACCTCATCAGCCAGGGCAACCACGACCATTCGTATATGGGAATCGGCCTGCGAAGCGTCACCCCGGAAATCATCCGCCTCAACGACCTGCCAGTCTCCTGGGGGGTGTACGTCAACGAGGCGCTCGACGGAGCGCCTGCGGACGGCGTCCTGCGTGGCTCCAACGACCCGGAGGGGGTCAGGCGGGGCGAGGCCGACCCCGTCGGCGGCGACGTGATCGTCGGCCTCGACGACTGGGCAATCCCCGACCAGGAACGCCTCTCCGCGTTTCTCGCCCTCGAGACGTCTCCCGGCGACACGATCACAGTCGAGTTTATCCGCGACAACGAACGCCAGCAGGCGCCGCTGACGCTCGGAACGCGTCCCACCGAGAGCTGAACCTCAAAAGTCCATCTTCTCCGCGACGCCACGCTCGAGCAGCGGCCCCGCGTTCGTCGCGGGCAGTTGTACGATGTCGTTCTCCGCGAGGTCGTACTCGCGGTCGTCGTACCCGACGAACGTATTCACGTCCGACGTGATGCGGACTGTCTCGCGCTCGACCTGCCGTCCGTCGCTTCCCTCCTGGGCCGACGTGGCGGCTGTTCCGGTCTCTTCGCTCCCGCCGGCCCGATTCCCTGCCGTGCTGGCTGGCTGTGTGTGCCCGTCGGGTTGCTGTCCCTGCTGGAGACTCGCTGACGGCTGTGTTCCCCCGTCGTTTTTGACCTGCGGGTCCGCGTCCGGCGTTTCGTCCCCACCCATCGCCGCAGCCGTGAAGTCGCTCGGCTGGGGCGACCCCGCTGGCTGTTCGCCCCCGCCAGCTCCCGACTCGTCTACGCCGGACCGGGGCTCGTCTCTCCCCGATTGTGGCGGTCCGTTCCCGACTTCTGCGGACGTTTCGTCGACCGGATCGGACTGGTCGCGTGCGGACGCCACGACAGCCGGCGGTGCGTCCCCGCCCGGCGTCGCTTCCGTCGCGGGTGGTCGCTCGTCGTCCGGGTCGTTCTCGCCAGAAAGCACTGCGAGGACGTGCTCGCGGTTTTGCTTGATATCGGCGACGAGCGTGTCGAAAAGGGCCTCCTCCTCGTCGGTCATTCCGTCGACCTCCGCCGGCAGGTCCGCGGCAGCGAAAGAGGCGGCCTTCACGAGTTTGCCGACGCGTTTCTCGTAGATCGCCTCGACGGTCTGCTCCGCAGTCTGGATCTCGTCGGTTAGCTGTGAGACCTCCGGCGAGTCGAAGGGATCGTCGGCCCGCTCGGCTGCGCGCTCGCGCTCTGCATGTAACTGCTGGATGAATTCGCCCGCGTCGGCGTAGAACGACGCGCGCAGTTGCTGGAGCTTGTCGGTCTGGCGCTCCCGGTCGCGCGCGGCCTGTAACTCGTCGAGATTCATTCTTTCCCCTTCTCGGCGCGGCCTCTGCACATGAGAAACACGCCGAGGTACTCTGGAACGGTGTGGACACCCTCCGCCAGCATAAAACTATCGCCACCGAGCTCGACCCGTCCACCGTCGGCCACCTCCACCGCGATCTCGTGGCTCGTGAACGCCTCGGGGACGGCGTCGGTGAGCGGGTCGAACGCCTCGACTGCGTCGCGTTCGATCGGCCGTACTGCCAGCCCGCTGCCGCCGTGGAGGCTTCCCGGCAGGCGTATCAGGCGGTTCGTATCCGTCGAGACTGGCTCGTCGATGGGGGCGTTCTGCTCGGCGACCACCTCGTGGACCAGCGACTCGACCAGCGTCCGGATCCCGACGCCCCCGGCCTCCATGTTGCCGGCCCGGATCGCCTCGGGGTTTTGCTGGATGGCGCCGTACACTGTGTCGGCGCGGCCCTCGCCGATCCCGTCGAGTTGCTGCAGGCGCTCCATTGCCTCCGCCCGATCGAGGCGTTCGAGCTCCTCGACAAAGTCGAGCAAGCGGCGGTGGACGCGCCGTCCCCACCCGCCTTCGGTCGGGAGCACCCGGGCTGTGACGTTGCCACGCATCTCCGTCCGAAAGAGGCCGTCGGGATCCAGGCCGATGCCCCGGACGTAATCGACGATTTCCCGTCGGGCGTCGCGGTCGAGGTGCTCGACGTTGTCGTCGCGGACGTGGACGTGGTACCCCCGACTCCCCGAGAAGACAACCTGCAACTCCTCGAACGCGAAGTCCGTCTCGAGGAAATCGAGCAGACGAAACAGGGCCTCCTTGCACGCAGCGAGCATCTCGGCGTAGCTGTCGTCGACCCCGGTCGCCGGGAGGTGGTCGGCGTCGAGGTCGAAGATGAGGTCCGAACTTTTCCAGCCTTTCTCCTGCATCGTCGACGCGCTCGGGTTCTCGTACCGTCCCGCCGAGAAGTAGACGTGGCGCGGACGCTCGCGGGCCAGAAAGTCGGAGAGCCCACCCATATCGAGCATGGCGTTGTGCCGGACGTACGTCTCGCCCGGCCCCTCGGTCCACGGGACGTAGCCCCACTCGCGCTCGTGCCCCGCGGGTGGTGTCCGAATTTCCGCCCGCCGGTAGTAGTCGCCGAACCGACCACGCAGGTACGCCCGCGTCCGCTCTTGCACGGCTCTCCTTTCTCCGAGCACGACAATATGGTTTGTGCTCCCTCCCGCGATGGCGCCGCAGGGACGGCTACCGGCCGAGCAGACTCGCCAGCCGGTCCCGGATCCCTCCTTCCTCGCCGAGCTGGAGGTAGTAGGCGTCGCCGCCGTCCTCGTAGTAGCTCTCGATACGGCGCTTCACCTCGAAGCCGAGCGATTTGTAAAAGGCCAGCGCGCCCTGGTTTGTCGTCCGGGCGTGGCAGGTGACGGTGCTGTGCTCCTCGGCGACGCTTGCGACCAGTCGCTTGCCAAAGCCCTGGCCGCGGTACTCCGGGTCGACGGCGAGAAAGAGGATGTACCCGTCACGGCGGACCGCAGCGAAGCCGATGAGCTGATCCGCGCTCTTGTCGAGGTAGAGATGGACCGTCGAGCGCCTGTACGCGTTGGTGAAGAAACTTCTGCGCTGCCGGAGGACACCGTCCGAACGACGGATGCGTTCTTTGAGCCGCCAGGCACGCTCGACGTACTCGTCGTTGCCCGGGCTCACCACCCGCCGTTGGATGTTGACGCTCACTACTTGTCACTCCGGCTGCGAGGCTCTTAACTTTTTACCGCTGGCTGCGCCGGAGCGCAATCCTTTCGGTGGCCCTCCCCCTCGGTCGACACGATGCCCTACGACCTCAAGGACCACACGGCCGACGTCGCCGTCGAGGCAACCGGCGACTCCCTGGGCGGTACCTTCGCGGCCGTCGCCGACGGCATGGCCGCTGCGATGTGCGAGACCGTCCCTGCGGACGGCAGCCGGTTCGAGGTCCAGGTGACTGCCGAGGGCCGCGAAGCGTTACTGTTCGATTACCTCGACGAACTCATCTACGAACGGGACGTCCGCGGGGTTCTTCCTGTCGACAACGAGGGGACCGTTAGGGAGACGGACGCCAACTGGGAGTTCACCGGCAGTTACCGCGGCGTCCCCCTCGAGGCTGTCTCCGCCCGGGACCTCAAGGCCGTCACGTACGCAGACATGGACATCTCCCGGACCGACGGTGGCTGGCACGCGTACGTCGTCTTCGACGTCTGATCCGTCCCGTTCAGCGGTGCAGCCCAGCGTCATAGGTGCGTCATACAGCCACGCGCCCGCGTCGCCGGTCCGACAGAGCGAAGTGACGGCGCCCCCTCCCGTTGACTGTGAAGGAGTTCGAGCGCAAACAACTGCTCGAGCGCATCGAGCGAGAGGGCGCGACGGTCGGTGCCTCCATTCCCGACCGTATCACCGTCCAGGGTGAGGAGGTCCCCCTGCAGGAGTTCGTCTTCGAGATACGCAAACGCGAGACGGTCCCTCCGGGCGAGCGCGACCGCGTCGAGCAGGCGAAACGGAACCTCCGCCGGGAGCGTCTCCAGCGCAAGCAACGCATCGAGGAGGGGGATATCACGCTTGCGGAGGGCGAACGCCTCGCCGAGTCGATCATCGGCATCGACCGCGCGCTGAACGAACTCGAGACGCTCCAGCCCGGCGACCTCGAGCAGGAGGCAAAGAAACAGGAGGCACAGGACCGGAAACGCTGGATGAAGTTCCTCAAGAAGGCACTCGGCAACGCCGACGACGAATCCGGGCACGGTATCTCCGGCCGCGGAAGGGGACCGTGACCGCTGTCCGGGCATCCCTGGCCACGGCGACCTACGACACAGCAATTATTTGCGACCCACACTACCATCCGTCATGAGCCGCAACGGCGAAGTTGCGAGCAGGCTGGAGGAGTTTGCCGACCTTCTCGAGGCCAGAGACGTCGAATACAAGCCGCGGGCCTACCGGCGCGCGGCCGAGAACATCCGCGACCATCCCGAGGCGATCGAGACGCTCGCGGCTGATGGACCGGACGCCGTCGCGGAGATCGACGCCGTCGGCGACGCCATCTCCGCGAAGGTCGTCGAGTACATCGAGACGGGCACGATCGAGGAACTCGAGGAACTGCGCGCGGAACTCCCCGTCGAGATGGACGCGCTGACCCGTGTCGAGGGTGTCGGCCCGAAGACCGTCGGCCGGCTCTACGAGGAACTCGGTGTCAGGAACCTGGACGATCTCGAATCGGCTGCACGGGCCGGGGAAATACGGGAACTCTCGGGGTTTGGCGAGACGACCGAGGGGAACATCCTCGACGGAATCGCGTTCGCCCGGCAGGCCCACAGTCGGCAACTCCTCGGTGACGCCCTCCCGCGCGGTGAACGTGTCAGGGAGTACCTCCTCGACGTGGCCGACGTCGAGCGGTGTGCACTCGCGGGGTCGTTACGGCGGTTCCGGCCGACAATCGGCGATGTCGATGTCCTGGCGGGGAGCGTCGACGCCGCCGCTGTCGTCGACGCGTTCACCGACTGGCCGGAGGCGGACACGGTCATCGAGGCCGGCACAAACAAGGCCAGCCTCCGGGTGGAGCGGGTCCGGGTCGACCTCCGGGTCGTCGACCCGGACGAGTTCGGCGCTGCCCTCCAGTACTTCACCGGCAGCAAGGACCACAACGTCGCGGTGCGCAACCGTGCCATCGAGCGCGACCTGAAGGTCAACGAGTACGGCGTTTTCGACGTGAGCGAGGCCGGTGGCGAGGGCCAGCGCGTGGGCGAGCGAGTCGCCGGAGAGACCGAAACCGGTGTCTACGACGCCCTCGACATGGCGTGGATCCCGCCCGAACTGCGCGAGAACCGTGGTGAGGTGGCGGCTGCTGCCGCGAACGACCTGCCGGCCCTCGTCGAGCACGACGACGTCCGCGGGGACCTGCACCTGCACACCGAGTGGTCGGACGGCCGTGCAACCGTCGCCGAGATGGTCGCCGGTGCGACCGAGTTCGGCCACGACTACGTCTGTCTCACCGATCACGCGACCGGGCCGGGGATGGTCGGCGGCGTCGGTCTCGACGACGACCGGCTCCGCGACCAGCTCCCCGAGATCCGGGCAGCGGGGGACGACGCCGATATCGAAGTGTTCGCCGGCGTGGAGGCGAACATCGACGCCGACGGTGGCGTGTCGGTCGGCGACGACCTGCTCGCAGACCTGGATGTCGTCGTTGCCTCGCCACATGCGGGGCTGGACGGCGACGGCACCGACCGGCTCTGTGCCGCTGCGCGCCACCCTGCCGTCGACATCATCGGCCACCCGACCGGGCGACGGCTCAACGAGCGTGCCGGGCTCGACCTCGACGTCGAGCGACTCGCCACGGTCGCAGCCGACGCCGGGACAGCCCTCGAGGTGAGCGCCGACCCCCGCCGGCTGGATCTGCGTGGCCGTGCGGTCCAGACGGCGCTCGATGCTGGCGCGACCATCGCAGTGAACACCGACGCCCATCACCCGGACAGCTACGCGCACATCCGGTACGGCGTACACACCGCCCGCCGCGGCTGGGCCGAGCCGGGAGACCTGCTCAACGCCCGTGAGGTCGCCGGTGTCCGCGATTTCCTCTCATGACACGTCTGCTACTCGACGCGATGCTCGGGCGGCTGACGACCTATCTGCGCATGTGTGGCCACGACACTGTCTACGTGCTCGACGAAGGACTTGAGACCGACGACCAGATTCTCGGCTACGCCCGCGAGACGGATCGGACCGTCGTCACCCGCGACAGGGACCTCGCCGCGCGGGCCGGGGCGTCAATCCTGCTCGAGCGCCGCGACGTCGAGGGGAAACTCGCCGAACTCCGTGCTGCGGGCCTTCCACTCGAACCGACGGCGGAGCCGGCCTTCTGTGGCGCGTGCAACGGCCCACTGTCGCGCGTCGACCCGACCACGACCACACCCGAGTACGCCCCGGATCCAGCAGCGGTCGACGTCTGGCGCTGCGGGGACTGCGGACAGTACTTCTGGAAGGGGAGTCACTGGGACGACGTGGTTGGCACGCTCGCGGATCTGCCAGCGGAGTGAACTGTTCAGGCCTAAGTGTGTCGCGACTCTACATCTGCCGATGAGCAAGGCAGAGACACTCCAGTCCCTCCTCGCCGAGGGAAACGAACTCAACATCGTCTGTCACAACAACCCGGACCCGGACTGTCTCGCGAGCGCACTCGCGCTGGGTCGGCTCGCGGCAGACGCAGGCATCGACGAGCGGCACATCCTCTACAGCGGCGACATCTCCCACCAGCAAAACAGAGCGTTCGTCAACCTGCTGGATATCGACCTCCAACCGTTCGACCCCGAAAGCGTCCAGGACCGGCCCTCGGGGTCGTTGCTCGCGTTCGTCGACCACTCCGTTCCGGGTGCGAACAACACGGTGCCCGAAGGGACAGCCGTGGACATCGTCATCGACCACCACCCTGCGGAGGACATCGACGCCCGGTTCGTCGACCACCGCGAGGAGATGGGGGCAGCGGCGACGATGCTCACCGAGTACGTCCGTGCCCTGGACGTCGAGGTCGATGAGACGCTCGCGACGGCACTCCTGTTTGCCATCCGCCGGGAGACGCTCAACTTCCTCCGCGGGGCGACCGGTGCCGAGTACGAGGCGGCGGGGTTCCTGCAGGCACACGTCGACGAGGACCTACTTCGGACGTTGTCGACGCCGTCGGTCACCGGGGCGACCCTCGACGCCATCGGGACTGCGATCGCCAACCGGCGGACCCAGTCGGCAGTGCTTATCTCCCACGTCGGGCGCACATCGGAGCGGGACGCGCTCCCGCAGGCCGCGGACTATCTCGCCACGCTCGAGGGCGTCGAAACGGTCGTCGTTTTCGGCATCATCGACGACGCGATCCAGGTCAGTGCCCGGTCGCCGGACCCACGGATCCACATCGGGAACGTCCTCCGCGACGCGTTCGAGGACGTCGGGAGTGCCGGCGGCCACCACGACATGGCCGGCGGTGAACTCCCGCTCGGCATCTTCGCTGACTACACGAACGACGACGGGCAACTGCTCGATATCGTCGAACGGGTCGTGACTGCTCGCCTCTTTGCTCAACTCAACATTAACGACGAAGAGGAGGAGTGAACGGTTCCCCGACCGGCGAACCGCCCCGCCCGACCGCCGCTTGCCGGTCGAATCCAAAACGTGAATTACCCCCCTCGGTGTAGACTATCACGATGAGTCTCTCGGAGAAGGAACGCTCCCGGCTGGCGGATATCGTCGAGTTGCAGCCGACCAAAAACGCCGAGTTGCAGGAGCGCTGGGGGCTCGAAAGCGGCAGCGAGGTCCACCGCTACCTGGAGAACGAACTGGGCGAGTTCTACTACCGTGACGCGGACAGCCTCATCTGTGCGACCCCCGGGGCGGAACAGGTCGTCGGGAACGGCGACGGCGACGTGGGGGAGCGCGTCGTCGCCGGGACGAGGCTCCAGCAGCGGGTGCTCGACGTCCTCCCGACCCCGGATGGGGAGCCACAGAGCGTCGTCGCCACACTCCACGACGTCCGCGATGCGACCGACACCGACCCCGACGTCGACGACGTTCGCTCGGCGCTCCACACGCTGGCCGACAGGAGCCTCGTCGAGCGCGTCCGCCGGACCGTCCCTACCTTCCGCCTCGCCGTCGAGCGCGATGCGATCCGTCTCGAGATCGAGGAGTGAACTCCCTCTCGGCTGGTACTCCGTGGTGTGGCTCACTGCTTGCGGTCGTCGGGCCGCGTCCGCGCACGCTGGCGGTCGAGCAGCCGTTTGAGCCCGGCTCCCGGCCCGCCCTCGATCGGCCAGCCCTGCTGTCGCCACGTCGGCGGTTCGGGCTCGAACGCACCACAACTGGCGCCGCAGTCAGCCGGCGTCTGGTGGCAGTCTTTGGCAGCGCAGTAGGGCCGCGCGACATCGGTTTCGGGCCGGAACCGGAAGTGCCGGCAGTCCGGCCGCATCGAATCGGCATAGGAGCGCCAGCCCCGCTCGTAGGCCCGCTCGGCGATCTCGAGGCGTTTGCCCGCCTTCCACCCGGGATCGGCGTACTCGAACCGGCAGGCGGAGGCATCGTGTCCGCCGCCGTCGGGTCGCTCGCGGATACGGGTCCCCGGTTCGTCCACCGGGAGCGTCCGGGGGTGCCAGATGACCTCCGCGCTGTCCACGCCGCGCTCCCCGGACGCGACGGCCAGGATACCCGCCTCCAGGGGGCGGTCATCGAGCAACACCGGCTCGACGGCTCCGTCCGTCGCGGCGGTGGCGACCCACACCTCGTCGGCGAGGCCGAGTGCCACGTCGCGTTCGAGCTGTGCTGCGAGCGTCCGCGCTGCGCTGGCGTCCAGGTCCGGCTTGTTCTCGATGGCGACGATGCGTTCGACCCAGTCTGGGTAGGGCCACCGTCGCCGGAGTTCGATCCGACCGCCATCGCCGGTTCTACGGTCGACGAGCCCCCGCTCCGCGGCGCGGTTGACCGCCTCGCGGACGTACCGCCAGGGGTAGTCCGGTTCGGGGAGTGCGTCGCGGTACCACGACCACTCGGCGGGGGCGTGCCGGACGACACCGAGCAGGTCACTGTCCAGCCGGCGGTCGCCAAAGCGGGCGCGTGCCGCGAGCGCTTGCTGGTCGCACTCGACGACGAGCGTGTCCCAGCGCCGGCGTCTCGTTCCGAGCTGGCGCGCGACCAGCACTGCTTTCTCCCGCTCCTCTGCAGGCGGCCAGTGGTGTTCGGCCCACTGGCAGACCCCCAACTCGAAGGCGAACTCGGAGTTCACGTCGCCTCTCACCAGACGCGGCGCGCGCTTGAACGTTGCGCCCGTCCCCGCAGACATAAATCGGGCCCGGCCGAAGAAGGCGTATGTCGACCCCACCCCACGTCACCGCGGTCTGTGGCAGTCTCCGGGACAGTAGCTACACCCGCCTCGCGCTCGGCCACGCGCTCGAGGCAGCGTCCGACCGCGGCGCATCGACGACGCTTCTCGACCTGCGCGAGTACGACCTGCCGGTGTACGACCCGGACACGGACGATGCCGGTGACGGGGAGCGCCTGCGGCGGGCCATCCGCGGGGCCGAATCGGTCGTTCTCGGTTCACCGATGTACCACGGCTCGTACTCCGCGGGGATAAAAAACGCCCTCGACTACTGTGGCTTCGACGAGTTCGAGGAGACCACCGTCGGGTTGCTTGGCGTCTCCGGTGGCAAGTTCCCCATCACGACACTCGAGCATCTGCGCTCGGTCTGTCGCGCTCTGAACGCGTGGGTTCTCCCCCATCAGGCAGCCATCCCCTCTGCCAGTTCACAGTTCGCGGACGGGGAGTTCGTCGACGAGAGGGTCGCGGATCGCGTCAGGACGCTCGGCGAGCGGGCCGTCGAGTACGCCCGTATCGAACCCGACCCTGCCTGCTTCGAGAGCGAGCAAAACGTCGGGGCGACAGACTGATACGGACTGTTTCGACTACGTACCGGTACGACTGCACGCAGTCGTGCGGTCGCAACGGTCTTGACTCGTCCCAGTCCGTATGACCGGCGAGTGCCGGTTTTCGTCAGAAGACGCGGCATAGTAATCCATTTGTGAGTCGCGTTGCTGGTGCAAGCATGCACGTTGTCATTATCGGTGCCGGGCAGGTGGGCACGTCTACTGCCGCCAGCCTGGAGCAGGAGCACGACGTGGTGGTCGTCGAGATCGACGAGGACCGCGCCAAGCAACTGCAGTACGAGCTGGACGTTCTCACGCTCGCCGGCAACGGTGTCGACATCGACGTGCTCGAGGAGGCGGGCGTCGCCGACGCGGACCTGTTCATCGCGTGCACGAGCGACGACAGGGCAAACCTCGTTGCCTGTGGCACCGCCAGGACGCTCGGCGACCCGTTTACCGTCGCGCGGACGAAAGCGGTCGAATATCTGCGGACGTGGGAGCGGAACAACGACGCTTTTGATGCTGATCTCCTCCTCTGTACGGACCTGCTGACGGCTGAAAACATCGTCCGGGTGATCGGCCTCCCGGCGGCGATCGACACGGACCCGTTTGTCGACGGACTCGTCCAGATGGCCGAGTTCGAGATCGGAGCCGATAGTCCGGTGACGAACCAGACTATCGCCGAGGCCGACCGGTTCGAGTCACTCACGTTTACCGGGCTGTTCCGGAACGGCGAGTTGCTCTTCCCCAAAGGCGGAACGGTCATCGAACCGGGGGATCGGGCAGTCGTCGTCGGGAGTCCGGAGAGTGTGCAGTCGTTCGCGAGGGATATTGCTCCCGAACGGACTCCGGATAGCGCCGACGACGTCGTGCTCATCGGTGGCAGCGAAATCGCCTTCCACACCGCCAGCCTGCTCGAGGAACGGTCGCTCGAGCCACGGCTTATCGAAGCGGACAGCAGTCGGGCCCGGTTTCTCGCCGAGGAACTGCCCGACACGCTGGTGATGGAACACGACGCGACGGATATGGAGTTTCTCGCCCGCGAGCACGTCGACGAAGCGGATATCGTCGTCGTGTCGCTCGACTCCGACGAGAAGACGCTTCTCATCTCCGTGCTCACGAAACGGCTGGGCGCCGACCGCGTGATCGCCGTCGTCGATACGACCGAGTACGTCACGCTGTTCGAGGAGGTCGGTATCGACGTCGCGATCAACCCACGCGAAGTGACCGCCGAGGAGATCATCCGGTTCACCTACGAAAGTGTCGCGAAGAACCTCTCCTTTCTCGAAGACGAAATGGCCGAGGTACTCGAACTCGAGCTGGGCCCGGATAGCGCGCTGGTCGGCACGCCGATCCAGGACCTGGACACCGAAATCAGCGCGCAGTTCGTCATCGGCGCGATCACGCGCGACGGGTCGCTGATAACGCCCCGTGGTGACGTGGAACTCGAAGCGGGCGACAGCGTCGTTATCTTCGTCGAAACCGGTCAGGCCTCCGAGATCACAGCGCTCGCGTAAACTCCCCGACTCTCTTCCCCCGGCGCACGCCGCTGGGGGTCGGAGGCTCCCCCTGGCTTACGCCGAGAGCCTTGTGACAGTCCCTTCAGGTGGGGGCTCACCCGGTACGCTCCCGACCCTGGCAATGACCGGGTAGTCACCCGAACAGTTCGACGAACCGGTTCGCCCCCGTATCGGTCCCGGCGACGATGAGTTCGTCGCCCGCTTCGATCCGAGTCCCCGGGCCGAGGTCGGTCAGCAGGCTCCCGTTGCGCTCGACTGCGACGACAACACAGCCTGTCCGCTCGCGAACGTCGGCGGATTCGAGCGTCTCACCGGCAAGCCCCGGGGCGGTCGTCCTGATCACCTCGACCCCCGATCTGATAGCGAGGATAGCCTCGCGCTCGAGGAGCGCGTCGGCGATCGACCGGCCAGTCACCGCCGACAGCGAGAGGACGTAGTCTGCCCCCGCCCGGTAGGTTTTCCGGACTGCGTTGGCGTCGTCGGCGCGAGCGATGATCTCCGCTGATGCGTTCAGGTCCCGAGCGACCAGAGTTGCAAATTCGGTCGACGTCTCGTCAGGGAGTGCGAGGACGACCGAACTGGCGTCTGCGACGCCCGCTTCTCGAAGGGTGTCGGGGTCGGTCCCGTCGGCCACGACGTCGACGCCTGGCATCCCGCGTTCGTCGACGACAGTGTACGGAAGTCCGGCGTCCTCGAGCAGGCCGGCGATAGTCCGTCCGACCACGCCGTACCCGACGATGATTGCATCATCCCGGCGCGCGTTACGGACCGTCGAGAGCGCCGACTGCTGGAGGCGCTCGAGTTGGGACTCCTTGCCGGTGACGAGCAGCACCGAGCCGCTTTCGAGGACGGCTTCCGGCGGCGGCAGACTCTCGAAGTCCCCCTGGAACCACGCCCCGATGACGTTGACGCCGTACTTCTCCCGGATACCGCTGTCGCCGAGTGTCTGTCCGTGGAGTTGGCTCCCGTGCTGGATTGGCAGTTCGACGATGTCGAAGTCCTCGCCGACCTCGATGGCGTCCCCGAGGTCCGTGGTCACCGTTGTCGTGAGTTTGTTCGCCAGGCTCTCGGCGAGTACCTTCCGCGGCGTGGTGACGACGTCCGCGCCGGCCAGTCGGTGGTACGACTCGAGATCCGCGTCCTCGACGACACTGACCACACGAACTGTCTCGTCGATCTCTTTTGCCGCGAGGACCACGCTCGCGTCGGCCTGGTCCGTCATGTCCGCCACCAGCGCCCGTGCGGTCGGGATGTTCACCCGCTCCAGGTCGGCGATGGAAGCCGGGTCCCCGTGGACGACCTGGTGTCCCTGCCGCTGGAGGGAAACCGCGCGCTTCTCGTCGGGTTCGACGAGGACGTATTCGACGTCGTGGGAGGCCAGTTCGTCGATGAGCGTCTCGACCCGGTCGCTGAACGTGCAGATGACGACGTGGTCGCGGAGATCCTCGTCGACTGTCGTCGGTGCCGACTCCGAGAGGGCCTCCCGGAACAGGGGGAGAACGACTGCCGGCAGCGCGACGAAAAAGAGTCCCACGCCGGTGATGTCGAGAAGCATCACCATGATGTTCAGCTCCTTGCTCTGCCACGGGGAGTCGGAGCCGTAGCCCGTGGCCGTGAACGTCTCGACAACGACCTGCATCGAGTGCAGCAGCGAGATATCTGTCTCAGGTGGCGGGTACTGCCCGGGCTCGAACGTCTTCATGGCGATATCGTACGCCACCGACGCGACGACGACGAGCACCGCAATGGACACGACATAGTAGATCGCCCGCCGTTTTATCGTCTGCATATCCCCTCATGGCCCCCCCTCTCAAAAACCGTTCCGACAACTGCTTTCCCGACGGCCCGGCGACAACGGGAAGAGCCGTTGCAACGGACTTATAGCTCCCCGTTATCGGATTCGACTTCCCCGAGAAACGTCCAGTTGGTGTGTGTCCCGCCTTCGGGTCGCTGTTCCTCCCTGACGTGGTAGAGATACGGGCCGTGCGGACAGTCTTCACAGCCCTCGCCACAGGTGACCTGTTTCACGACTTCGGTGTACCCCTCCCGCTCGTCGACCCGGATGATGTCTTCTCCGGCATTCGGTCCGACTGGGGACTCCACCTCCTCGTGAGACTGGAGCAGTTCTCTGGCGTGTATGATCGTCTTGCGGAGTTCCTCCGGGGTCAGTTGGTCCAGATCTGCGACGATGTCGTCAGGCAACCCTTCGGGCGGTGTCGGCGCTTCGGAACGAGGAGACATGCGTTCGTGTTCGCTCCGGATACATTTAACCGGTCTGCCCGGGCGCACGGCTCCCGTGCTACGGACGCGGCGAGAGCCGAACCAGCCGTGTCAGAGACAGCCAAGCAGCTCTCCCAGGGCGTGTGGTGGCCGTTCTGCCGATGGCAGGCCATCTACTGGCCACACGCCTCCAGTTTCACTCCCGGCAGCCCCGCCACCTGCCTCAGGCGCAAACATATCGTACCACGCGAACGAACTCTCCCCCATGGGATCGAACGGACTCGCCGTCACGCGCCGGACGGTCATCGTGGGGGCGGGTGTCCTCACGGTCGGTTGCCTCGGGGGCGACGACGGGGAGGACCCGGCTGAGGAAGACTCCGACGAACCGCCGTCCGAAACCACGAACCCTGCGACCGGCGACATCGACCAGCTGGGCGACCTCACACTCACCAGCCCGGCTTTCGGGGACGGGGAGCGAATCCCCGACAAGTATGGTCTCGAGGCCGAAAACGTGAACCCGCCGCTACAGATCGAGGACGTCCCCGACGGGGCCGACTCGCTGGCCCTGGTCGTGGACGACCCCGACGCGGTCGAGCCGGCGGGAATGGTGTGGGACCACTGGATCGTCTGGAACGTTCCGCCCGAGACGACGGCGATCCCCGAGGACTGGGACCCGGAGAATGCGGCGGAGGGAACGAACGACTACGGTACCGTCGGTTACGGTGGGCCGAACCCGCCCGACCGAGAACACCGGTACCGGTTCAAACTCTTCGCGCTGGATACGACCCTCGAACTCCCTGCCGAGACCGATGTGGAGGCACTGGGCTCGGCGATGGACGGACACGTCCTCGCACAGACCCAACTCGATGGAACGTACCCGGCCTGACACTGCCGGTCGTCCGTTCGTCAAAACGTTCGACACCCTGCAGTGTCGAATTCTTTCACACTGTTAGGGCCGACAGTCTGAGCGACGGAGACAGATCCGTCCGTGCATCCCAGATCCGATCCGAGGTCGGTTTCCGCGAAGCCGTAGCCGGTCCGAACCTCGCTCTCGTCCGGGCGAACTCGTGACACGACACCGGAAAACAACTTTCGAGGGCCGGTCTCACCGCCGGCGGACGACTCGCGATGGCCGGGCTCACCGCGGGTCGTTTTTTCGGCCAGACCACTCCTCTATCTCGACTGCCCAGACACGCGGGTCTTCCCACGAGTCGACGTTCGTGAGGAGATTCGGTCGGTAGGCGTTGTCCCCCATCGCCTCTCTGGCGGTCTCCCAGTCGTCGATGGTGATGCGACCGAGCGTTCCCTCGATAATTGCGCTCCGCCATCCCTCGTCCGGGCCTATCTCGTACACCAGGAAACTCGCCTTCTCCGCTCGCTCGGCGTACAGTACTTTCTTTCCCTCTTCGGAGTGGCCGGCAAACAGAAAGTAGAGCCGATCGCCGCCGCCGTACCCAAAGGAGAGTGGAATCCCGTAGGGAATGCCGTCCCTTGCCATCGAAAGCACGCCGACTCCCTGCTCTCTCAGGAGTTCTGATATCTCTTCTTCGTCCATTTCGTGGCCCTGCAATATGTCAGAGTGAGGACTCATAGCCACATGTTTGGGTGACTTCTACAAAAACTTATCTGGAATTCTCAGTTCAGTGGGGACACGGTCGCCTCCCGTTCGGTTCGCTCTGTTGCCTCCGGTTGAAACACCCCGCAGGGGCGACAGTCACGGGTTTCGCGCCCCTGCACCGACGCCGCGTCCGGGAGAGTGTGTCCGACAGGTACCGGCAGGGTTGCTTTCCAGTGTGTCAGGTCGCCTCCACAGTGTGCTGACTCTTTGCCTCTCTCTAGCACGCCCGCCAAAGCCTTTGACATCCTCCCCGCTCAAGCGCGAGGCTTTCTCCTCGCATTTCCGTAATCAGTCGAGGGTTTCAACGAAGCCAGAACGACATCGGTGAACGGTTCGGTCTCCCGTCACCCGGGGATTTCATAGTGATTAGTGCGAGTCGTTACCGGTCTCTCACCACCCCGGGGTGGTGAAGAACCGGTAAACAGTCGCACTAATCACTATCAGGCGTTCTGCTCCCGGTCCTCGGCGAACGTTATCCGCCACGTCGTGCCGTTGGTGTAACTCCACTGTTCGATGTCGAGCAGGTCGCTCTCCTGCTGGAGTCGATACAGCACTGCACCGATCTCGTTTGCCGACAACTCGAGGTCATCGGCGATGAATCGGGATTTGAAGTAGCTCTCACCTGCCTGGACTTCGCTCTCGAGATAGCTCTCGACGGCCCTCTCTTTCGGCCGAGTCTTGCTGGTGGAGGGGCTCGTTGCCATGTTACTCGATACCTCACGCGAAACCAACTTAATTCCCTGTCAGACAGGTGCATGACGGTTCCGGGTTCGGGTGAGATAGGTCCGGGTGGCCTTGTTGAAACCCTCAACAGTTGATACAAACAGCGCGCTGCATACAGAGCACAGAGCATAGATACAATAAGTCGACATTACTCACCGATGTCAGCATCACGCAAGATGATATCAAGGGTGCGGCTTCTCTCCTCGGAAGTCTCTCGGCTCGACATATCTTTTTCTCAGCCAATTCGACTGTTAGCAGGGTCGGAAGTGCCGTTCGACGCGTGGCGAACTGGCAGCCGACTGCTGATACTGCCGGCTGTAACATGTTGAAAGAATTCACCACCCCGGGGTGGCGAATATCTTTACGAACTTACAGCCGGCAGTATGACGTTACGCCGAGCCGTAAAACTCGGCGGCCCGCTGCTCACCGAGATCGATCAGCGCCTTGATGCACCAGGCCGCGGACAAGAAGATCCGTGGGGAGCAGTTCATCAGAGACAGCCCAGGCCAGGTTGTACCCCTCGGAGACCTCCCGAGAAGTCGCAAACGAGGGCATCCAGATCCACGGCGGCTACGGCTACACGACGGATTTCCCGGTCGAGCGGTTCTACCGGAACGCCAAGCTCAACGAGATCTACGAGGGAACCAGCGAGGTGCTACGGAACACAATCGCCGACCAATTGCTGACATGAGACAACCCGGGCTATAACCCCATACGGTGTCTATCTACTCAATATGGTCGAGACGATCACAGCCTCACAGCTTAGAGACAGGATCGACACGGAAGAGTCCTTCACGCTGCTGGATACCCGTCCCGAGGAGAGCTACGAGGCCTGGCAC
>JAZKTU010000027.1:0-23950 GCA_036625385.1 Halovenus sp. | reverse complement strand
GCTTGCGCGCCAGCGTACCGCTGGGCGAGGTCGTCGAGGTTCGCGTTCTCGACGCGAACCCCTTGACGATCTCTCCAGCCAGTCAGCACGACGTGCTCTGTGGCATGGAATACAGGTCGGTCTCATGGCGTCCCAGCGTTTCCATCGAGTCAGCATAGAATTATGATTCCGACAACGTCAGACTCCTGAGTCTCGACCCCGTCAGGTGGTGGTATGTCGGAGCTGTCGACGCCACGTCGGACCGCGCTTGCTCTCATCGCAGTCGGGGGAGTCGCCGGCGGGGTTGCGCGCCACAGCGTTGCAGTCGTGCTCCCGGCGGCGTTTCCGGTCGGCACGCTCGTCGCGAACGTCCTCGGCACGTTCCTGCTCGGGGTCGTCGTCTTCGACCAGCGGCTGGCAAACTCGCTGACACCGTCGACCCGGCTCCTGATTGCGACCGGTTTCTGCTCCTCGTTTACCACCTACAGTACCTTCGCAGCCGAGACTTCCTCCCTCGGGCCACGGCTGGCGACACTCAACGTCGCTGTCACGTACGGGCTCGCACTCGGTGCGGTCCTCCTCGGCCGGCAGGTCGCGAGGTGGTCCGCGTGATCGACCCCCTGTTTGTGGGTGCTGGCGCAGTCCTCGGTGCCTGGGCGCGGTTCCTGACTGGCGAGTTGCTCGAACGTCGCACGCTCTACGTGCTGGGCGTCAACGTTGTCGGGAGCTTCGTCTTTGGCGCACTCCTCGCCGCGCCGGTTACGAGCGCGGTATTTTTGTTCGTCGGTGTCGGTTTCTGTGGTTCGTTCACGACCTTCTCTTCGTTTGCAGTCGAGAGCGTCCTGCTTTTCGAGTCGAACCGCCGGCTGGCGGTCCTCAACGCTGCCGGCACGCTCGTCGCGACACTCCTTGCCGTTGCCCTCGGGGCGGGTGTCGTCACGTTGCTCGCGTAATCCCCGGAGACGAGTCGCGGCGTTGAAACCGCCTGCGCACGCAGTGGGAGTATGGATCCCGAAACGCTCCGCGCCGAGACGCCGGCGCTGTCGTCGTGTTGCTATCTCAACACCGGTGCGAGCGGGCCCAGCCCCCGACGTGTCGTCGATGCCGCGACCGACTTCGAGCGCCGTCACCAGTTCGAGGCCCCGTGTGGCGACGGCATGTACACGGTCGCCCGCGAGGCGCTCGAAGCGACACGCGAGACCGTTGCCTCGTTTTTCGGTGCGACGCCGGCGGAAATTGCACTCACTCGCGGCACTGTCGAGGGTATCAACCACGTCGCGACGGGGATAGACTGGTCGGCGGGCGACGTCGTCGTCCGGACGGACCTCGAACATCCCGCCGGCGAGCTTCCCTGGGCACTGCTTCGGGATCGGACGGGCATCACGGTACGGGAACTGTCCACCGACCGCGGTCGACTCGACCTCGACGACGTCAAGGACGCCGTCACGGACGCCCGGCTGGTGTGTCTCAGTTCGCTGAGCTGGAACTACGGCACGCACCTCCCGGTGGCGGAGGTGGTCGATATCGCTCACGACGCCGGTGCGCGCGTCCTCGTGGACGCCGTCCAGTCTCCCGGTCAGACGCCCGTCGACGTCGGTTCCTGGGGTGCTGATTTCGTCGCCGCGTCGGGGCACAAGTGGCTTCTCGGCGTCTGGGGGTCCGGATTCCTCTACGTCGACGAGGACGCTCTCGGGACACTCGCCCCGCAGCGGATCGGCTACTTTTCAGTCTCTGATCCCGGCGGCGGGCCCAGGTTCCGTCCCGACGCACGCCGCTTCGAGCTCGGCACCACCGCGGTCGCCCCCTACGTCGCTCTCGCGGAAGCGATCGACACCATCGAGGCTGTCGGCCTCGGGACGATCGAGGCGCGGATCGATCGGCTGACCGACCGGCTCAAAGAGGGGCTCAGCGACCGGCTGGTGAGTCCCTCCGATTCCTCGTCCGGGCTGGTCACGTTTTCTGCTGACGACCCCGACGCGCTCGTCGAGCGACTCGCCGACAGCGGTATCCGGATCCGGTCGATCCCCGAGCCACACGCGTGTCGTGTCTCCGTCCACGCGTTCAATACGGCCGGGGACATCGACCGACTGCTCGACGCGCTCTGAGACTGCCGGCTGTACCATTGTGAACGTATTCGGCCCCCGGTGACGAAGATTTTCACGTACTTACAGCCGGCAGCACGAGACGGGCGGTTGTGCTCCTTTCCGACGCTGCCACGAACACGGGTCCAGGCTTCGGGCTCGTCACTCCGTGACAGCACGGCGGCACTGATACGGACGGTTGTGACTCTTTACCGCTCTGCTGTGACAACATACACGTTTCGCGGGCTGATGCGCCGTATATCGGACGTCCCTGCCGAAAATAATCACAACCGTCCGTATGACTCGGTCCCGGCTGTCTGTCCGTCGGCTGTGGCTGTCGACGACAGGAAGATACCGTAGACGACAGGATTAACCTCGCTCGCACCTACTCGAAGATATGCGACGACGCGAGTTGTTGGCCGGTGGCGGGACGGCTCTCGTAGCGGCGCTTGCCGGCTGTGCGAACGCTCTCAGTGGCGGCGAGCCCCCGGAGTCGGGAGAGACCCAGTACCGCGACCGCGAGCTACCGACCCAGCCCCGGGAGGTCGCGGGGACGTTCTCGATTGCGCTCCTCGAGGACGACCGGGAGATGGTCGCCGAACTGCTCCACGAGGCTAGCCCACACACCGCCGCGGTTGCCGAGGAGTACGCCGTCGAGACCGAACTCGATTTCGACATTCCGGGAGTCGAAGTCGTCAGCGAATCCGACCGCGAGACGGTCTGTGTCGTCGAGTTACACTCCGCCGACATCGAGGAGTGGGAACACCAGTTCCGGCTCCGACCGGACGGCGGGGACGGTCCCTGGCGGGTCTACACCATCGAGGAACCCGGTACCGCCACAGGGTGATGCGGACGACCGTGATTGTCGCCATCCTCGTTCCCAGGCTGGTGTTGATGTTCTGTCGCCGTCGAGCCCGCAGCGCAGGTCGGGGTCCTCTCTTCCGTTCACCGACACAGCGCCAGTCGGCTGTGGGCCCCGTTACTGGTCGGTTTCGACGGTGCCCCACTCGCCCTGGTAGAACGCGAGCGGCGGCGCGTCGGGGTTGAGGTCGTCGCCGGCTTCGACGTGGCCGACGTAGACCGTGTGATCCCCTTCGCGGTGGCTTGCGCTCAGCGAGCAGTCGAGATATGCGAGAACCGCCTCGAACACCGGCGCGTGCGTGTCGAGCCCGTCGACTGTCCGTGTCTCGAAGGGGTCTTCGTCGACGTGCGTGATATCGGCGAAGTGGTCGCCCAGGTCCTGCTGGGCCTTCGAGAGGATGTTGATGGTGAACCCGTCGACGTCGTCCTGCTCGAGCAGTTCGTAGCTTTTCGTGTCGTGGTCGACACAGACGAGCACCAGCGGTGGGGAAAGCGAGACGCTCGTGAACGCGTTGGCTGTCAACCCGTGGTGCGTATCCCCGGTGATGGTGACGACAGTACACCCCGTCGCGAACGTTCCAACGAGCTCCCGGAAGCGGTCGGAGTCGAGCGTCATACCCACTCTCGGTCTTCCCCGCACTAACACTCTCTGGTCGGCGGTCGCTCCTGCAGTCGCGGCGGGACTCCGGCACACGCTGCGGGTTCGGTGTGTCCTGTCGCCCCCGCTCCGGTTCGCTTCACCCGGATGTTTTTGTACGAGTGGGGGGCAAGCACCGCCATGCTCGCTGTTGCAGGTGGCAAGGGTGGCTGCGGGAAAACGACGACAGCCGTTGGCCTCGCAGCGGCGCTTGCGCGAGCGGACGAACGGCCACTTGTCGTCGACTGTGACTGTGATATGCCGGCACTCCATCACGTCACCGGGACCGCTCGGGAGCACGGCATCGACGCGCTCGCGGCTGGTGCCTCGCCCCGGGAGGTGTCCCAGCAAGCAGCACAGGCGGGTGTCCGCGTCATCACAGCGGGTCGGCGCGGGAACGTGGGGGCCGCGCTGACTCGCCTCGCGGCCTGGCCGGGGCCGGTTCTGCTCGATACGCCGGCGGGAGCGACGCCGGACGCGACCCGGCCACTGCGCCACGCCGACCGAACGCTGTTGGTGACGACGACGACCCCGCAGTGTCTGGACGACACCGCCCGGACTGCCACCACCGCGCGGGAACTCGGGGCCATCATCGACGGTGTCGTCGTGCGCCACCGCGATGACCCGGCGGACCTGACGCGGTTCGTCTGCAACGACCTCGAGCTTCCGGTCCTTGCGAACGTTCCGACTGTCGACGGCGACCCTCTGCTGGACGCCCGGACACGGGATGCGTTCGACAGTGCTGCAGCGGGACTGTCCTCGACACTGGCGCCATCCCGGTGAGGGAAACAGGCGCAGCGAGCCAGCAGTGGGGAACCGCTGCCGGCGCGAACAGGACGGCTATTCGTGGCCGGACGGAACAGTCGGCTGGGGGCCAGCATCGATTTCGATATTGGGGCGGAATCTTTACACCACGGTATCTCGAATATGGTCGTACCATGACCAACCGGTTGCGGACCGGCATCGACGTGCTCGACCGCAAACTCGATGGTGGTCTCCCAGCCGGTAGCATGGTCGCGCTCGCGGCGAGCCCATCGAGTCAGGCGGAGCTTTTCCTCTACGAACTCACCGCAACCCGTGGAACGCTTTGGTTATCATTGAATAGAACAGCGGAGGCGGTCTCCGACAGTATCGAGAACACCCCTGCCGAAACCGGTGACCCGACGGTCAGGCACATCTCGGGCGAGGCCCCGCTCGACAACGCGGGCAAACTCATCAGCGCGCTTCCCGAGACGTCGAATCTCATCGTCGACCCGCTCGACGTACTCGAGTCCCAGGAACCACCCTCCCGCTTTCGGAGTTTCATGAACGACCTCCAGAACCACATCTTCAACACCAACAGTCTGGCGATCCTTCACTGTCTCGAGGGTCGTAGCGTCCCCCCGCTCCGGGATACGACCGAGCATTTCGCCGACGTCATCTTCTACCTCGAGACCGACACGACCCGCGACGAGGTCGCGAACCGCCTCTCGATCCCGAAGTTTCGCGGCGGCCGCGCGCCGGACGACGTGATCAAACTCAATCTCGTCGAGGACGTCTCCATCGACACCAGCCGCGACATCGCCTGATCGGGACTGCTGTCACACTCATGCGTCGGTTGGCTCTCCTGTGCGGAACTGACCCGCAGCAGGGCCGAATCATCTGCACCTACGACTTATATCTGTTCTGGTAGGTCCCGGAAAGGCTATAATGCGACGTCGTGTTCTGTTAGTCGTATGTCCAGAAAGTTCGCTCTCGTTGTCGCTTTGATCGCTGTCGTACTCGTCTACAGGTTCGTTCTCAACGACTGAGTCGCGAGAGGCGTATCGCCCGCCAACTACCTTCTCTATCCGTCACAGCGCCCGCTCTGGACACGACGCCGGGGCCATCGTTCCCGTGGGTGTCGTGTTTTGTCTCTCGAATCGCTTAGGTACCTCGACGCCTACAGTCTCCCCATGTACGGTATCGTCACGCGCAACGAGGAGGAACTGACGTGGGCCGAGTTCGACCGGGCGTTCTTCGAGATGAAAGACGTGACGGGCCGGGCAGTCGAGCCGGTTGCTGCGGGGATCAACATGATCTCCTGTTTCGGGGACAACGCCGCGGTGGAGGGTGACCCGACGCTCGCGCCGGTCGACGCCGACGGCGAGCGGGCGACTCGTGATCGAAAGTACTTCGACTGGGATTACGTCTGCCCGACCCACGAGCCGTACCGCGAGGGATTGTTCGAGATGATCGACGACGCAGTGGCGGTCCGGGAGGACCTCCGGCTCGACGACGTTGGCTTCCCGCGGGCGGAGTACTGCCGGTGCGAGCGGTGTGACCGTCGGTTCGCCGACAGCGAGTTCGAGGATCGCTCGGCCTGGCGGACTGCCGTCATCACCGACTTCGTGGCCGAGGCGCGCGAACACGTCCCCGGTGACCTCTACCTGACGTTGTACCCGGACCCGTACCCCGGCCATCTCGAGACGCGGAGCGGGATCGACGTGGACGCACTCTCCCAGTACGTCGACGAGTTCGTTGTCCCGGTGTACGACACCGCCTACGGGACGACCTACTGGCTGGAAGTCATCGCCGGCGGGTTCGTCGACCGCCTCGATGCGCCCTTCAGCGTCGAACTGTACGCGATCAACATCGACGTGGACAACCTCATCAAGGCCGCGAGGGTCGTCGGTGAGTACGGCGAGTCGGTCTTTTTCGGCTACGAGTCCGGGAACGCGCGTGCCGCGCTCCGCCGGATGCAGGCCGACGACCGTGAGGGAGTTTCACACGGCCCAGACACCGACGACGAGTGATCACCGCGTCGCCACGACAGCGTCCCGGACTCGCAGCTCCTTTCGGTAGGAAACGAAGACGTCACCAGTTCCCTGATGGGGTTGCCGGCGGGTTTCCGTACACCCGTGTTTCTCGTAAAGTTCCCGCGCCCCAGTCAGGCGTTCGTTCGTCTCGCATCGCTGACTGTTACTCTGTCCCGAACCGGCGGTCCCGCCAGGCGACCAGTTGCTCGCGGTCGCGGGTATCCTCGGGAAGCGTCCCGAACCAGCGCGCGTCGGAGATCTCGCCGTCGGGGTCGTGGACGCTCGGTTCGTCCTCCGCGACCGCCTCGAAGATCGGGAGGACGCCCCAGGTCGCGTGGTTGTCGGTGAAGAAGTCGACGCGACCGAGCATCCCGAGCCCCTTGTAGCTGGCCTCGAGACCCGCCTCTTCCCCGAGTTCACGTTCGGCTGCCTCGCGGAACCGCTCGCCGTCCTGGGTCTCGCCGCCGGGTAGTACCCACATGTCGACGCCGTCGTGGCGCACCAGGAGCAGATGACCGCCGGGCCGATAGACCAGCGTGTGGGCACCGTACGGGGCTCCGTTGTCCCGGATGCGGGCGGCGACAGTCCGGAACCGGCGTCTGGAGACGCGCTTTGTCGTCTCGAACTCGGTGAACCCCGCGTGGCGCTCCCTCAGCCGGTGGTAGGTCTGGTGGGCCTGCTGGTCCGCCTCGTCGGCGAGATACCACAGGTCGTCGATGGTGGTCATCTGCGCCCGGTCGGTGGCGCTCGTTGCACTAGCGCTTCGCGGGCGAATGGGAGAGTCATACCTGCTGGTTCGTGCGTGAGGGGAATAAGCTTTCACCTGCGGTTCGCTCTTTCCCGGGCGGGGGCTCCGATTCACTCAATTTTTACGCTCCCGTGCAGAATGGGCAGGTATGAGCTTCGAGAAAGGCGACAACGTCGTGCTCCACGACGAGCACAGCGAGTACGATGGCGAAGTCGGCGAGATAACCCGGGTTTCCGAGACGATGTTCGGCGACGAGAACTACACCGTCTCTTTCGACGAGGGACAGGAGGCGGGGGTTCCGGCGGACGCGCTCGAACCCGCAGACGAGGAGTAGTGCGACCGATGTCCGGGGTCCCGCTTCACTACATCGACCTGCGGGCGTTCTGTTATGCTACCGAGGACGACAAGCGTGTCGAGGCGGCGCTCCGGACGCTGCTCCCGGCGGAGTTCGAGCTCTCCGTTTCCGAGTCGGAGGGCCATTTCGGGGACCGGATCCTCGTGTTCTCGGCCCGCGTCGAGAGCGCCGAGGACATGCGGGCGGTCCTCTCGCGCATCGGTGAACTCCCCGAGGAGGAACTGGCCCGCATCCGGTCGGAACTCGACCAGCGGGTCGACGAGAACTGCTCGTTTTTCCTCACGCTCTCGAAACAGGCTGCGTTCAACGGCGAAGTCACGCTCGGTGACGGCATCACGGTCCGCGCGAAAGTCGAGGCCTACCCGGCAAACCAGGAGCGCGCCGTCGAGAACGTCGCGGACTTGCTCGACGAGCTGTGATGTACGAAGCCGTCCACGCCCGACCGGACGGGGAGAGCACCGTCTCCCGGCTTGCCCTGACCGCGAGCGAGTACGGGTACGACGGGATTGTCGTCCGTAACCACGGCGACCTGCCGGCGTCGTACGACCCCGAGGGGCTCCACGACCAGTACGACGTCGACGTGGTGACCGGCGTCGAAATCCGGGCGGAGGACCCCTCGCGGGCCAGCGGCTACCTCGGCTCTCACCGCGAGAATCACACTATCGTCGTCGTCCACGGCGGGACGACAGCCCTGAACCGGTTCGCCGTCGAGCAGGCCGCTGTCGACGTCCTCGCCCACCCGATGGCCGGCGACGGTGACTTCAACCACGTCCTCGCTCGCGAGGCGGCGCGCAATGGTGTCCGGGTCGAGTTCAATCTCCGGCAGGTCCTGCGAGACGCTGGCGGGACGCGCGTCCGAACGCTTCAGGACCTCCGGAAGCTCCGGGAACTCGTCGCGGCGTACGACGTTCCTTTTGTCGTCAGCGCCAACCCGCGGAGTCACCTGGAACTGCGGGCCCCACGCGAACTCCAGGCTGTCGGGGACGCCATCGGTTTCGACGCCGAGACGATCGTGGCGGGCATGCGCGAGTGGCGTGCACTGACAGCGCGCAACCGCGACCGCCAGTCCGACCGGTTCGTCCAGCCGGGTGTCTGGCTGGAGCGCGGGGCGGACGTCGACGACTCCCTCGACGGGGCCGGTGAGGGCGGGGAGTGACTGTGGCTCGCGTGAGGTAAAGCCTTTAGCCTGCGGGGTCGAACGGGAGGAAAGATGGAGCGCGGCGACGCCGAGAACTTCAGTCGGATGGGTACGCTCGGTATCGAGGAGGAGTTTTTCGTCGTCGACGAGCAGGGTCGCCCAACAGCCGGGACGGACACGCTCGTCTACGGGAGCGACCCCCCAGAGATCCTCGAGGACCGGCTCGACCACGAACTGTTCAAATGCGTCATCGAAACGCAGACGCCGCTCATCGAGTCGGTCGCCGAGGCGCGCGAGCAGTTGCTCGCCGTGCGGGAGGCGCTTGCCGACCACGCGACCGCCCACGGGTACAGGATCGCCGCCGCGGGGCTCCACCCTCTGGCGAACTGGCGGGACCTCGAACACGCCGAGAAACCGCGGTACCGCTCCCAGCTCGACCGTATCCAGTATCCGCAGCACCGCAATACGACCGCCGGCCTGCACGTCCACATCGGGGTGGACGACGCCGACAAGGCTGTCTGGGTCGCCAACGAGATCCGGTGGCACCTCCCGCTCGTGCTCGCACTGTCGGCGAACTCGCCGTACTGGTGTGGGTTCGATACGGGCCTGCAGTCGGCTCGCGCGAAGATTTTCGAGGGCCTCCCGAACACGGGGATGCCGACGGTTTTCGACTCCTACGAGGCGTTCGACCGATTCGAGGAGACGATGCTCGCGACGGACGCCATCGACGACCGGGGCGAGCTGTGGTACGACGTCCGCCCCCACTCCGCCCACGGGACCGTCGAAGTACGTACCCCCGACAGTCAGGCAGACCCCGACCGGGTGCTTGCCTTCGTCGAATACATCCACGCGCTGGTAGTCGACCTCTGTGAGCGCTACGAGGACGGCGAGAGCGGCTACCACCACCGGCGGGAACTCCTCGACGAGAACAAGTGGCGCGCGATGCGCTACGGCCACGACGCAACACTGCTGGGCCGGGCGCTCGAGAAAACTGTGGACCTGTCCGACCTGGTGAGGCGGGAGGCCGACCGTCTCGACGTGCCAGCCCTGGACCGCCTGCTCGACCGCGAGAGCGGCGCGACGCGTCAGCGCCGTCTCCGCCGCGAGAGCGGGGCTGACGCACTGTGTGAGTCGCTCCTGCTCGACAGCGACGCGTAGCGAACGGTCTCTCACCCGGTCCACCCTGGTGCAACAACTGTTCGCCGGATACGGCGGGACCACCTGTCGTGACGGATCCGGAGACTGTATCGGACGCCCTCGGACGAGTTTCCAACAGCCAGTAAGGCATCAGCCGTTGGGAACGCGTGTGGATGGCACGGGGCCAGGGCGGGTCGGACGGACCGCGGAAGCCAATCGGGAACGTCGTCCGTGACGAAGACCGCACCGAGTTCGTCTGACGTCATCCGGGAGCGTCTCGCTGTCGCTCGATCGTGGCCGGAACACTTCGTCGAGCGCCCCGTTGGGTGGGGTCGACTTCCCGCCGGACACGTCGAGGCGAACCCTCTACTCGTAGATTGGCTCCTCTCTCGCGTCAAACCGGACGCCATCCACGAAGACGCCTTCCTCACTGGTGACCGTGACCTCGTGGTCCAGGGCGTCGAACGAGAGTTCCCACCGCGTGTGCTCGTGATTGGCAAGCATCCGGAGGACGGTTGGGTTGATGTCCTCGTGGAGGTTGTAGTCGGACTGCTCCGGGGCGGCCTGGTCGGCCCGAGCGAGGGCATCGGTTACCCGCCTCACGATGTCCTGGTCTCTCACGTCATTGCGCTTACCAGTTATCCCGGAAAATCGTTTTGTATGGTTTATCATGTCATTTATATTTGTCCGGTCCCCGTCGGTACCTTCGGGTGGATCGAGGTGGGTATTATCGGAGGTGATAGCTGATCACACCCGAAAATAATCGGCATCGTGTGTAACTTTTGCCCCAACGTTTTCGAAATTGATAACTAGATGGCGTGCGACTGGGCGGACCGCCGGGACAAGACAGCCATCCAGTTGCGGCAGACGTGCGTTCCGTTCATGGCGGCAGCTATTGCCAACCCCGTTATGGTTCTACCGGTTCACTGCGCCAGGCACCCCCTCCAGTTCGGCTGTGCTCCCCGGTGGCCGAACTCGCAGCGGTCACGCGTCGTCGCACCGGCAAAGGGCACTCGGGCGTGGCCGGTGCCACCCGGGTACGGACCCCCCAACGGTCCACCCTGCGCCGGGAGCCGCCCCGGCTACCTCCTCCTTTCGAGCGAGGGCGCTTACACTACAGGGCGAAATTATCAATTTTAATATTAATCCTGTCGACGGTACGTGCCGTCGTCCCCCAGACGTAACGGTCGTTCGCGGGTTGTCGTCCGGAGGCCCGGGCGGTTGGTCCCGCAAACACGTCGCCCGCGACAGTCTGCCCCGGAGTCCGATCCAGGGGTCCAGCCGGCCTCGCCACGCCGTGATCGCTTCACCGGTCCAGGTTCGGGCCGTTCGAGACTCCCTGTCGTACGGACTGCTGTTGCCGACACTGTGTCCCACGAGTGGCCGTCTCGCGCGGCAGGGGTGTCCCGGGTCGATGGCGGTACCCAATCACAGCAGTCCGTCTGATAGTGATTATTGCGACTCTTTACCGCCGGGCCGTCACAGTTCGGGTGTTTCGGACCGCGCAACTGCTGTTCACGCGACGTGGTCACGAAACCAATCGCAATAATCACTATGAAGCCCCCGAACTGTGTCAGCAGAGCGGTGAGCAGAGCACAGCGAGGCGATCCTCGTCAGCGGACGCTACTCCGGCGGGAAAGACTCACAACAGTCCGTATCAGGCCGAGTCGGTCGACCCCCGCCCGGTCAACTCGTCGAGGCGGTCGAGATAGGCCGGTCGGGGGACCTGGTACAGCGACCGGTAGTCCATTTCGCCGTCGGCGAACTGCCGGGCGAGTTCGCTCGCGCCCGCAAGCGCGGCCGACCGGCTCTCGAACTCGTCGGCGCCACGGTCGACTTCGGGTTCGAGATACAGGGTCACGTACCACGGCGTCGTGTCGTCTGGCCGCCGTTGGCCGGGCCGGCGACTCCGCCGACCGTGCGTCACGTAGATCGTCGGCAGGCACGCCGCGGGGAACGCCTCGGTGTCGAAGACGTCCGGCCGGTAGGCGAGCACGACCTTCCCCGTCTGCTCGCTCCAGGTTACCCATCCGTCCGGGAGGTCGTCCATGCCCGCCTTTCGCGAGGGTGCTATTTTATTGCTCTCCCTGGCGCGTCGCGCCCGCTCCTCCGAACATCGCTGGCACGCGCGCTTTGTTTGGCCCGCACGATTATTCCCCGCACGATTCCGGCCGGCTCGCCCGTCCCTTTATAAACCCCTCTTTCGCGTAGTTTTCCGGCACACGACAGATTCACGTCACATAGTTCGGTTTTCGGTGGTCGATGACGGCGTTCCTTCCCGGTCTCTGACGGGCATCGAGGAAATTTTTATATACATAGAGAACTCATGTGATAAATAGTATCGGTGGCTGGCTACCAGTTGATGGCACGCTCGTCACTGGCGTCTGGCTGTGTCACTACGTGGTATGTCTACACATGACTCGACACGAGGTTTCGGTCGCGCAGTCAGTTCCGGTGCCACCGCAAGACGGCTCTCACATCCCGTGATAGTATGAGCAAGAACACCAACACCCTCGAATCGCTGAGCAAGGAGTACAAGGACACGATCCCAGGCGACCTGCGCCAGACGCGGTCGTTCGCGTGGTACCTCGACGAGCTGTACGACGACCCGAAAATCGCTCGTAACGCCAACCAGCGCGTCGCGGACATGTTCGATTACTACGGAACCACGTACGACGAGGACGCGGGCGTCGTCGAGTACGAGATGGCTTCGGAGGACCCGCTCCACGACGGCGAGAACACCTTCTACGGGCAGGTCGTCCACGAAGCGATCCACCGGTTTGTCAACAAGGTCAAATCGGGTGCGCGCGGTCTGGGTCCCGAACGCCGGATCATGCTGTTGCTGGGCCCCGTCGGGTCCGGCAAGTCCGACTTCGACTCCCAGGTCCGGACGTACTTCGAGGACTACACCAGCCGCGAGGACGGCCGGATGTACACCTTCCGGTGGACGAATCTCTGTGACGTCATCCCCGACCAGGATCCGGCAGACGACGTCGTCCAGTCACCGATGAACCAGGATCCGATCGTCCTGCTCCCGCAGGAACAACGTGAGTCGGTCATCGACGACATCAACGAACGGCTGGACGCCCCCTACACGATCCGCAACGAGCAGGCACTCGACCCGGCAAGCGAGTTCTACATCGACAAACTGCTCGCTTACTACGACGACGACCTCGAAGCCGTCGTCGAGAACCACATCGAGGTCGTGCGCCTGCTCGCCGACGAGAACAAGCGACAGGCGATCGAGACCTTCGAGCCCAAAGACAAGAAAAACCAGGACGAGACGGAGCTGACGGGCGATGTCAACTACTCGAAAATCGCAGTGTACGGCGAGTCGGACCCGCGCGCGTTCGACTACTCGGGCGCGTTCTGTAACGCCAACCGGGGTATCTTCTCGGGCGAGGAACTGTTGAAACTCCAGCGGGAGTTCCTGTACGATTTCCTGCACGCCACGCAGGAACAGACGATCAAGCCGAAGAACAACCCCCGGATCGATATCGACCAGCTGATCGTCGGCCGGACGAACATGCCCGAGTACCGGGACAAGAAAGGCGACGAGAAGATGGAGGCGTTCAACGACCGGACGAAACGTATCGATTTCCCCTACGTTCTCTCCTACGAGGACGAGGCCGAGATCTACTGGAAGATGCTCCGGAACGCCGATTTGCCCGACATCAAGGTCGAGCCACACACCCTCAAGATGGCGGGGCTGTTCGGCGTCCTCACGCGTATCGAGGAACCCGACGCCGGGAAGATCGACTTCATCCAGAAGGCCAAGGCGTACAACGGTGAGATCGACGAGGCCGAGGACATCGACGTGAAGAAACTCCGCGAGGAGGCAGACGAGAAAGCCGAGATAGGCGAGGGAATGGAGGGTGTCTCGCCGCGGTTCATCGGCGACGAAATCGCCGAGGCGATCATGGACTCGATGCACCGCAGCAGGTCGTTCCTCTCGCCGCTGACGACGTTCAACCACCTCGAAAACAACCTGGAGAACCACGGGTCCATCGCCGACGAGGACTTCGAGACCTACTACCGGTATCTCGAACTCGTCCGCGAGGAGTACAAAGAGCGGGCGATCGAGGACGTCCGCCACGCGCTGGCTTACGACATCGACGAGATCCAGCGCCAGGGCGAGAAGTACATGGACCACGTGATGGCCTACATCGACGACGACACCGTCGAGGACGAGATTACGGGCCGCGAGCAGGAACCCGACGAGCAGTTCCTCCGCAGCGTCGAGGAGAAACTCGACCTGCCCGAGGACCGCAAGGACGACTTCCGCCAGGAAGTTGCCAACTGGGTCTCGCGGCGCGCTCGCGAGGGCGAGACGTTCAACCCGCAGGACAACGACCGTCTCCGTCGGGCGCTCGAGCGCAAACTCTGGGAGGACAAGAAACACAACATCAACTTCTCGGCGCTGGTCTCGAGTGGCGAGATGGACGACGACGAGCGCAACGAGTGGATCGACGCCCTCATAGAGCAAGACTACTCCGAGGAGGGCGCGAAGGAAGTGCTGGAGTTCGCGGGCGCCGAGGTCGCAAAGAGTGAGATGGGGGACTAGCGTGAGCGGCAAGGAGTACATCGACGCCGCAGACAGCGCCCTCCGGGAGACCTACCAGGAGCCGATGAGTCTGGCGGAGTACGTCGAGATGCTGCTCGAGCGTCCGTACCGCGGGGCCCACGCATCGAAGTACCTGCTCGACGCCATCGAGGACGCCAGCACCCGGACCGTCATCGAGGAGGGCGAGGAGACGGAGCGGTACCGCTTTTTCGACGACCCATGGAACGACGGCGAGCACGCCATCCTCGGGAACACGGAGGTCCTGAACGACTTCGTCGACGACCTCCGGTCCATCGCGGCGGGTCGCGGCAAGGGTGAGAAGATCCTCTGGCTCGACGGCCCGACAGCGACGGGGAAATCGGAGCTCAAGCGGTGTCTGATCAACGGCCTCCGGGAGTACTCGAAGACCGACCGCGGCCGCCGGTACACCGTCGAGTGGAACGTCGCCGGCGCCGGTGAGGCGCCCGGGCTGACCTACGGCGAGGGCGAGGTCGCAGACGAGGACGACTGGTACGAGAGCCCGGTCCAGTCCCACCCGCTGACGGTGTTCCCGCCCGACGTCCGGGCGGACCTCGTCGCGGAACTCAACGGTCGACTCGACGACCACATTCCGGTCCGCGTCGAGAGCGACCTCGATCCGTTCTGCCGGGAGGCCTACGAGTATCTCGAGGAGCAGTACCGCCGCGAGGGGGTCACGGACCTCTTCTCGGCGGTCACCGATCCGGGCCACCTCCGCGTGAAAAACTACGTCGTCGACATCGGCCGCGGGATCGGCATCCTCCACTCGGAGGACGAAGGGACGCCAAAGGAGCGGCTGGTCGGCTCGTGGATGGCCGGGATGCTCCGGGAACTGGACTCCCGGGGCCGGAAGAACCCGCAGGCGTTCTCCTACGACGGCGTCCTCTCGCAGGGCAACGGACTGCTGACCGTCGTCGAGGACGCGGCCCAGCACGCCGACCTCCTCCAGAAACTGCTGAACGTCCCCGACGAGGGCCGGGTGAAACTCGACAAGGGCATCGGGATGGATGTCGACACTCAGCTCATCATCATCTCGAACCCGGACCTGGAGGCACAGCTCAACCAGCACTCGGACCGCGAGGGACAGGACCCGCTGAAAGCCCTCAAGCGCCGGCTCGACAAACACGAGTTCCGGTATCTGACGAACCTCTCGCTCGAGGCCGAACTGTTGTGCCGGGAGCTGACCGGCAAGACCGACGTCTGGGACGCGAACACGTGGGACCAACTCGAGGCGTGGATTCGGGAACCCCTCGAGGTGGACGTCCGCACCGACGGCACAGTCGTTACCCGGGAACTCGCGCCCCACACGATCGAGTCGGCGGCACTGTACGCGGTCGTCTCCCGGCTGGTGACCACGGACCTGCCCGACGGCCTCGACCTCGTCGACAAGGCCCTGCTTTTCGACCGGGGCTACCTGCGCGATGGCGACGAGCGCATCGATATCGACGAGTTCGACCTCGACGCCGATACGGACGGGACTCACGGTATTCCCGTGACCTACACCCGCGATACGGTTGCGGACCTGCTGTACGAGGAGTCAGAACGGTTCCACGAATCACTCGACGTCGAGGGGGTAATCATGCCCCGTGACGTGCTTGACGCGATGGCCGAACGGCTCTCTGACGCGCCAGTGTTCTCGAACACCGAGGCCGCCGAGTTCGAGGAGCGCGTCGTGCCCGTGAAAAACTACATTTTCGCCCAGCAGGAGGAGGACGTGCTCGACGCGATGATGCGGGACAAGCGGGTCGACGAGGCGACGATCGAGGAGTACCTGGCCCACGTCTACGCCTGGTCGGAAGGTGAGAAACTGGAAAACGAACGCGGCGAGCGCGTCGAACCGGACCTCCTCAAAATGAAGATCTTCGAGGTCGAACATCTCGGCCGGTTCACCGAAGACGACTACAAGCGGGACAAACCCCACGAGCAGGTCCGGCAGTTCCGCAAGGACAAAATAATCACGGCGCTGAACCGCCACGCCTGGCGTCACCGTGACGAGGAGTTCCGCGTCTCGGAGGTCAACCCCAAGGAGATCCCGGTCATCAAGACCGTGCTGGGCAGCCACGACTGGGACGACGTGGCCCGGACGTACGAGGACTTCGATCCCCGGCAATGGTCCGATCCGCCCAGCGGGACCCAGACCGAATCGTTGAAAGCCGACACCATCAGGAATCTCCAGGAGATGTACGACTACAGCGAGGCGGCAGCCGAACTGACGAGCCGTCACGTCATGAGCCAGGTGAGTTACAAATGGGACTGAAAGACGACCTCAAGCGGTACCGGACGGTCGGCGAGCAGCGCCGCCAGGACCTGGAGGAGTTCATCCAGTACGGGGATCTGGGCCGGAGCAGGCAGGACTCGGTGCGTATCCCCATCAAGATCATCGACCTGCCGGAGTTCACGTACGACCAGCGCGACATGGGTGGGGTTGGACAGGGTGAGGACGGGACGCCGGAACCCGGTGACCCGGTCGGCCAGCCCGAGGACGGCGACGAAGACGGTGACCCCGGCGAGGAGGGCGGCGAGCACGAGTACTACGAGATGGACCCCGAGGAGTTCGCCGAGGAACTCGACGAGGAACTGGGACTCGACCTCGACCCGAAAGGCAAGAAGGTAATCGAGGAGAAGGAAGGTGATTTCACCGACATCACGCGGACCGGTCCGACGAGTACGCTCGATTTCGAGCGGCTGTTCAAGAAAGGGCTCAAGCGCAAGCTGGCGATGGATTTCGACCGGGAGTACGTGCGCGCGGCGCTGTGCATCGAGGGGTGGGGCCCCGCGCGGGTCTTCGAGTGGGCCCGCTCCGAGGAGAACCTCCCCGTCTCGCGGGGGTGGATCGAGAACGCCTACGACGAGATCCCCGACGCCGAGCGGACGAGGTACGCGACCCTGTCGGAGATGGAGGAAGACGTCGAACGGACGTCGACCGCCCAGCGCATCCGCCGGGAGGGGGTCGACCAGATTCCCTTCCGCCGGGAGGACGAGCGGTACCGGTACCCGGAAATCGTCGAGGAGCGCGAGAAGAACGTCGTCGTCGTCAATATCAGGGACGTCTCCGGCAGCATGCGACAGAAAAAGCGGGAACTCGTCGAGCGGACGTTCACGCCACTCGACTGGTACCTGCAGGGCAAGTACGACAACGCGGAGTTCGTCTATATCGCCCACGACGCCGACGCCTGGGAGGTCGAGCGCGACGAGTTCTTCGGCATCCGGTCGGGCGGCGGGACACGCATCTCGAGCGCCTACGAACTGGCGATGGAGCGACTCGACGAGGCGTACCCCTGGCACGAGTGGAACCGCTATGTCTTCGCTGCCGGTGACTCCGAGAACTCCTCGAACGATACCGAGGAGAACGTCATCCCGCTGATGGAGCACATCCCGGCGAACCTCCACGCCTACGTCGAAACCCAGCCCTCCGGCAACGCCATCAACGCGACCCACGCCGAGGAAGTCGAGCGCCACTTCCGTGAGACCGAGAACGTCGCGGTCGCGTACGTCTCCAGTCCCAAGGACGTGACAGAGGCAATCTACGAGATACTCAGCACGGAGCAACAATGACAGATAGCACTGACACGGGCGGGAGCCCCCGCGACGTCAAACAGACGTGGACGGTCGACGAGGACATCGAGATGCAGCGGGTCGCCAGGCGACTCGAGGAACCGGCAGGCGAGGCGTCGCTACTCGCCCGCAAACTCGGCCTCGAGCCCTACTCGGTCAACTACTGGATCGTCGACTACGACGACATGAACGAACTCATCGCCTACGGCGGGTTCCAGACGCGGTACCCGCACTGGCGCTGGGGGATGCAGTACGACCGCCAGCAGAAACAGGGCCAGTTCCTCGGCGGGAAGGCGTTCGAGATCGTCAACAACGACAACCCCGCCCACGCGTTCCTGCAGGTCTCGAACAGTCTCTCCGACCAGAAAGCGGTCATCACGCACGTCGAAGCCCACTCGGATTTCTTCGCGAACAACGAGTGGTTCGGCCTGTTCAGCCGTAACCCCGACGCGGCGTCGCTGCTCGCCCGCCACGCCGACACCATCGAGGAGTACATGCAGGACCCGGAGATCGACCGCGCCGCGGTCGAGAAGTGGATCGACCACGTCCTCTGTCTGGAGGACAACATCGACCAGCACCGGGCGTACGCCCCCGTGGAACTCGAGGCGGGCGAGGAGGACGTCGAGACAGAGGACCTGGACGACCAGCTGGCCGACCTCGACCTCTCCGAGGAGGTCCGCGAGCAGGTGTTCGACGACGAGTGGCTCGCCGCCCAGGAGGAGGACGACGGACGGGTATCGTTCCCCGCCGAACCGGAGCCGGATATCCTCGCGTTCCTCCGCAGGCACGGGATGCAGTACGACGAGGAGGCGGGGAAGGCAACTGAGATGGAAGACTGGCAGAAAGACATTCTCGAAATCCTCCGCAGGGAGGCGTACTACTTCGCTCCACAGAAGATGACGAAGGTCATGAACGAGGGGTGGGCCTGTGTCGCACCAGACACGCGTGTGTTCAGTGCGGACGGCCTCGTTGAAATGCGGGATGTCGTCGAGCACCATACACCCGTCTCTGACGGGGACTCTGAACAGCAGGTCTACGATTCCAACATCATCGAAAACCACGACACCGTGTCGATAGAGACTCGCCGGGGGTTCGAACTGACCGGATCGAACAACCACCGCATACGGCGCCCGGACGGTTCCTGGATCCGTCTCGACGAACTGTCGGAAGGCGATAAGATCGAAGTCTCTGGTGGGAACAACACCTGGCCGGAGGAGTACGCCAGCATCGACTGGGACCTCCCGGAGTATGTCACGTTAAACGATGTCGCGGAGGCAGCGGGCGTGTCGATATCCACCGTGATGCGGTATCGCCGTGTCGGTCGTGCCGAGAAGGCTGATGCTATCGACAGCGCCCTGTCCGGATACGACGGCATACATGAGGGTATTGCACAGCGGGACCCGATTCGAATACCCGGGACAGTTGACGAGAAGTTCGGTCGGTTCCTCGGACTGCTTGTGGGTGACGGTCACATCCCGTCGAACTCGCGCCATATCGGGTTCACCAGTGGCTCACGCGCCCACGCCGAGGAGTTCGGCGGACTCGTCGAGGAGTTGTTCGGGGTCGTGCCGACGATTAGCGAGCAGGGGTCGCGGTGGCGTGTCTACGCATACTCGGAGAACCTCCGTGATCTTCTGACCGAAGCGTTCGACATTCCGGACGGGAAGGCGGCCAGTAGCAAGCTGATCCCGGAACACATTCTCCAGTCGCCGAAGTCAGTCGTTGCGGAGTTCCTCCGCGGGTTGATGGACGCCGACGGGTATGCCGGCGACTCCGGAGTCATACTCAGTACGAAGAGTGAAGCGACGAGTCGACAGGTACAACTCCTGTTGGCGAATTTCGGAATCTTGAGTAGACGGCACCAGCAGTCCGACGGCTGCTATCACGTCCATCTGACCGGCGACTCTGCAAGCACGTTCGCCGACGAGATCGGCTTCGGATACGACGAGAAAGCCGACGAACTGTCGACGTATATCGAGGGTTTGTCGTGGTTCGAGGAGGAGTCCTGGACTGACGAAATCGTGGATATCACCGAAAGCACCGGGACCGTGTACGATATTTCCGTCAAAGAAACCCATCGCTATGCCGCGTCGGGGGTAATCAATCACAACTCCTACCACGAATCGCTGATGATGGCCGACGAGAACTTCGCTGCGGACGACGAGTTCGTCACCTACGCCGACCACATGTCGAAGGTACTCGGTTCGGGCGGACTGAACCCGTACAGTCTCGGTCTCCAGCTGTGGAAGTACGTCGAGAACACCGAGAACCGCCGCCACGTCGTCGAACGGTTGCTGTGTACCGAGGGGGTCACGTGGCGGAACTTCCACGACACGGTCGATTTCGAGACCGTTCTCGACCTGCTCGAACCGGACGATGTCGTGGCCACGGTCGATCCCGACGGGCTCGCGGACGTGTCGGCTGAGGACCCGCGTATCGACGCGGAGATGCTCTCGGCTGCACGCGACGGCGAGGTCGACCTGGAACAGTATCCCTGGAAGCTGTTCACCTACGAGGGGCTCGCGGAGCGACACTACTCGCTCGTCAAGCCCCAGAACCGCGGCTATCTCGCGCGCATCTCGATGGAGGAACTGGAGCGCATCTCCCGGTACATGTTCGATACCTCGCGGTACGCGACCGTCGAGGACGCACTCGAGGACATCGACTACACCGTCGGCTGGGATCGGATGCACGAGATACGCGAGAGCCACAACGACGTCACGTTCCTCGACGAGTTTCTCACCCAGGAGTTCGTCGACGAGCACGACTACTTCACCTACGAGTATATGCACGCGTCCGACGATTACCGGGCCACCTCGACGGACTACAAGGACGTCAAAAAGAAGCTGATGTTGCAGTTCACCAACTTCGGCAAACCGACCGTCGTCGTCGCGGACGGCAACTACGAGAACCGCAACGAGCTCCTCCTGGAACACCAGTACAACGGCGTCGCCCTCGATATCGGACAGGCACGGGACACGCTGGAACGTGTCTTCCGGCTGTGGGGGCGGCCGGTCGTGCTCCGGACCATCCGCAAGGAGTTCGACGACCACGATCTCGAGGTGGCACGGCGCCGCGACAGGGAACCAGAACCCGAGGAAGTCGGCATCGAAATCCGGTACGACGGACGGGGATTCAGCGAGGAGCGCGTCGACTGGTCGACGGTCGAGCACCTCGCCGCGACCGACATCGACTACGACACCAAACCCGACGAGTGGCTGGCGTAGTCCCGTCTCCCCCTCGCGACCCGGGTGTCGGACACTGCCGCCGACGCGTTCCGGGCTGGCCGGTATTCATATTACTTTCCGCTCTGTAGCGACACCTGTCATGGGTGTACTGAACGCGTTCGGTGCGCTTGCCAGTGCGGTCATCGCCGCCGTCGTCATGCTCGTGTTCGCCATTCTGAGCGTTTTCGTCACCGTGTTTATCGTGGACGTCGCCGCCAACATCGCCGGGCTCTCGCCCTCCGACGGCAACGTCGTCCTCGGTGCGACGATCATCGCCGGGGCGGCAATCATCGCCGGTGGCACCGGGTTCGCGCTCCCCGAGCAGACGGGGTAAGCGGTTCGCCGTCGCCCGTTCCCGGACCGTCCCGCGTCGCCGTCATGCGTGTGACTCCCGAGTGGGACGGCTGTCACTCCTCGTCGGCGTAGAGTTCCTCGACTAGCTCCTCGTAGCTGTCGAGGATGTTCCGGCGTTTCTTCTTCATCGAGGGTGTCAGCATGTCGTTGTCGGCGGTCCACTCCTCGGGGACCAGCGCGAACTTCTTGACTTTCTCGACGCGCTCCAGGTCCTCGTTGACATCGGTGACCGCCTCGCCGACCCACTCGATGACGCGGTCGTCGTTGATCAGCGCCTCGCGGTCCTCGGGCAGGTCGTACCCCTCGTTGTCGGCCCACGCTCGCAGGCGCTCGAAGTTGGGGACGATGAGCGCCCCGACGAACTTCCAGCCGTCGCCGACGACCATCACCTGTTCGACGCGGTCGTTGGTCGCAAAGCGGTCCTCGATGGGTCCCGGGGCGACGTTCTTGCCCGTCGAGAGGACGAACAGCTGTTTCAGCCGCTCGTGGAACTTCAGGTAGCCGTCCGGGGTCTGTTCGACGATGTCGCCGGTCCGGAACCAGCGTCCAGCCCCGTAGGTGTCGCCCACACTGGCTGCATCCACCACTTCGCTGTCGTCGCGCTCGGCCTCGACACCGCCGTCAGCCGCCGCGCCAGCGGTCGGGTCGTCGGTGAACGCACGCTTCGTGTCCCCCGGCCGTTTCCAGTACCCCTCGGTGACGTTGTCGCCCTTGACGAGCAGTTCCCCGACGGTCCCCTCGCGGTCGTCGAACTCGTCCTCGGGCGCCTGTGACTCGTCGATGGCGACCTCGACACCGACGAGTGGCGGTCCGAGCGTCCCCGGCCGCACGTCGTTTGGCGGGTTGACCGTGACGACCGGGGACGTCTCGGTGAGTCCGTACCCCTCCAGAATCGGGATACCCATCCCTTTGAACAGCCGCGCGAGGTCTTCGCTGAGGCTGCCGCCGCCGGAGACCATGAACTGCAGCCTGCCGCCGAGTTTCTCCTTGACCGTGCTGTAGACCAGCCGGTCGGCGATCCCGTGTTTCAGTTCGAGCAGCGGGCCCGGGTCGTCCGCGCGGGCGTACTGGTTGGCGACGTCGAGCCCCCAGTCGAATATCGGTTTTTTTACCACCGCAGCCCCGCCCTCCTCGGCCTGCGAGCGCATGTTGTCGAAGATGCGCTCGTACACCCGCGGGACACTCGCGCCGGTGTGTGGCTGTATCTTCACGATATCCTCGGAGATCGTGTCCGCGCTCTCGGCGTAGCCGACCGTCGCCCCGGAGCCGAGCATCAGGAAGTGGCCGGCGAGTCGCTCGAAGACGTGTGCCAGCGGGAGAAAGGAGATGGTCACGGTGTCCGGCCCGATGGTGAACCGGTCCGGCTCCCCCGGGCGGGGCCCGATCCGGCGGCGGATCTGGTGGACGTTCGACCGGAAGTTCCAGTGTGTCAGACGCACGCCCTTCGGCTGGCCGGTCGTCCCCGAGGTGTAGATGAGGCTCGCGAGGTCCGACGGGTCCGTCCCGTCGAGCCACGCCTGGTAGGTGTCGTAGTCGTACGCTTCCTTCCCGATGTCGTGTACCTCGGCCAGCGTGTAGATGTCGTCCCTGTCCACGCTCTCTATGGGTTCGTCGACGAGCACGATCGCCGAGAGGTCGAGTTCGTCCTCGACTTCGAGCACGCGGTCGAGCAGGTCTTCGTTCTCGACGACGACGCCGGTCGCGCCCGGGTCGCCGAGCAGATACTGTACCTGGCTCGGCGAGGAGTCGGTGTAGACGGTAGTGACGACCATCCCGGCGGCGAGTAGTCCGAGGTCGGCCTGGGCCCACTCCATGCGGGTGTTCGCGAAGATCCCACAGCGGTCACCGGCCTCGAAGCCAAGCTCGCGGAAGCCGGCTGCGAGATTCCGCACGATATCCCGGAGTTCGCCGTAGGTGAGGGCGGCGTACTCGCCCGGAGCCGGTTCCGGGACGACCTCGGCCATCGACCGGCGGGAGACGCCGCCCTTGTAGAGCTGTGCTCGCTGGTGGGGGTGTGCCGCGGCGCTTTGCTCGAACAGCTCCGGTATCGTCCCGGACTCCCTGAATTCGTCCTCGTACTCACGTTCGGCGTCCATCCACGCCGGCTCCGTGACCTCGTTCGTTCCCCGTGCCATACCCCACATACGACCGGCACACATTAAAAATGGCCACCCCACTCCGGTACCGCCGCCGGGACCGGCACCTGCGGGACGACGAACCGCCACCTCCCGAAGCCGGATACGCAAGAGAGCCGTCGGCCGTAGTCCGTAGGCCGTCCCGTCAGACGGACTTCTGTGAGTATGTTCGGGCGGGTCGGAAACTACCGTCCTCTCATAGTGATTAGTGCGAGTCGTTACCGGTCTCTCACCACCTCGGGGTGGTGAAGAACCGGTAAACAGTCGCACTAATCACTATCAGCCGCTACAACTGATACGGACGGTTGTGATTATTTTCGGCAGGAAGTCCAGTATCAGTACCTCACAAAGTTCGGTACTGATACCGCACCGCAACCGCAGATG
>JAZKTU010000179.1:0-4645 GCA_036625385.1 Halovenus sp. | reverse complement strand
TTCATCTGCGGTTGCGGTGCGGTATCAGTACCGAACTTTGTGAGGTACTGAGATTGGTGATACGCACCACGATTTCCGTGTCTGCTTCTCCAGTCCGCAGGGTAGTTACTCCTGTCGGGCCTCGTCGATCGTCGTCAGGCGAGTCTGGTTGATGTCGCCGGGGTAGACCATCTGCATCGGGAGCCCTCGCTCGTCCCGGGGTGGGTCGTCCCCGTCCGGGAGGCGGGACAGTTCGCTCGTCGGCCGCTGGGCGGTGACGGCTGCCACCAGCGCATCCAGAATGGCGCCCTCGGCACGCAAGAACGACGCGTACGCCGGGGTGAGATACCGGTCACAGGCCGCCTCGTAGATGGCTGGCGCGTCCGGATGTTCGTCCGCAACCAGCGCTTTCCGTCGGTCGATTCCCTCGGCTGTCGTCCCGGCGGGAACCGTCGCTTGCCCGTTGAGTGAGTAGAAACAGAGCTCCGGATGTGTCTCGAACAGCCGGTCCCTCGCGCCCGGGTTCATGTCGAGGAACTCGTCGACTTCCCGGATCCGTGGAACGATGCTCCAGACCTGGTTTTGGATGCTGTACCCCGCGTTCTCGTTTATCGCTTTGGCCTCGTCGAGGTTCCCTTCGTAGACCGCCTGCCTGGTCGGCGCGTAGAAGACCCTGCGTCCCTGTCGGCTCAGTTTCCGTTTCGCCTCGACGTCACAGGCTCGCCTCCGGACGGATGGCAACCCGACCGGTACATCGACGACGATGCGGGACGCGTCACTGTGGGACTTCCAGAGGCTCCAGATCGACGGGAAAAAGTCGGTCTCCCAGCTACCGCCGTCTCTGAGAACGACGCCGAACCACCCCGTCGGGACCCGATGGACGCCGATTGACGTTCCCATGCCGGTCAGTAACGGGGGAGTCCTAATAATGATGCGCCGGGAGCCGCGACCGGGCGGTCGCCGTGTCTCCTGGCCGAGCGACCGTCGGGGGGCGGTGTCCGACGCAGCGAGACAGGACAATGACGGGGGACAGCGGACGAGTGCTTCGAGTCACTTATTGGCCTCGGACGGTTATCTCTGTAAGAATGAACGACCCGGAGCTCGCAGTCGTCGAGTTCATGCTGACGACGGCCGTCTACGATGGGAACGAGTCGCTCGACGAGGACGACCTGCCACCGGCGTACCGGAAGGCCTTCTGGACGGACGGGCGGATCGAGCGGCCGCTTCGACCGACCCAGAGTGCGGCACGGACGGCCACCGGGGTCGAGCGGCCCTGGGAGGCCATCGCGGAGTTGATGTTCACCGACCACGACGAGTTCTCCGGGACGCTCTCGCTGACCGACAGAGGGCTTGCCAAAGAGTGGTACCTCGACCGGGCCGGCGACGAACGTATCGAACGGAACCCGGTACTGGCCGCCCACTTCGAGGCGGAACGCGATGTCGACCACGACCGTGCCCGCGAGCGCAACCGGCCCTCGCGGGCCGACCGTCCTTTCATCGATTCGCTGCTCGAGGAGTACTTCGACGAGGACGAGGAAGAGGAGATGCTCGACCTCGTGGACGTCCGCGCACCGGAGGAAATCGAGATGACGCTCGACGACATCGTGCTCACCGGGGAGCAGGAAGGGGAGATACAGAAGATCGTCAAGGCGATCGAACACCGGGACTACCTCGCGAGCATCGGGCTGCGCGAAATCGGCAAACTGCTCTTTGTCGGTCCGCCGGGCACGGGGAAGACGTCGGTCGCACGGGCGCTCGCACAGAAACTCGGCCTGCCCTTCGTCGAGGTGAAGCTGTCGATGATCACCAGCCAGTATCTCGGCGAGACGGCGAAAAACGTCGAGAAGACCTTCGAGGTGGCAAAGCGGCTCGCCCCCTGTATCCTCTTTATCGACGAGTTCGATTTCGTCGCGAAGACCCGCTCTAGCGACGAGCACGCCGCGATCAAGCGCGCGGTAAACACGCTGCTCAAGAGCATCGACGAGGTCTCGCTCATCGACGACGAGGTGTTGCTGATCGGCGCGACGAACCACCCCGACCAGCTGGATGCGGCGGCGTGGCGGCGCTTCGACGAGATTGTCAACTTCCCGAAACCGGACACGTCGATGCGGGCGGAGATTCTCATGGTGGTCACACGCGAGATGGATATCGTCGACTTCTCGCCGGAAGGGCTCGCGGATATCACCGAAGGGTTGACCGGCAGCGACCTCCGGCTCGTGTTGCGCGAGGCGGTACTCGAGGCGCTCACGGAGGAGCGGACCACCCTCACCCAGCAGGACCTCGTCGACGCAGTCGAGGAGTTCGAGGAGCGCGACACACTCAAGAACCTCGACATGATCGGCGGCGACCACGACGCACTCGTCGCCGGCGGCGACGGGCTCGGCGACGGCCACGAGCACAGTCACGACTGACCGGGCCGGGTCGGGGCGCTCTCCGTCGCCGCTGGCCAGGACGCATCCACGCACTTTTGTCGCCACCAGTCAAAACAGGGCTATGGAAGTCACACTACTGGGGACGGGTGACACGACGGGGACGCCCACCGTCGGGTGTGACTGCGACACCTGCCAGCGGGCGGACCAGCCCGGAGAAGCGCTCCGACAGCGGCTCCGCGAGCAGGGTGCGACGATAACTGCCGCCGGCGGCGTCGAGCGCACCCGGTTTTCGGTCCACGTCCGCAACGACCGAACCGGCGAGTCGTTGCTCGTGGATTTCAGCCCGGATTTTCGCCGGCAGTTTCTCCGCGAGGACGTCCCGGTTCCCGACGCCGGGATCGTCACACACGTCCACTTCGACCACCTCGATGGGCTCGGGAACCTCTTCCGGATAGTCGAGGACATCGACGTCTATGCAGCCGACGAGACCGACCCCGTGACTGGCGAGAGCGTCGCCGGGACCGTCGCAAACGACTACGCGTATCTGGACGCCATCGAGACACACCCCCGGTCACCGCTCGACCCGTTCGAGACCTGTGGCTTCGAGGTCAGACTGGTGCCGGTCGACCACCCGCCGCTTCTGTGTTATGGGCTGACCGTCGAGGACGTCGAGACGGGCGCGAAGCTCTCGCTGACCGGCGACACCAGCTACGACGTGCCGGCGCGGTCGCGGGCAGCCCTCGCAGACGCCGACCTGTTGCTTGCGGACGCCATCGTCCCGGCACACCTCTGTGAGTACCACCCCATGGGCGGGAGCCACGAGGGCGACGACGGCGTCCCCCGGACGTTCGGGACGAAACACATGACCCGCGAGGGGGCACTGGCGCTTGCCGACGAACTGAACGCGACCCGGACGCGGCTCGTGCATATCGCACACTTCTATCCCGCCGAGGAAGCCTTCGAGCAACCCCTCGCGTTCGACGGCGAGCGCTATGTCATTTGATTTCTTTGAAGGCAATATGCTGATCAGTATCAGAACGTTGAGTAACCCCCCCGTCGAACACATCGACAGTGAGCGACGAGCCGCCAGGTCCCCGGGACGGCTCCCCACCGGATGGAGCCGAGAAAGAGTCGGTCCCAGCAGCCACGGGTGACACGGGCGACCCGGATCGGGACGCCGGAAACGAGCAGGTCGGAGCCGGCGAAGATGGGGACGGGCCCGGCGGTGAGAGCGGCCCGGGCGACGAACCCCGCGACTCAATCACCGAGGGTGGGCTCGTCGGTCCCCTCTTCCATCTCGCGTGGCCCATCATCGTCATCCAGCTCCTGCAGGTCACGTACAACATCGTCGACACGCTGTATCTCGGCCGGCTCTCCGCGGAGGCGGTCGGCGCGTTGAGCCTCGCGTTCCCGCTCATTTTCCTGCTGATCGCCGTCGCCGGCGGGTTCACGAGCGCCGGCGCGATCCTGGTCGCACAGTACACGGGCGCGGAAGGTGACCGGTCGGCTGGGCTGGTCACCGGACAGACGGTCATGTTCGTGGGGTTGCTGTCGCTCGTCGTCGGCGCGGTCGGACTCTTCTACACCCGGCCCGCGCTCGAGGTGCTCCCCAGCGACGTCGAGACGGCGGCGACTGTCATCCCGCTTGCGGCTGACTACATGGAGGTCGTCTTCCTCGGCATGCCGTTCCTGTTCGGGTTTTTCGTCTTCTCGGCGCTGATGCGGGGGTACGGCGACACCCGGACGCCGATGCTCGTGATGGCCGTCTCCGTGCTCGCGAACGTCCTGCTCGACCCGTTTTTCATCTTCGGGTTCGCGGGCAACCCCCTGTTTGCCTGGCTCGGGCTCGGCGGACTGGAGGCGTCGCTGGTGGCAGCGACGGGGTTTACCGGATTCGGGATCGAAGGGGCTGCGCTTGCGACGGTCGTCTCGCGCGGCCTCGCGACGGCGATCGGACTCGGGTTGCTGTTCGGCACGGGGATCGGCCCGGCGACCGAACTCGGGCATCTGCGACCGGATTTCGGGTTCATCGGTGATATCGTGCGGCTCGGCACCCCGACGATGGTCGAACAGTCGATGAGCGCGCTGGCGCTGATCGCCCTGACCGCAATCGCCGTCACGTTCGCGCCGCCGGTGGTCGCCGCCTACGGCCTCGGCAACCGCATTATCTCGCTCGTCGTCCTGCCGGCGCTCGGCCTCGGTCGCGCCATCGACACGATGGTGGGACAGAACCTCGGGGCAGAGCGGACCGCCCGCGCCGCACGGTCGGTGAGGCTCGCCGCTTCGACCGGCGC
>JAZKTU010000026.1:0-24056 GCA_036625385.1 Halovenus sp. | reverse complement strand
GAACAACAGCAACCCGTCACCCGGGAGCGGCGGGGTCAACAGCCGCCTGAAGTAGAGTGACAGAGCGACGCCCGAACGGTGGGCGCGGTCGACAGCCCTGGCGGCGTCACCGGACATGGCTGCCCCGCTCGGGCGACAGCCCGCCGCCGACAGCCTCGGTCCTCCGCCAACGACAGATACGTTCCATTACCAGTTGTACGGGCTGGCCAGTCAAAACCCCCCGGATTCGACACCTGCAAGCTGTAAGCCCGTGAGCAATGTCGGCCCCCCCTGGAGTCGAATATCGTCACGTCGTCAGAGCCGGCAGTATGAAAGGTACCGTATCCAAACCGGTCTGTACTGATGACCTCGACTGGAGTGCTTGCGGTCACGTTTGTGCTACTGATTGCCGGTGTCGTCGGGAGTATCGTGCCGGCCATTCCCGGTGCGTTCCTCTCGCTCGCTGGCGTCCTGTTCCACTGGTGGGCGACCGGCTACGCGGCGCCCGGCCCGCTGGCGTTGCTCGCGTTCGCTGGGCTTGCAGTGGCAGCGATGCTCGTCGATCTGTTCGGCGGCGCGATCGCTGCCAGTCACGGAGGGGCAAGCAGACGCACGGTCGTGGCTGCAATGACTGTCAGTCTCGTGCTTGCCGTGGTGGCCGGCCCGCTGGGGATTCTCGTCGGCGTTCCGGCGACCGTCTTTCTGCTCGAACTCTACCGGAACGGCGAGAGCAGGCAGGCCCAGCGTGCAGCACTCGTGGCAACGGTCGGGGTCTTTGCGTCGGCGCTCGTACAAGTGCTTCTCACGGCGACGCTCCTGGTCGGGTTCGCGCTCGTCGTACTCCTGTAGTCACAGTCCGTCCCGACAGCGCCACCACCGGCGACGGTGGTGGAGAGAGGCTCCGGATAGCACGGCCAACACGGTGCAATGAGAGTTCGATGACACCCTCGGAGAAGTCAGGAACAACGGCGGTGGTCCCGGCGGCAGCGTCGCGAGGGTCGACTCGACCAGTTAAATCCCCCATCTAGTTCTCTCGGGCGGTGATGCTCCGGGGCGGTATATGATGGTCTGTGGTGTACCTTCAGTTGCAATGGTTTCGAAGAAACGCCGCTCAGCCCTCTTCGCGGCACTCACAGCCGCGATGTTGCTGCTCAGCGGTACCGCGGGAGTCGCCTTTGCGGCGACACCCGCGACACACGATGTACAGGACGAAAGAACACCCGACGGCGACGAGGTGATCGAAGAGTTCAGAGACCGCATCGAGTCGCTCGAGACCGTCGAGTTCACCCGGACAGAACAGGTGACTTATGATAACGAAACTACCACTAACTCCGTTCGGGTCCACGCTGACCTCGAGGACGCCCAGAAGCGCGTCGAGACGGTTTCCGGGCCGACGAACACCACGAGAGTGTGGGACGACGGCAACGTCGTCATGTACGACGCCGACGACAACACGGTCTCCGAGTACGAGGTGACCGGTACGAGCCTCCTCCCGGGTGTCCAGGGACTCGCCAACGAGTCGCTGCTCAACTACGAGTATCTCGGGACCGACACCATCGACGGCCAGGAGACGTACGTGCTCGAAGCGGTCCGTGACGAACAGACCCAGCAGAACGACGATATCGACGCGTCGATGACGCTGTATATCGACACGGAGACGTACTTCCCGGTCCGGACAGAGTTGCAGGCGAGTTCGGAAGACGTCGAGCACAGCTCGGTCGTCAGCTACGAGAACGTCACACTCGGCGAGGAGATTCCGGATTCGACGTTCGAGCTCGACCTGCCGGACGATGTTGAAGACCTGCGGGAAAACTCCATCCCTGGTGTCTCGGAACACGAGACGTACGACGCTGTGGCATCGAACACGGATCTCCCGGTGCCGGCTGCTGAGTTGACCGACGACTTCAGCTTCGACAGCGGCGTCGTCGTCAACGAGGATGACTTCCGCAGCGTGACACTCACGTACACGGACGGCGAGGGGTCGGTCAGCGTCATCGTTCACGACGAGCCGATAACCGGCGTCGACCACAGTGAGTCTGACCGGTACGACTCGGTCGACGTTGGCAACACGACTGCGTATCTCTCGACCGGTGACGACTTCACCTCGCTGTACGTCGAAGGCGACCAGCCCTACACCGTCTACGGTGGAGTGACCGAAGAGACGAGTATCGACATCGCCGAAGCCCTCCTCGACGAGGAGCGAAATAGAAGTTAGAAAGGTCGAGAGTGGATGGGCGACATCGGGATCGACCGTCGTCGCGGGGGCCAGACGGGGGCCGGCAGGTGGCTACGCCAGGGAGGGGTGACCGCGCCGGTGGTGACGGACGGATAACCACAGTGCGCTGCAGAACGCACCCGCGACGACAACCGTCGTGACGGCGAAGGCGACGCGGTAGCCAAACTCGGTGTAGACGACGGCACCCGCGACGACGTCGCCGGTCCGATACTGGTCGAGTGCGATACCCATCACTGTCGGAAGGACCGTTGCGCCGAGAAACGAGGCACCGTTCACCGTCGCGGTGGCAACGCCACTGGCGTTGGGGGGATAGCCCTCCTTGATAAGCGGCAGTGCAAGCACGACGGACCCGGCGTTGAGCCCGATGAGGAAGTACGTTATTGCGATGACGGGCAGAGGCGGTTTCCCGGCGAGTGGAATGATTGCGAGGACGAGCGTGAAGAAGCCGAGGCCGACAACCATCGGGAGGCGTCGCCGGCCGAGCGCATCCGAGAGCCACCCCACTGCGGGCGCGCCGACGAGGATGCCGATGGCACCCAGCAGCGTAAAGTAGGACGCGGTCGTGACCGCAAGCCCGTAGACGACGACGAGATACGGCACACCCCAGAGCCCGATGACGGTCAGAACCGTCCCCATCGCCGCGAAGGAGACGATGGACAACAGCCACTGGTCGGGGTCGAAAAATAACGCCCGGAGGAACCCGACCGTCTCCGACAGCGTCACCGACCCCTGCCCAGGGACGCCCTCGATCGGCTGGAACCCCGCATCGCGTGGCGACCGTCGAACGAGGGCGAACACACCCCCACCCGCGACGAACCCCAGCACGGCCAGCACCAGCACTGTCGACTGCCACCCGAACCGGTCGATGGCGACTGCAAGCGGCGTCGTGGCGAAGATGGCCCCCAGTCCCGCGATCCCGGTCGTCAACCCTGTCATCGTGGCGAACTCGTCGGTTCGGAACCAGTTCGCACAGAACCGCAACGTGGAGATAAAGACGACACCGCTCCCGAGACCGATCACAGTCCGGGAAAGAAACGCTGCGAGATAGCCGCCGCTGATCGTGAACCCGATCGCGCCAGCACTGAGAACGAACGCGCCCGCTGTGCCGACGTACCGTGCACCGTACCGGTCCGCAAAGACGCCTGTCGGGATCTGGACGAGCGCGTAGATGAAAAAGAAGGCGGCGTGGAGCGTCCCCAGTTGCGCGGCGGTAATACCGAACGAACTCATCAGTTGCTCGGAAAGCACCGCCGTCGACAGCCGATGGATGTTGACGAGCAAAAAGACGACTCCCAGCGACCCCCACGCGAACCAGCGTCGCTTCGTCGGGTCCGAGATCCAGGACGTGCCTGCCGGGGAATCCGGGAGCAGAGTCACGTGCCAACCCTCTGTGAACGAACACCTAAAGATTGTGCTCGACGGCAGGTCGCGGCGGGTGTGACAACCCTGCCGGTGACGCGAGCAGAGAGACGCTACCCATTTACTCGCCCGAATCCTACGGCAGGCTAATGGTCGATTTACCGCCCCTGGACCGCTACGACTACGCCGTCCTTGCTCTCTCTGCGGCGATTCTCGCAGTCGCGTACAGTCCGGTCTCGACCCATCTGTTTCGCATCACGGCGTGGCTCACCGTCTTCACACTCTCGGTGGGCTGGATCGCCTTCTTCGGCTGGAAGTTGGTGTACGACGTCGAACCGTGAGAGGCCCGAACCCCCTTCGCGGAAGTACCTGTCCACGGGCTCGACCGACGGGACCCCGCGCCCGCCGTATTCGCGGTGCTGAACTGCCTGCATACCTGGCCGTGGCAGTCAGTGCTATGCACACCGGTTCACGGTCGGAGTGACAGCGAGCACGCGCTCTGTGCCGGATTCGGACAGCGCAGCCCCCGTCCCGACATCGGTCTGCCCGCGGTCGATCCCAAACAGTTTAAGGAAACTAGGGGGTAGGCTCTTATTGATGGGTTGTGAACAAATATCGATACAGGGAGAACAATGCTGCTCGAAGACAGAACGTGTCTGGTGACAGGCGCATCGAAAGGGATCGGACGCGGTATCGCTGAAGAACTCGGCGAACACGGCGCAAACGTCGTCGTGAACTACCGGTCGTCGGAGGACAAAGCATACGACGTGCAGGAGAGAATCGAGGATGGACCCGGCAGCGCAGTGGTCGCACAGGCGGACGTGTCGGAACTCGGCGCGGTCCAGGAGATGTACCAGGCAGCACACGACGAGTTCGGCGACATCGACGTGCTGGTCAACAACGCGGGCATCACCATCGACAAGAAGTTCGAGAGCATGACCCGCGAAGACTGGGACCGTGTGATGGATGTGAACCTCGGTGGCGTGTTCAATTGCACGAAGACCTGTTTCGAGGACATCCGCAAGGCAGAGGAAGGCCGGCTCATCAACATCTCGAGTGTCGTTGGCCAGCAAGGGAACTACGGCCAGGCCAACTACGCCACCACCAAGAGCGGACTGTTCGGGTTCACCCGGACCATCGCTCTCGAACTGGCGCGTGAAGGGTCGACCGCAAACTGCATAGCGCCCGGGTTCGTCATGACTGATATGCTCAAAGACGTGCCCGAGCGAGTGCGAGAGAACATCCTCAAGCGTATTCCCCTCGACCGGTTCGCCGAAGTCGAGGACATCGTCGGGATGGCCCGCTTCCTCGCGAGCAACGAGTCCAGCTACATGACTGGACAGGTGCTGGGTATCAACGGAGGGATGGAATGGTGAACAGAGTTCCCATCGCCGGAGTCGGCATGACGAAGTTCGGCAAGTACGGACACCGCCCCGCGCGGGACATGTTCGCCGAGGCCGCAGGGAAAGCCTTCGAGGACGCCGGACTCGCGCCGGACGACGTCGACGAGGTGTACTACGGGAACTACATGGGCGAACTCGCCGAACAGCAGGGTCACTCCGGGCCCCTCGCTGCCGACGCCGCCGGCGTCACTGCCCCGGCAACCCGCATCGAGAGCGCGTGTGCCTCGAGCGGCGCGGCGGTCCGTCACGGCGTCAACCGACTCCGCAACGGTGACGTCGATGTCGTGCTCGTCGGCGGGGCCGAGCGGATGACGAACCTCTCGACGTCCGAGGGGACCGCCGGACTCGCCGCCGCCGCAGATGCCCTCTGGGAGATCAAGCAGGGTATGACCTTCCCCGGCGCGTACTCGCTGATGGCGAACCGGTACTTCCACGAACACGGCGGCAGCCGCGAGGACCTCGCCCACGTGGCCGTCAAGAACCACAGGCATGCGGTCGAGAACGAGCTCGCGCAGTTCCAGCGGTCCATCGACGTCGACGACGTGCTGACCGCGCCGACAGTCTGCTCGCCCTTTGGCCTCTACGACTGTTCACCGATGAGCGACGGCGGGAGCGCCGCCCTGCTGGTCAGCGAGGACTACGCACAGGACCGCGGGCTCGACCCCGAGGTCGCCGTCAGGGGCACGGGCCAGGACGGCGACCGACTGGCACTGCACGACCGCGTCTCGATGACCCACACACCCGCCGCGGAGCGGGCTGCGGAAATGGCCTACGAGGACGCCGGCATCGGGCCGGGCGACGTCGACGTCGCCGAAGTCCACGATTGTTTCACCATCGCGGAGATCCTGGCCATCGAGGCGCTTGGCTTTTACGACCGCGGTGAGGGCTACACGGCGGCGACCAACGGCGAGACTGCTATCGACGGCGACCTTCCCGTGAACCTTTCGGGTGGGTTGAAGGCGAAGGGACACCCGGTCGGTGCGACCGGATGCGCACAGGTTTCCGAACTGACGAAAATCCTGCGCGGCGACCATGTCAACAGCGACGCCGTCGCCGACGCCGAGGTCGGTCTCACCCACAACGCGGGTGGAACCGTCGCCAGTTGCGTGGTCAACGTCCTGGAGGTGGTTGCATGAGCGACGACGAGAGAGTCCGGGACACGGGCTACGACGACTTCCTCGATGCCGTCGAGGCGGGCGAGCCCTACTACCTGGAGAGTCCGAGCGGCAACGGCTGGCTCCCACCCCGGCAGGTCGACCCCGAAACCGGCGAGGGTGACCTCACCGAGGAACCTCTCCCGGACACGGGCGAGATACTGACGATGACCGTCACGAACGTCGCCGGGCCATCCTTCGCCGACGACGCCCCCTACGTCGTCGCCGTCGCGCAGTTCGGTCCCGTCCGGCTGACGGGCCAGGTGCGCGGGATGGACCACGACGACGTCGAAATCGGCCAGGAAGTCGAGATCAGCGTCGACCGCAACGAGACGGAAGGCGAACGGCTCGTGGTCTTCGAGCCGGCCTGACGCGACCCGGCGCGGCGCCGGGACGCCGGACGCGCGAAACCGGTGTCCCCGACCTGCGGACCGATATCTCGGTCCGAAGAGCCACCCGTCGGGCCTGCTGCCGACCGCCACTCCGTGAACCCGGAGACGACGCTGTAAGAGACGTCGCGAGTGACCGGCTTCGTTGAAATCCTCAACTAGTGAGAGCTTTTACTAGCCGGCTGAATACGGCGCGCATATCTCGCACGGTTCGATGTTCAGATCAGAGCGTCCAAATCGGTCACTAGAGTGGCTGTAGTCGGCACGACTGACGTGTCTCACGGCTTGTTATTCACGAATTCGACGAGTCGACTCGGCTGCCATACGTCTCACGCGACCTCGGCAGGGCCGGATACCGCTGTCGAGTTCAGGCGGGCCGTACGCAGACATGGGGTTCGGTACGCTTCCTCCACCGCGCCGCCCGATGAAAGCCGCAGTGAGTCCCTCGAACTGGGAACGCGGGGAACCACAGCACAGTTGAGACGGGCGCGTGAACGGACACGATAAGATGTCTACTCCGCGCGGGCCGGGTGCGAGCGAGGCGGCCGTGCCGACGCTCAGCCGCGACCTGGGGCTGTTCGAGGTGGTCGTTTACGGCGTCGGCCTCATCCTCGGGGCCGGAATCTACGCCATCCTGGGCGAGGCGACGGCGGTCGCGGGCGAGGCGGTCCCGCTCGCGTTCCTGCTTGCGGCCGTCGTCGCCACGTTCACCGGTTTGAGCTACGCCGAACTCGCCTCGCGCTACCCGAAAGGCGAAGGCGACTACGTCTACATCCGCGAGGCCATCGGGAGCAAGCGGCTCGCTGAACTGGCGGCGGTCCTCCGGGTGTTTGTCGGCGCGGTCTCGGCGGCCGCCGTCGCGCTTGCGTTCGCCGGCTACCTCGCGGCGTTCGTCGACACGCCGAGCGTCTTCGTCGCCGTGGCGCTAGTGGTGGCCGCCTCGGCGGTCAACTTCTGGGGTATCAAGGCCTCCACGCGGCTCAACCTCGTGTTCACCGTTGCTGAAGTCGCCGGGCTGGCGATCGTCATCTGGGTCGGGGGCGGGGCTGTCGGGACAATCCCACCGGTCGAGATCCCATTCGGCGCCACCGGCGTGCTCCAGGCGACGTTCCTCGTGTTCTTCGCGTATCTCGGGTTCGGCTCCATGGTCAACGTCGCCGAGGAAACGAGGGACCCGACGCGGACGATTCCGCGTGCCATCCTGATCGCCATTGGCGTCACGACGGTGCTGTACGTCCTCGTTGCTGCGTCCGCCGTGGCGGTCGTCGACTGGCGGACGCTCGGCGCGTCGACGTCGCCGCTGGCGCTCGTCGCCGAAACCGGCGGCAGCCGGGCGCTCGGCTCGCTCGTCGCCGCTATCGCCCTGAGCTCAACGGCGAACACCGTCCTCATCGTGCTGGTCTCGACCTCCCGGCTCGTCTACGGCGTCTCGAAGACGGAGTACCGCTCGTTCCCCACGATGTTCTCCCGCGTCCACCGCGACCGCCGAACGCCGCACCTCGCGGTCGCGCTGGTCGGCGTGCTCACGGTGCCGTTCGTCCTGATCGGGGACCTCGGCGCCGTCGCCGGGCTGGCGAACGCCGCGCTCCTCCTTGCCTTCGTGCTGGTCAACGGCGCGCTTTTGAAGCTGCGGTACGACGCTCCACAGGAACTCGCTGGCTTCACGGCCCCACTCACCGTCGGTCGGCTCTCGATCACCGCCCTCTTCGGATTGTTCACCTCCCTCGTGCTGCTCGTCGTGTACGTCGTGAATCTCCTGTAGCGGTCGCGAAGAAGCTACTCACAGACCGTGGGCCCGTCGTGGCAGTTCCTGCCCGAGGGACAGGACGGGCAACATTTTGGTCGGCGGCTCTGCCGCCGCCTCCTGTGGCCAGGGGCGACGTCGTCAACCCGACCCAGCAGGTCGCCATCGACTACGCCGACGAGGACGTCCGGGTCAACAGCGTCTCCTTCGGCTTCGTCGACACACCGATGACCGAGGCCCTCTTGAAGACCGAGCGGTTCTGCGCCTTCCTCGATCGCATCGGGATCCACGCCCGTCCCCTCGAAGGTGAGTTTCACGCTCTGGACCTCCTGATCCGGCTCGATCAGCGACGACGTCACCGCCTCGACGCTCTCGGAATCGGCGCCCCACTCGGTGAACTCCACCGACGGTGGATCGTGCGCTTTCAACACGTCGATGACGACCCGGCGAACAGGGGCTTACGAGATGTTGGGAGTGGCCGAGACAAAAAGGCGCCTGTTCGTCTCTCTACGAGCAGATGGGGTTCGAGACGGTCGTCCAGTACCACCCCTCGAATCCGTGAACTGAGATGAATCGAACCCCAAGACGGTGGGATACCTGCCCCTCATTCGACCCAGTCGAACTCGGAGGATAATCTGGGACAGACACACTCTAAGCCTCCTGTCAGCTATTGAGTGTTTTAACAGAGCGGAGTGAACGGAAAACAGTCTCATACGGACTGTTGTGACTATTTTCGGCAGTGTCGCCCAGGTATCGGCGTCCCGGAGTCTGACACCACCACACTGTCTCAACGGAGCGGTAACGAGTCACAACAATCCGTATCGGTCGTCGCGAGCGCCGATGCAGCGCAGTCAGTCGTCGGCGTTTGCAGCCGCCGGCTCGATGGAGAGGTCGCCGGCGTCGAGTTCCTCCTCGATCTCCCGTGTGGCGGTGACCATGTTCTCCATCTTCCCGTAGGCCACGTCGCGTGGCAGCAGTTTGATGCCACAGTCCGGGCTGACAGTCAGTCGCTCCGGTGGGACGATCTCGAGTGCCTTCCGGATGTTGTCCTTGATCTCGGCCACGGATTCGACCTCCGCAACGTGGGCGTCGACGACGCCCATCGCGAGGTCTTTCGTGAACGGGGGGTCTTTGAACACGTCGAGTTGCTCGTAGTTGCCGTTGCAGAGTTCGACGTCGAGCTCGTGGACGGGGAACTCGAGGATCTCCGGGTAGATCCGCGAGTAGTCGCCGTAACAGACGTGCAGCCCCAGCCGGACGTCTTCGGGGACACCGTCGGACGAGTCCGACGAGCCTCCGTTCGCGTCGCTCACGGAGACACCGTCGACGATCCGCTCGAGACACTCGCCGACGATGGCGTGGTCGTCGGGCGTGGTCGCGAGCGCGGGTTCGTCGATCTGGATGTACCGCGCGCCGGCCTCGACCAGGCCCTCGATCTCCTGGTTGACCAGGTCCGCGAGGTCGTAGGCGAGGTCGGCCTCGCTGTCGTAAACCTCGTTGAACGACCACTTCGCGAGCGTGTACGGCCCGGTGATGGGGACTTTCACCGGACGGGTCGCGACCTCGGAGGTGAACTCGTACTCGGAGACGAGCCACTCCTCGTCGTAGGCGACGTCGTCGACGACGCTTGGCTTGTCGAAGTAGTTGTGCCCCCACACCTTCACGCGGCCGTTGAACTCGTAGCCGTCGATGCGGTGGGCGAAGTACTCCACCATCTCGTTGCGCCGCATCTCGCCGTCGACCACGACGTCGAGCCCCGCGCGCTCGTGTTCCTCAGTGATGAGGCGGGCAGCGTCGTCTTTTGCCTCCTCGAAGTAGTCCTCGTCGAAGTCCGCGTCGGGGTCCTCGTAGAGGTCACGGGCGCGGTCGAGCCATTTGGGTTTCGGGTACGAGCCGACGACGGTCGTCAACAGGAAGTGGTCGTTCGGGTGATCCGGCGGGCGGAACTGCTCGCGGGTCATGCGCGCACCTCCTGTGTCACCGCGCCGAGCGCGTCGAGTTTCTCCTCGAACCGGTTGACCGGCAGGTAGAACGTCTCCGTGTTCGTCGTCGCGTAGACACGCCCGTAGTCGTCGCCGGTCCGTCCGGTGAACCAGTCGATGCGCTCGCGGAGCGTCTCGGGGGACTCGACGAGGGTGTTTCCCCCGTCGACGATGCCGAGTGCCACGTCGTCCGTCGTGCCGTACTCCTGGGCGTTGTAGACGTTCGCGTCGTGGTCGCTCACGAGGTCGAACCCGACGGCGTCGATGTCGGCATCGAGCAGGTGGGCGTACACCTTCTCCTCGAGCGCGCCCCAGTAGGGGTGGATGATCACGTCGGTGTCGATGGCGGTTGCGACGGTGTCGATCGCCTCGCTGGCCCGTGCGTCGGGGCCGTCGCCGGGCGGGTTCTCGACCAGCGACGGCTCCAGCAGGAACAGCGTCTCGACGTCGGGAAACTGCGCGGCCTCGGCGGCCAGAAAGTCAGCAACTGCCGTCAGGAAGTCGGCCTCGTCGCCGTAGTGTTCGTCGGTCGCGAGATCAGCGAGCGAGTACGGCCCCGGGAGCACGGCCTGCAGGCTGTCGGTCAGTTCGGCTGCATCCCGCAACTCGGCGGCCACGTCACCCGTCGCCGAGAGGGCGTCGGTCACGACCGGGTCGCGATAGAAGTTGTTGTTGTCGTAGTACCGGACGATGCCGTGGGTCTCGACAGCCTCGCTGACCGCGAGGGGGTGTGCGAGCATGTCGTCCCAGCGGGCCTGCCCTTCGACGACGAGGTCGAGGCCCGCCTCCGTCTGACGGCGAATCAGGTCCTCGCGGACCTGACCGTAGACGTCCTCGACGGCCTCGGGGTCGTCGCCCGTGATCAGGTCCTGTTTCTGTCTCCCTTTCAGTTCCGAGAGTTCGTCTTTCGCCCAGTCCGGCAACGGATACAGACCGGGCGTCGTTGTACGTATCTCTGTCATGCTCGGGCGTATGTGATGAGAGTGTTTAATATTTCCTACTCAAGAATGCGTGTTAGTTATTTCGAGGACCACGAGGCGCTCGAAGGGGACGTTCGTGTCGGCGACTTCGCGGGTCGCGAGGCCGTGCTCGCGGGCGCACGCACAGACGGAGTCGATGCCGGTCAGCGAGGAGACGAGCAGGTAGGTGCGTCCGTCCGGGCGAAGAACACGACCGACGTCGGCCAGAAAAGGGCGGACGAGCCGACGGCCGTCCTCGCCACCCGAAAGCGCCAGTTCGAGTGGGTCGTCCCACTCCGCCGACGGTGGCGTGGGCAGATACGGCGGGTTGCACAGGACGACGTCGGCGCTGTCGCCAGCGATCGGGTCGGCGAGGTTCGCCCAGACGGTCGGGATGGTCCGCTCCCGCGCCGCGAGGCAGGCAGCGCGGTTGATATCCGTAGCGATTAGCCGGCACCCGGTCGCGTCGCGGACGCGCTCGGCGACGAAACCGGACCCGACGCCGACCTCGAGCACCGTGTCGTCCGCCGCGACACGCTCGGCAGCGGTCTCTGCGAGCAACAACGAGTCCTCCGCAGGCTGGTAAACGTCGGGAACGTCCCTGTCCATCAGTCGCGGCTCCCGCCAGTGGTGTCGCCGCTCCGGTCCGGCGGGTTCGACCCGTCACCCTCGCCATCCGCACGTGGCTGATCGCTTGCCCGGGCCTGGTGCCTGGCCACGGCGTCGACCGTACCTTCCCGCGTCGAGAGCTCCCGCTGGGGGAACGGGATCTCGATCCCCTCGTCCTCGAACGCGGTTTTTACTGCCGAGATAACCTCGTCCTGGGCCGCGTTCTTCCGGACGATTGTGGGTTCGTCGATCCAGTACCGGAGCTTGAGGACGACTGCGTTATCCCCGAAGGCGTCCCGGATGACGTCGGGTTCGGGGTCGCTCGCGACCGCGTCACACGCGACCATCGCCTCGTGGGCAATCGTCGCCGCAGCGGCGACGTCACAGTCGTAGTCGACCCCGACATCGGTGACGAGACGGAGCCGATCGCTTTTCGTGTAGTTGACGATATCGTTCGTGGTGATATCGGCGTTCGACACCAGGACGTGTTCCTCGTCGAAGGTCCGGATCTGTGTGTTGTAAAGCGTGATGTCGGTGACGATACCCTCGCGACCGTTGACCGCGATCCAGTCGCCGACCACGAACGGGCGTGCAAGGAGAATGACGAACCCGGAGAGTGCGCCGGAGAGCGTCTGTCTGGCGGCGAAACCGATGATGATGCCGAGCGCGCCGGCGCCGAGAAAGACACTCTGGACCGGGATCCCCCAGAGGACGACGATGAACGTCGCGACCGGGATGAAGACGACGATCTGGACGACGTGGTGGGCGACTTCGCGCTGGTGGCCGCTGATGAGTTTCCGGGCAGCACCGAGTTTGATGGAGCGTTTGGTGAGCCGCGTGAAGGTATAAGAGAGGACGAGCACGATGAACGTGACGAGCGCCCGGACGTAGAAAGCCGCGCTGGGAACGAGAAAGTTCAGCGCATCCTGGATCTCGCCGGTCAGCCCCCAGACGGCGACGAGCACGCCGGTCGCGACGACGGCGACGACGGACAACAACAGACCCTGTGTGAACCGGACAAAACTGGGGTCGGTCCGGTTCCGGAGCAGCGAGCCGGCAGCCCGGAGGAGGAGCAACGCGAGCAGGAACACGACGACGACGACGAGCGTGGCGAGATACTGTCCGGTCGTCGTGAGCACTTCGTCGAACAGGAGTGGGACGAGCAGTGCCGTCGGTGCGCTCATCCCCGGTCCACCTCCAGCGCGGTCCGGGCGAGTCGGGCGAAGTCGGCGGGCGCGAGGTCCCCTGCACGCCGTCCGAGCAGATCCTCGTCGGCCGCCGCGACGACCGCAGCAGGGTCTTCGATCCCGGAGATGTGGGTCGTATTCCGGATGGCGTTGCGCATCGTCTTCCGGCGCTGTGTGAACACCGCGCGCAGGAAGTTCATGAAGAACGCCTCGTCGGGAACCGCGTACGCTGGCTCGCGGGGCTGTGTCCGGACCACGGCACTCTCGACGTCAGGCTGTGGGGCGAAGGCCTCGCGGGGTATCGTCTCGACGATCTCGACGTCGGCGTAGTGGCCGGCGGTGACCGAAAGCCGGCCGTACGCGGACGTACCGGGCTCGGCGGCCATCCGCTCGGCGAACTCCCGCTGGAAGGTCGCCACCAGCGGTTTCCGGCGGGGCAGTAGCCGGAAGGCGATTTCACTCGAGATCCCGTACGGCAGGTTCGACACGGACGCGGTGTACGCCGGCAACGCGACCTCGAGCGCATCCCCTTCGAGGACGGTCAACCGGTCAGCCTCGATCGGGCCGGCGAACTCCTCGCGCAGGAAGGCGACGAGTTCCGGATCGCGCTCGATTGCGGTCACGCGGTCGGCGACGGAAAGCAGGCGGTCGGTCAGCGCCCCGGTGCCGGCGCCGATTTCGAGCACGTGGCTCGTCTCCATTCCCGCCTCGACGGCGTAGGTGGGGAGTCGGTCGAGCACGCGGTCGTCGACCAGGAAGTGCTGGTCGGCCCGCGGGTCGCCGGGGACACCGGCTCGTGCCCGGAGCGCGTCGGGGTCGCGGTCGCCGGTCATTGCGTCACTCCCCGTCACGTCGGACGAAGATACGGTATTTCAGGTCGTCCTCCTGTAGCTCCTCGAGGATACGCTCGACGAGCACTTCGCGCGGGTTGTGGAGACCGTTGATCCGTGATTCGAGGTCCTCGAAGTCATCGAACGGTGCGCGTTTGCGCTCGTCGAGGATGTTGTTTCGCAGTTTCTTCCCGATGCCCGGCAGGAGGTTTAACTGGTGGAGGCGCAATGTGATCGGCTGGGCGTCGTTGTAGAAGTCGATGAACCGGTCTTCTTGCTCCTCGACGAGGTCCTCGATGACATAGTCGAGTTCCGACGTCGCACCGCTGGGGAGGTCGTCGTAGTCGATCTCGTTGGCCCGCTCGACGACCGATTCGGTCTCTACGTCGATGCGGTCGCCAATGGAGATGTCGGCGTCCGTCTCGACCACGAGTTCGTAGAGCCGGAAACTGTCGGTTTCGAGCCCGTACGCCAGGGGCTCTTTCTGGTACTGCGGGCGGTCGTCGTCGGACCGTCCATGTGGCAGAAAGTCGAGCACTATCGTCGACTGCCCCGCTGACTCGTCGGGCTCGGTATCGGTCATACTCCGTTTGTACGGGAAGCGTTTACTTAAACGTGGGCAGAGCGATCCAGGGACCCTCCAGAAGACGGTAATGAACGGTGCTCCCGGAGAAACGCGACCGGTCGTACCGACGCCGGAGTCAGGGTGTATCGGTCGCGAGACCGCCTCGACGGCAGAGCGTCTTCTAGGACAGGTCTCAAGAATGATTCGTGCCGCTCGGACGCGAAGAGAAAGGCTGTTCGCAGTACGGAGAGCGCACCGAAAGGCCGGGATGTGCCCGGAAAGATTATATTACCGGCTGATAAAACGGCAAGATATGTCTGTCCGGAGGTGGGACACTGCGTTTGACTTCGTTATCGGCGGATCGGGTATCGGTGGCGCCACAGCGGCTATCAAGGCCGACGAAGAGGGCATGGACGTGCTCGTCCTCGAGAAGTCCTCGAAGGTCGGCGGGGTGTCCGCGGTCTCCGGGGGCCTGTTGTGGGTCGGAAACAACCATCTTCAGGGGGGTCTGGGGGTCGAGGACAGCGCCGAAACGGTCGAGGAGTACCTGCGGTACGGCGCGGCCGGACCGATCGACGACGAGTTGCTCGAGGCGTTCGTTCGCCGGGCGCCGGAGGCACTCGAGTTTTTAGACGAGGTTGCCGACGTTCCGTGGAACCTCGTCGCCGACTCGCCGGATTACCTGCATCCAAAGACACCGAGCGCCCGACCGGAGGGTCGGAAACTCGAAGTCGCGCCGATCCGTCGCTCCGAGGTCGGTGATCTGGCCGACGATCTCCGACTATCGCCGCACTTCCCTGTCGGCGTAACACTGTCAGAACTCAAGTCGTGGGGTGGCCTCGGGAGCTACGAGGAGTGGGATCGTGAACTTCTCGAGGAACGTACCGAAGAGGGGTTCCTGACGTTCGGGCCGGGAGTTATGGGCCACCTCCTCGCGGAAGTGGACCGCAGAAACATCGAGGTGAAGACGGAGACCCCGATCGATGGTCTGGTAACCGAAGACAACCGGGTTGTGGGTGTCGATGCCCGAACCGACGAGGGGACAACGACGGTTCGAGCCCGGGAGGGTGTCCTGCTGGCTATCGGTGGGTACGACTGGAGCCAGGAGAAAATCGAGCGTTACGAATTCGTTCCGGAGATGGAGTCGGCGGCACCGCCGATCGTTCATGGAGACCACCTCGACCTCACAGAGGGTCTCTCTGCGGACGTCGCTATCCGGACCGAGGAGGATCGCCTGCCGGTAACACCTGCTGGCGTCCACGTTCCCGGAGAGCAAATGGAGGGGGTTCCGCTGTACCGGATTCTGGCGGCGACCCGCGGGGTGCCGGGCTCGATCGTGGTAAACGGGACGGGAGACCGGTTTCACAACGAGGCGTACTGGCCGGACTTCATCGCAAATATCGGCCAGATCGACGTCTTCGAGGGAGACCACCGGAACTGGCCGTGTTTTTTCATCCTCGATCAGGACCATCGGGACGCCTACCCGGTAGCGGGCATCGAGCCCGGGCAGGACCTCTCGGAGCATTTCGGAGAGAAAGGCGACACGCTCGAGGCACTGGCCGGGAAACTCGGTATTGATCCCGATGGACTCGTCGAGACAGTCGAGACATTCAATCGGAACGCGGAGGAGGGAGTAGATCCGAAGTTTCACCGCGGCGAGACGACTATCGAGACCAAGTTCTGGGGCGATCCGAACCACGAGCCAAGCGCGAACCTCGCCCCGATCTCCACCCCTCCGTTCTACGGCTTCGAGCTCGATATTGTCGGAACAGGAGTTCCGTCCGCCGGATTACGGATCGACGGATCCGCGCGGGTCCTCGACGAAGAAGGGAGGGTCATTCCGGGGCTGTACGCAGCCGGTAATACAGCCGCGTACACTGACACGGGCGGCTCCTACGATTCGGGGATCGCCATGGCGAGAGGGATGACGTACGGGTTCGTTTCTGCGTCCCACGCCAGTCGTAGCTGATCGGGGCGTCCAGTCGAGTGCCCCTGACCTGACTATTACGGATCCGGAGTTCCTCCCGGAGTGCAGGCGAGTCTTTCGTACCCGAACGGTGTCGGATACGGGGCCCGTTCGAGGACACGGGAGAACGACGACTGACGGTACGTTCGCGCGGTGCAACGGCGAGTCGTCCGGCAAACCAGAAGCGACACAGGGGGCCCAAAGGGATCGGAGCCCGGAACTACACGTATCGTTTGACGACGTTCAGGATCTCGTCGAGTTCCTCGCCCGAGAGGGAGTAGCGCTCCTGCGCGTAGACGGCGCGGAGTTCGTCGCGGTCGAGCGGTTTGAGGTCGGCAATCTTGTAGGCGGTCTTCTCGTCGACTTTCTCGAGGGCGAGGAGGTCCGTGACGAACTCGCGGGACTCCTCGGCATCGAGGTCGGCGAACCGGTTGACGTGGTCGATGGCCCGCGAGAGTTCGTACCGCATCTCGCGGTCCTCGTCGGCGGCGCGCTCCATCTCCAGGCTCTCGAGTATCTCCTTTGTCTCCGCGATGGTCAGGTACTCCTCGTCCACTTTCTCTTTGAATATGGTCATCGATGACTCCCTTGTGGGGCGGCGACCGTACCCCTGATGCTGTCGTCGCATAGACAACCGACGGCAAAATACCTTCGGAAACGCGGCGCTCAGGACTGGGCTTCGAGGTGTGCTGGCTTCGCGATGACCGTCTTGTCGGCGTCGCCGTCGGTAATTTCGACCTTGTAGGCCTGGCCTTGCTCCCCGACGACGGTGCCGGTCTGGCCGTTGAACCGGGGATGGAACCGGCCGTCCTGGACGCTCGGGTCGAGACTCAGGTGGACCGTCTGCCCCGCCTCGAACTGCTCGACTGCCTGCTGTGGCGGCGACGTGCCACGGTCCCGCGCGTCGTTCTGTAACTTGTGCCGTGTGCCCTGCTGTGGTCCGTTCGAGTTTGGCATTCGTACCCCGACCTTACCCGGTCGCAGTTATAAAACGTGCGTTATAGAACAGTTCGGCACGCTCGAGACCCTCGATCAGTGAGAGGCTTCAGCGGTCGTGCGTGATTCTTTACCGCCATGGATTCGTTCCCTTCGAGTTCCAGACCGTGAAACCAGCACTGTCGCACTGCGGTGTCGAAAACAGTCACGTACGACCGTATGAGCCAGTGTGGTATGGCGTCCAGTTTCTCCTTGCTGGTGAGACCCCCGACGATGATGCAGGCAAGACGGTATTCAATCCCTCCGATGTCGATGGGGGGAACTGGGAGATTCTTGCCGGCAAAATCTATGAGTCTGGCGAGTTTTCGTGGGTCATTAGCACGACTGACAATTCGGGGGAATTCCCACTGCCGAAACTAGTCACAACAATCCGTATGAGACGTGTGTAGACGCTGCTGGTGACAGGCCCACGTCCTCCGGGCGCCGGATACTGTCGGACGTGACTCTTTCGAGCCAAAGATACTCGGGACCGTTTCTACGGTCGTGTCACAGTCCAACTCGACGACACAATTTGAACGGAGCACGTCCGACAGCACGAAAGGCGTGTTCGACCCCGAAAGAGACAGCACGTGTGCTACGTTGCAGCAGCGATGATTTACAACCCTTCCCCTGGAACTGTCGGTTGGATGGAAGGCGTTCTCTGGTATCTGCTCGCGAGTTCTCGCGGAGGGGAGACGCGTGTGCGTATTCTCCGGGCGCTCGACGAGCGGCCCCGAAACGCCAATCAACTATCGACCGAACTGGACATGGACTACACCACGATCCGTCATCATCTCGATGCTCTCATGGACAACAACGTCGTCACGCGGACTGACGACGAATACGCCGCCGCGTACCTCATCACCGACCAGACCAGGGCGAACTGGGAGACAGTCGAGGAAATCTTCGACGCCCTCGACGGGGACGACCCATGAGTTTGGATAAAGTTTGGACAGCACATATACCACTGACCTTCCAATGGCAAAACGATGGTTATCTTGCTTGATGCTGCGCGGGGCGCTGCCCTCCTCAACGTCCTGTTACTGCTGATTTTGGGAACCGTCTGGTTCCGCAACTACCGCCAGCACGGAGCGAGCCACACACTGGGACTTCTCGTGTTTGCTGGCTTCCTTTTCATCCAGAATATCCTCTGGCTCTACCTCTACATTCTCCATCCCGATTTCGTCGGCTGGTTTGTCAACTCTAGCACCGATATCCAGACCGGAGTGGCGCTACTCTGTGGCCTGGAAACCGGTGCGCTCGTCTTCCTGACTCGTATCACCTGGCGCTGAGGGAAAGCAACGGTTTTTCGGACGAAGTTTGGACGCAGTTTGGAAAATACTCATCAACCGAAACAGCGATTTTCCGCTATGGAGTTCACACGACGACACATTCTGGCAGCGAGCGGGGCGAGTATCGGTTTTGCAGGCTGTCTCGGCGACGACGACACGGACGACACCGCTAACGACCCCGGGTCGGACGATACCGGAGAGGACGACGGGACCGGCGCGATGAACTCAACCGTACAGGTCAGTTCGCACGCCGAACTCGGTGATGTCCTGGTAGACTCCGAGGGAATGACCCTTTACATGTTCGAGTCGGACACTCAGGGGGAGGGAGCGAGCACCTGTTACGACGACTGTGCCGACACCTGGCCGCCGCTCACCGCCGACGACGAACCGACAGCAGGAGACGGCGTAACGGCTGAACTCGACGGCTTCGAGCGCGAGACTGGCGAACGCCAGGTGAGAGCCAACGGCTGGCCGCTGTACTACTTCGCCTCCGACGAGGAACCCGGCGAGGCGGGTGGTCAGGGCGCCAGCGACGTCTGGTGGGTGCTTCGGCCCGATGGCTCCCCGGTTACATCCGTCGAAGAGGGATCGGATAACGGCCCGTATTGATACTGCCGGCTGTAACATTTTGAACGGATTCGCCACCCAGCGAATATCTTTAGGAACGTACAGCCGGCAGTATGGAATGGAACGAGTGACGAACCGAGAACAGGCGATCCGGGGGTGTGCAAGCCTCCGTGACGACGGGCCACCGACAGCGTGATCCAAAACGCAATTCTCTGCCGTTCGACACGGGTCTCATACGAATTGTTGTGACTAGTTTCGGCAGTGGAGCCCAGGTATCGGCGTCCCGGAGTCTGAAACCACCACACTGTCTCAACGCCGCGGTAACGACTCACACCAATCCGTATCAGACCTCAGCGACGCTCCTGCTCGACACGGGTCACGTCCGCGAGGGTCTCGCGCCGGCGGACGACGCGCGTCCCGTCGCCGTCGAGTGCAACTTCGGCGGGCCGGGGCTGGGAGTGAAACTGGTTTGCAAGTTCGTAGCCGTACGCCCCGGCGTTGCCGATGGCAAGCAGGTCCGTGCGCTCGGGGCGAGCGACGGGCCGGTCGGTACAGAACACGTCCGCGCTGGTGCAACAGGGCCCCCCGACAGAAACCGGGACGGGGTCCCGTTCGGGTGCCGTCACGTTCCGGATGGGGTGATACGAGTCGAACATCGCCGGACGGATGAGCGTCGCGAGCGAGGCGTCGACGCCCACGATCGTCGCCGCGTCGGTGTCCTTGACCGTGTTCACTTCCGTCAGGATGCACTCGGCGTCCGCGACGACGTACCGTCCCGGTTCGAGGGCCAACTGTGCGTCGAGGTCGCCGGCGGCCTCGCGGACGCGCTCGCCGACCGCAGCCATGTCGAGCGGGTCCTCGTCCTCGCGGTAGGGGACGCCGAAGCCGCCGCCGATATCGACGAACTCGAGGGCGACACCCGCCGCGTTCCCCGCCTCGCGGGCGAGGGCAGCGATGCGCTCGACGGCGCGGCAGTGGTCGTCGAGGTCGGCCTGCAGGACGCCGCTGCCGACGTGTGCGTGCACCCCGACGAGGTCGAAGCGGTCGGCGACCGACGCGACAACCTCGGGAACCCGGTCGGCCGGAATGCCGAACTTCGCGTCCTTGCCGGTGGCGACTTTCTCGTGGTGGCCGGTTCCGATGCCGGGGTTGACGCGGACGGCGAGACGGCCGTCGTACCCGCGCGCCGCGAGGCGGTCGAGGGTGTCGGTCGCGCCGGCGGTGACGGTCAGTCCCGGGTGCTTGGCCCCGAGGTCGGCTGCGTAATCGAGGTCGGCGTCGGGCGGGTTGACCGCGGTGTACTGGAGGGTGTTCGGATCCGCGCCGGCGTCGATCGCCCGCTGGAGTTCGCCGCGGGCGGCACACTCGATGTCGACACCCATCCCGAGTAGCGCCGAAAGCACCGCCCGGCCAGTGTGGGCCTTCGCCGCGTACATGACGTGGGCGTCGGGAAACGCCGCGGCGAAGCGTCGGTAGTTCGCGCGGACCCGCGCGACGTCGAGGACGTAGAGCGGCGTCCCGTGTTCGTCGGCCAGCGACCGGAGGCGGGAGTGGTCCCAGTCGGCGAGCCGGCGGACCGGGGGCGAGAAAGCACTCATGGCCACGTGTTCGGGGCACAGCCATTACAAGGGTTGTGTTTCCCCGAAAGGATCAGTGCCAGGAGGTCGGCGAACCCCACGAGGGAGACGTGACTCACTCCCGCAGTGCCCCCTCGCGCTCCGTCGCCTCGAGGGTCTCCTGTTCGAGGCCCGTGGCAACCACGGCGGGCTTGTACGCGCCGCCGTCGAAGAGGTCGTGGTCGCCGACCGAGGACTCCACGTAGCGGCTGAAAGCCCGCCGTTCCGGCGGCAACCGGCCATAGGTGATCTCCTCCTCGACGAGGTCGTAGACCGGGATGCGCGGCGTGAGCAACGTGTTCTCGCCCACGACGCTGTCCGCGCCGACGACGAAGCCGGAGGTCACGCGACAGCCTGCGCCCAGCGAGACGCCGTCCTCGACGATAACCGGCGCGTCCTCGACGGGTTCGAGGACGCCACCGATGAGCGTGTTCGCGCCGACTTTGACGTCCGCGCCGATCTGGGCACAGGACCCGATGGTGTCACAGGAGTCCACGAGCGTGCCGTCACCGACCCGCGCGCCGATGTTGACAAACGAAGGGCTCATGACGATGACGTTCTCGCCGACGTTCGCGCCGCGACGCACCACCGTCCCATCGGGGGTGTTGCGCGTCCCGCGCGCACCGAAGTCGCGGGACTCCTGGAGGGGAAGCACGTCGTTGTACGTGACGTCGCCGTACTCGTATCCCGAGATGTCCCGCAGCGTGAAGTTCAGCAACACGCCGCGTTTGACCCACTCGTTTGCCCGCCACGTCCCCTCGACCTTCTCGGCGGCGCGGATGTCGTCGTCCTCGAGCGCGTCGAGAAACTCCGCGAGCACCGAGAGGTCCTCGACGCTCGTGTCGCCGTCGTCGTCCTGCGCGCGCTCCCAGACGTCCGCGATTTCGGCTTCGAGACTCATGCCCCGGGCGAGGACCCGCCGGAACTTGTCGATTGTGTCTCGACGATACCGGCGGCGACGGGCGTCGGGAGCGGGATCGCGTGGGTCGTCGGGTGTGTCACCCGGTGTTTGTCAGCCCACCGTCGACGACGAGCGATTCGCCGTTGACGTAACTGCTCATATCACTCGCGAGATACAGAGCCGCATCCGCAACCTCTTCGGGGTCGCCAAACCGCCCTACTGGAACGGTCTGCAGGAATCCCTCCTCCTGGTCCCCACCGATGATCGGCACGTCCTCGTTCGTCATCGAAGTATCGATAAGGCCGGGGTGGATCGCGTTGACGCGGATACCCTCCGGGCCGTACTTGTCGGCAAGCGAGTAGGTCATCAGCCGGACTGCGCCTTTCGACGCGCAGTAGGTGACGAAATCCCCCGATCCCTCGAGCCCGGCGACACTCGAGAGGTTGACGACGCTCCCGCCGTCCTCGAGCAACTGGTCGAGCACTGTCTGTGTGGCGAAGTACGGCCCCTTCACGTTGACCTGTATCATCTGCTCGAACTCCTCCTCGGAGACGTTCGGGAACTCCTCGCCACGGAAGATACCTGCGTTGTTCACGAGAACGTCGGCACCGCCCATCTCCGCGGCGGCTTCGGCCATCGCCGCGAGGTCGTCCGCGCGTGTGACATCACAGTCGACGAACGTCGCGTCCGCGTCAGTCTCGGACTGGATCACCTCCTGGGTCGGGTCGCCCCCAGTCCGCGGCGTCTCGCGAACGTCCGCGACGACCACGTCGGCACCCTCGCGGGCAAATCGGCGGCTGATCTCCCGGCCAATACCGCTCGAACCCCCCGTTACGATCGCAACCTGCTCCTGAAGTAGTGTCCCGGTCATGTCCGCGTGCACGTTCAATCTGAGTGATAAATAAGGTTGTGGAAAAGAACCCAGCGCACTGACGGAGGAAAACCGTGATCGGTCCCGCCCGAACGCGTCACGCGGCGTCGACGACGTCGGCAAAGTCGTACCAGCCGGGGTCACGGCCCGCGAGCCACACCGTGGCGTCGAGCGCGCCGGCGGCGAAGACGGCACGGTCCTCGGCGCGGTGGGTGAGCGTCAGTACCTCGTCGTTGCCCGCCAGCACGACCTCGTGCTCGCCGCGGATGTCGCCGGCACGGCGCACGAGCATCCCCACTTCGTTGTCCTCGCGTGGCTGGATGCCGTCCCGGCCCGGGACGGTGTCGAACTCGCGGTACCTGTCGATCTCGTCGAGGATCGTCCCAGCCGTCCCGCTGGGGGCGTCGCGTTTGGCGTTGTGGTGGGTCTCGAGCACTTCGACATCGTACCCGGGGAGCGCCTCGAGTGCGGGACCGAGCGCCCGGAGGAGGGCCTGGATCCCTCGCGAGAAGTTCGTCGCTTTCAGGACCGGGACCGCCGTGCTCACCTCGTCGAGCACCGCCAGGTCGTCGTCCTCGAAGCCGGTCGTGCCGACGACCAGCCCCACGCCCGTCTCGGCACAGGCCCTGCCGACCTCGATGGTCGCCGCCGGGACGGTGAAGTCGACGACGCCGTCGGGTTCGTACTCCGCGAGCGTCTCCGCCATCGCGTCGGGGGTCGAGAGCGGCACTGGCAGGTCGACCGCGGTATCCACGTCGATACCGGCGACGACCGTGATGTCGTCACGGTCGGCTGCCGTCTCGACAATGGTTCGTCCCATCCGGCCGGCAGCGCCGTTGACGACCACCCGCGTCGTCATCGTGACTCCGCCCCCTCGTACCGGGAGAGGACCTCGCGGAGCCGTTCGCGGTTCTCGCCCGTGATTTCGGAAAGCGGCGGGCGCAGGTTACCGTTGCCGTGGTCCCGGATCTCGAGTGCGGCCTTGACCGGGATCGGGTTGGTCTCCCAGAACAGCGCCCGGAACAGCGGTCCGAGGTCGTGGTGGTACTCGCGGGCACGGTCGTAGTCGCCCTCGTGTGCCGCCCAGACGAGGTCGCTCATACGCTCGGGTTCGACATTCGCCGCGACGCTGATACAGCCGGTGCCGCCGACCGAGAGGATCGGCAGGGTCTCCCCGTCGTTGCCCGAGAGGACGTCGAAGGTCTCCTCGCGCGTCCGCTCGACGATTTCGCTGACCTGGTTGAGGTCGCCACCGGCGGCCTTGTACCCCCGGATGTTCTCGTGGCGGGCCAGTTCGGCGACCGTCCCGGCCTCGATGTTCTGACCCGTCCGCGAGGGAACGTTGTAGACGATCTGTGGCAGATCGACCTCGTCGGCGATAGTCCGGTAGTGCTCGAGAAACCCGCGCTGTTCGGGTTTGTTGTAGTACGGCGAGATGAGCAACAGGCCGTCGGCGCCGGCGGCGGCGGCGC
>JAZKTU010000178.1:0-4744 GCA_036625385.1 Halovenus sp. | reverse complement strand
CGAGGAGGCCCGGGCAGTCCTCGAGCGCGCGCTCGAGTGATACTGCCGGCTATACCGACGTGAAGATATCCGACCCCACGGGGGGTCGGAATTGCGCACGGGCGTATAGCCGGCAGTATCAGAGTATTTTTACGAACGTACAGCCGGCAGTACGAGCAACCGGCGGACGGACCCAACCAGTCATCACGCCGGAGACGGGTCACCGTCGGGAAAGCGACGTCTCCCGGGGAACGAGAGCGGGAAAAGCGAGGTTACGGACGGTTACCGCACGGTACAGAAGTTATCCGCGACGCGTCGAGCGGGCCTGACGGACGTCCGCACCGTCGCGGATCTTGTCCTCACACTGTGGACAGACACGTGGTTTCTCGACGCCGTTCGGTGTGAAAACGCGAGCATAGTCGGCGGTCACGAACGCACCGCAGTTCTGACATTCCGGCATACATCTTCAGTTCATGTACTGCCCCATCTTAACTGTTGGTGGTATGGTATTAGCACACATATTACTGCAATTCGATACTTTTGGGGCGAGCGTGCGCTGTGGTCACCCGCCCCCCGGTGACGCCGAACGGTCGCTCATACGGATTGTGGCGACTATTTTCGGCAGTGCCGCCCGGTATCGGCGTCTGGGAGTCTGAAACCGCCACACTGTCTCGACGTCGCGGTAACGAATCACAACAATCCGTATCAGAGCGAACTCTCGATGGTTCCGTCTTCACTGAGTTCGAGGACGCCATCGAACAGTTCGATAAAGCGCTCGACGGTCTCGTCGTCGTGGACGCCGCCGGCCAGATGGAACAGACCGATCGCCCCGTGGTCGTCGAGGAGGGCGAGCAACTCATCGACGGCCTCGCGGGTACGTGCTTCGTCGGCATAGTAGATCATCTCGGTCAACGAATCGATGCTGATACGCCGTTTGCCCGACGTCTCCTCGAGAAACCGCTCCGTCTCCGAGACCACGTCGTCTAGATTGCCGGGCGCAGAGACGTACCGGACCCGGTCGCTCTGGCGACGGGTGTATCCTCGCTCCACCGAGAGAGCATCGAGAATCGTTGCCTTCTCTTCGTCGACCTCGTAGTGTTCGAGTTTCTGTTTGACCTCCCGCGCTGTCGTCCGTGTCGAGACGACGAGCAGGTGGTCGACGTCAGTCTTGAGAAAGTCAGTGTCGACACGGTCCGTCTCGACGGTGCTCGGATGAACGAGCAGCAAGCCCGTCCCACCCATAACAGCGTCCGGCGCGTTGTCGATAGCCAGCGAATACTCCATGTGGGTTGCAGTTGCTGGTGAGACTTTAAATTGCAGGCTCGAAGGACGCGTGGCCGTGTATGAATTGGTGTTCGAACTTATATTTCTTGAGTGAAATATATAGTTGCTCGACAGGTAGCTGCCGCCCTCTCTCCGGACGGCCAGGCATCTACACCGGTGTCCGTCGGGATACGTATCGTCCGGGTGCCACCCGAGACTGTCGTCGTACTGGTATTCCCGGAAGCACAGTGGGAGCGATCACGACGGCACTGCGTTCACTCCTGTCCCTCCTCGAGCAGGGAGTCGAGTTCGAGCGACTCGATCAGGTCTGCGAAGTCGTCACAGTCGACGACTGTGACATCGAGTTCCGCCGCGCGGGCCCTGGCGGCGTCCGTGAGTCTCCCCGACGTCACGAGTGTCGCGCCGTCCGCCCCCTGATTGCTGTCCCTGGCGGTGGCACACCGTTCGACGGCAGTCGATCCAAGCGACCCGCCGTCCGGGGGATGGGCCGTCCAGAGAAGGAGTCGCTTTTCGGGGTCCTGCCGCACCGCGACGATGTCGTACACTGCTTTCTTCGTGGCACTGAACACGGTGGTCGTGTACCCCTGCGACGACCAGACCGATGCGACGAATTCGGTGAACGCTTGCTCGTCGAGTGCGCGGAGTCGCCGAACACGCTCGTCCTCCGCTCCCGCGGGGTCGGTGGCCGGACTGTCGGGTCTGTTGGCTCCCCCCGGGGCCGTCCCAGTTCCGTCTCCGACCGTTCCGGACCTTTCTGTCCGTTGTTCCGCGGGTTCTTGCCGGGTGTCGCCACCGCCATTCGCGGTGCTGGTTCCGGCGCTGTCGGACTGTCCGAGGCCGGCCCTCCACGCCGACGCGTCGTCGTCCTCAGACTCCTCAGCCACCCCGGCAGGCGGGCTGGAGTCTCGCTGTTTCTGCTCTCTGATGCGTGTGAGAACCGAGCGGTCGCCGCCGTCCCCGCGGTCGTCGTCCTCGGGTTCGTCGGACCTCGCCCCCTGGAGTTCCTCGACCGAGAGGGGTTCGTCTTCGGGAACCTCGCTGGGATAGTGGCCCTCGAGGCGAGTCTCGACGGCTTCGAGCGACGACTCGAGTTCGTCGGTCCAGTCCGGACGGACTTCCCGGGCGAGCGCGAGCGCCCGCTGGAACTGTTCGCGGGCCCGCTCGTACACCTGGTCGGCCTGCGCCTTGCGACCCTCGACAGCCAATTCGTCGCCGGCTGTCAGCCAGGACTCACCCGCCTGGGAGTGATCCTCGATGGCGTCGTCGGCGACCGCTGTTGTCTGCTCCCGGATGAGGTCCCTGTCGACGACGAACGACCGGTCCTCGCCGGGCCAGTGCAACCCCAGCATGTCGCGGTAGCTGTCGAGGGCAACCGTCCAGATATCAGCGGCATCCTCCGGATCGGTCGTCGCGCGGGCCCGGCGCCGCGTCGCGTCGGCGTCGATTCTGGGGGCGACACGCAACAGTTCCCGTTCGCGCACCGCACCCGAAACGCGGCTGACCAGTGCCTCCCGGGGCGGTCGCTCGCCGTCCTGCTCCAGCGCACGCTCGTACGCCTCGATCGCAGTGTTGTACGCCTCGGCGGCACGCTCGTACTCGCGGGCCTCCCAGGCCGCCTGGGCACTCGCGTGTGCACTCCCGCCCCGACCGGCGGCGATCTGCCGGCGCAGAGCGTCGAGTTCCGGCCGGAGTGGCGCAGCGCGTTTATCTATCTCACGCGCGGCCCGTCCACCGACTTCACGGATACGCTGCCGGGCTGTCCCGATGGTTTCACCGGCGCCCGACAGGGCCTCTGCCGCGTCAGCGTGGTTACCGTTTGCCACGAACCGCTGTGTCAGTTCGATCTGTCGCTCCACGTCGTCGAGCAGGCGGTTCGCGTTCGCCCGGACCTGGGCGATATCGTCGATATCCGTGGCAACCTCACTGACGTCCCCGCGGAACGGGAACCGCCACGTCGTGCCGTCGAGCGTTTCGACGGCCAGGGTCGTCTCGAGAAACCCGCTGTCCTCCGCGCTTGCTTCGACGACGTCGACGAGAGAAAGCGAGCGTATCTCGTCTCCTGTCGTCTTCCCGACCGCAACGAGCAGTCGCATATCGGTAACCAGCGCAAGTGCCTGACGGTCGTCGTCGGGTTTGACGTGTTCGGTGCCGGACTCCTCGACGATGCGGAGCCCGGATTTCTTGTTTCGGACCAGATACCGCGGCGTCTCACCCTCCACGAGATACGTCGAGAGCGGGCCGTCACTGAGATACTGTCCACCGAAGAATCCATTCGACCCCGTCCGCTGCAAGCTCTCGTGGTTCGTGCCCTCGTCGATCAGATTGATTACGTTTGCCATGCCCCTAACCCGGTTGCCCCCACTTCACCCCGGGTGACAGTAAAGACTTCGCCGCGTGGCGTCGAAATATCCCCCTCATCACCGAAGCCCAGGTCAGTCCTGCAGTCGACAAGACAATCTATTTTGCCCCCCTCCCGTTAGCTCCGACAATGACCGAAAGTGTCAGCAAGGTTCGGGAACCGGAGAGCAAGAGTGGGATGGGTGTATTCGGGTGGCTGATGTTTCTCGGGATGGTCATTATCCTCATCCCGCTACTTCCGTTTATCGTTCTCATCAAACTGATCGACATGGTGTTTGGCGACGACGACAGTTCCTGATACTGCCGGCTGTAATGGGGAAGGAGCCGGTTCGGGCTGGAGAACTGCTTTGGGACGTACAGCCGGGGGAACGTTTTTGTCCGAAGGGGCGACCAGCGTTGCCCGATGGTCGCCAGAACTCCCGTCTGCCAGTCCACGTGGTCTCGAGGGAGACGCGGGATCGCTCGAACCGCCGGCTGTACCCTCGTAAACAGACCCGCTCCCACGAGGTCCCGAAACGCTGCAGGGAGTGATAACCGACAGTATTGGCCGGCGCGTCCCGCCAACGGCAGTGGTGGGACCTGTGGGTGAGCGCGCGCTCGCTGCGTGCCGGCACCCGGACGGTTGGGACCTGTTTCACGCACAGCAGGGCGCCAGACTGCGTGCCGACCCGCGGACCTACGCGGGACACCCCGAGTCCCTTGAGTCCCTGCTCGAAGGGGAATGGGCCTTCCGCCGGCGCTGCAGTGCCCGGACGCTCCCCTCCGCCCTCGACTACCTGTCCTACGAGGCGGTGTACGTCCTCACCCCGGACCGGGTCGTGGTCTGTGTCCCGCTGTGGTTCGGGCTCCCACTCGCAGACGGGCCCACGGCACCCACCTGTGGGGCACTGACACTTGCCGCAAGCCCGGGCGATGCGCGACGTCTCGAATCGGGGACCCAGGAGCGCAAGCGACTGCTCGGGGACGCGCTCGCTGCAGACCTCGTCGGTGTGCCGGAAGTGCTGGAGGCGCTCGCACTGTCGGTGCGACCGCGGACTGTCGGCGTTGGCAGCACACTCGAACGCGTCCTGATACTGTCGGCTGTAAGTGCGTAAAGATATTCGACACCCCGGGGTGTCGAATT
>JAZKTU010000025.1:0-24405 GCA_036625385.1 Halovenus sp. | reverse complement strand
GGAGCACGCCCCCGAGGGCGTCGACGCGACTGTCGCCGTCGAGTTCGGAAGCCCCGCCCGGGTCATCACGGAGTACGCGACGGCGGTCGGGGCCGACCTCGCGGTCATGAGCACCCGCGCCCGGGGCGGGGCCGAGCGCGTCATCTTCGGCAGCGTCACCGAGCAGGTCATCCAGGCCGGGGACACACCCGTCTTGGCGGTCCAGCGCTGACACCACTTGTCGGGATTCTGGAACGGGAAGGCGCAACACCTCGCCACATGGCGCGGGGGGACATCACGCGTCGATGTCGTACATCCACTTCGTGCCGAAATAGACGAACCAGCCCATCCAAATGCTGAAGACGACGAGCCAGGCGGCGTACCGGATAATCACGTCCGAGAGCAACCCGTAGGCGAACAACAGGACGGAGACAGCTACTGCGACCGCCAGCACGTCGAGCCGGTCGACCGCCGGTGTCTCGACCATCGACCGGGCGTACGCAGGCGGGACCCATGAGTCATACGGAGCGGAGCGTCGTTGCGGACCGCGCCGAGGACGCTGTGTGTTTGCCCTGCTGCGCGGCCCCAGGACCGGGATGGAACCACGGCGCAGGCAACAGCGTTAAATCTGTGTACGCATTTGTTCATTACAACACGAATCAGTCCATTGGTGATAGAGAATGCAAGAGTACATCGAGCGAGTCACGAACGGCGAAGACCTGACACAGGAGGAGGCACGCGCGGCGTCGACTGCGATTTTCGAGGACGCCACGCAGGCACAGATCGGCGCGCTGTTGACAGCCTTGCGGGCGAAAGGTGAGACCGAGGCGGAGATCGCGGGGTTTGCCCAGGGGATGCGCGATGCGGCCCGGACGATCGACCCGGAGCGGGACCTGCTCGTCGACACCTGCGGCACCGGCGGCGACGACTACGACACGATCAACGTCTCGACGACGAGCGCAATCGTGGCGGCGGGGTGTGGCGTCCCGATCGCCAAACACGGCAACTACTCGGTGTCTTCCTCCTCGGGAAGCGCGGACGTCCTCGAGGAGGTCGGCGTGAACGTCGAGGCCGAACCCCCGGCGGTCGAGGTGGCGATCGAGGAGAACGGTATCGGCTTCATGCTCGCACCGGTCTTTCACCCGGCGATGAAGGCAGTCATCGGACCGCGCAAGGAACTCGGTATGCGGACAATGTTCAACGTGCTCGGGCCGCTGACCAACCCGGCGGGGGCGGATGCGCAGGTCGTCGGGGTCTACGACCCAGACCTGGTCCCGGTCGTGGCGCGGGCGCTCGCCCGGATGGACGTCGAGCGGGCGCTCGTGGTACACGGCTCGGGGATGGACGAAATCGCCGTCCACGGCGAGACGGTCGTCTCGGAGGTCGACGGTGACGTCATCAAGGAGTACACGCTCACACCCGGCAACCTCGGCCTCCAGAAACACGACATCGCGGACGTCGCCGGCGGGACGCCGGCGGAGAACGCTGCGGACATGCGCGGTATCATCACCGGCGAGATCAATGGCGCGAAACGCGATATCATCCTCGCGAACGCGGGCGCGGCACTGTACGTCGCCGGCGAGGTAGATTCCATTGCCGAGGGCGTCGAACGTGCCCGGCACGGCATCGAGGACGGCGAAGCGACGGCAAAACTGGAGGAACTTCGCGGAGTTAGCACATGAGTTCGGTTCGGGTCAAACTCTGTGGCATCACGCGCCCAGTCGACCGGGAGGCGGCGGTCGACGCCGGCGCCGACGCGGTCGGAGTTATCAGTGACGTGCCCGTCGAGACGCCACGCGAGGTTGCGTCCGACCGGGCCGCCGACCTGCTGGCCGACCTCGGCCCGTTCGTGACCGGTGTCCTCGTGACGATGCCCGACAGCGTCCAGGCAGCAGTGACGCTCGTGGAGCGGGTCGACCCCGACGCAGTCCAGGTCCACGACAGTCTCGAACCCGGGCAGGTCGGGGCGTTACGGGAACGCGTCGGCGTCGACGTCGTCGCTGCCGTGGACGCGGAAGGGCCGGTGGAGGCTCACGCCGACGCCGCGGACGCCGTACTCGTCGACTCGACCGACGCGGCCGGGGGCGGCGGGACCGGCGAGACCCACGACTGGACACGGGTCGCGGACTACGTCGACCGTCTCTCGACGCCCGTCATCCTCGCCGGGGGACTGACCCCGGCAAACGTCCGCGACGCCGTCGAGCAGGTTGACCCCTACGCCGTCGACACCGCGAGCGGCGTCGAGCGCGCGGGCGGAATCAAGGACCACAATAGCCTCCGACAGTTCGTCGCCCGTGTCCGGGGTGGTGGGTCGTGACCCTCGACACCCCCCGCGAGGAGTTCCTCGCCCTCGCCGCGAACGACGGGCCGACCGTCGTCCGGACAGTCGCGGACCTGCCAGCCGACATCGACCCGCTCGAGGCCTACGCGGCGCTGACCGGGCGGACGACCGATGCGTCGGCCAGCGAGTACACGTTCCTCCTGGAGAGCGCGGAGAAGGTCGCCTCGAGCGACCCGGACGGGGCCTTCGCGCCGGCGGGTAACGACCGCCACGCGCGCTTTTCGTTCGTCGGCTACGATCCCGCTGCGGCGGTCACCGTCGACCCCGACGGGACGACGGTCGAGGTGCTCGACGGGCGCTACGACGGGCTAGTGGACCCCGACGGCGGCGACACCGTCGACAGCCTGCGGGCGGCACTTCCCGACGTCCGGCTTCGGGGTTTTCCCGACCGTGACCGTCAGCATCTCGACGGCGGACTGGTGGGTTTTCTGGCCTACGACGCGGTGTACGACCTCTGGCTCGACGAGGTTGGCGTCGAGCGCCCGGCGTCGCGGTATCCCGACGCACAGTTCGTCCTCACGACCCGGACGCTTGCGTTCGATCACGCCGAGGGGACGCTGTCGCTCGTGTTCACGCCCGTCATCCAGTCGGACGACGACGCCGGGGCGCTGTACGACGACCTGCAGGCAGAAGCTGCACGCGTCGCGGAGTTGCTCGGGGCTGCAAACGGCGTCGACACCGGCGGTTTCCGACGCGAGCGCGAGGAGGCGGGCCCGCGCGACGCGTACGAGGCGGCGGTCGAACGCGCCAAGGAGTACGTCTACAGCGGCGATATCTACCAGGGTGTCATCTCGCGGACGCGGGAACTGTACGGCGCGGCCGACCCCCTCGCGTTCTACGACGCCCTTCGCGAGGTCAACCCGTCGCCGTACATGTACCTGCTGGCCTACGGTGACCGGACTATCGTCGGCGCAAGCCCGGAGACGCTAGTCTCGGTCGGCGACGGAACCATCGTCTCCAACCCCATCGCGGGGACGTGTCCCCGCGGCAACAGTCCCGTCGAGGACCGGCGGCTGGCTGGCGAGATGCTCGCCGACGGGAAGGAACGCGCCGAGCACACGATGCTCGTCGACCTCGCGCGCAACGACGTCCGCCGGGTCGCATCGCCGGGAAGCGTCAGGGTCGAGGAGTTCATGAACGTGCTCAAGTACTCCCACGTCCAGCACATCGAGTCGACGGTCACCGGCGAACTCGCGCCGGAGTGCGACGCCTTCGACGCGGTCCGCGCCTCGTTCCCGGCCGGCACCCTCTCGGGTGCCCCGAAGATCCGGGCGATGGAAATCATCGACGAACTCGAGTTGACGCCGCGTGGCCCCTACGGTGGCGGCGTCGGCTACGTCTCCTGGCAGGACGACACCGATTTCGCTATCGTCATCCGGTCGGCGACGGTCGAGGAACTGGACGGCGACGTCCCCCAGCGTATCACCGTCCAGGCCGGCGCGGGGATCGTCGCGGACAGTGACCCCGCCGCCGAGTACGAGGAGACCGAGAAGAAGATGGACGGTGTCCTGGTCGCCCTCGACCGTATCGAGGGCACCGCGCAGCAACTCGACGCACTCCGGGAGGGGCGATCATGAGCGCCGCGACCGAGCAGGCGTCGACCCACGTCCTCTTCATCGACAACTTCGACTCGTTCACCTACAATCTCGTGGAGTACGTCAGCGAGCACGCCGAGACGGATGTCGTGCGCAACACGGCGGATCTCGCAGACATCCGGGCAGCCGACCCCGACGCAATCGTCATCTCACCGGGACCGGGCCACCCGAAACACGGGCGCGACGTGGGTGTCACGAACGCCGTCCTCCGGGGGGTCAGTCCGGACGTCCCGACCCTCGGTGTCTGTCTCGGGCTGGAGGCAGCGGTGTACGCGTACGGCGGCGAGGTCGGCCCCGCACCCGAACCGATCCACGGCAAGGCCTTCCCGATCGATCACGACGGGCAGGGGGTCTACGAGGGTCTCGAGCAGGGGTTTCAGGGCGGCCGGTATCACTCGCTGGTCGCCACGGAGGTTCCGGACTGCTTTATCGTCACCGCGACCACCCAGGTCGACGGGCAGGACCTCGTGATGGGTGTGCGCCACCGCGAACACCCGATCGAGTGCGTCCAGTTCCACCCCGAGTCGGTCCTCACGGCTGTTGGCCACGACGTCATCCGGAACTTCCTCGCGGGCGTCTGAGCGCCGACTTGCGAACGATATAAATAACGTCAAGTACGAAACAGTAAGTAGGCAGTAAGTTAAAGAAAAATAATATATTTCCCCGTGAGCGGCTGCTCCCCTCCGGTGTATGGACCCGCGCCAGCGTATCGTGAGGTGTCCGCCGACGGGTTGCTCGGTATCTTTCACGTTGGCAGCACTGCAGTCCCGGATATCCCGGGCAAGCCGGAACTCGACGTCCTCGCCGTCTACGAGTCGTACGAACCGATGCGTGCCGCCGCGGAGGCGATTGTGAGCGGTCGTTTCGAGTTGACTGTCGACGACGGCGAGTGTATCGTCCTGGTCCGGTGGGACGATGACAGCGCCGTGTTCCTCAAACTCCACGTCCGGGGTGACGAGCGCGTGCGCAACCAGCTTCTCTTCCGGGAGGACATGCTTGAGAATCCGGACGCCCGGCGCCGGTACGAGAGGGCCAAGCGGACGGCAGCCGAAAGGCACCGCGAACAGCCACGGGAGTACATCGGGGCGAAAACCGACGTCGTCAAGCCGTTGCTGGCCGACGCCCGGGAGACGAGGTACACGGACCGCCTCCCGCCGTTCGTGTCGTGACTCCTGTTGTGTGACCGTTCCGGTACGGTGCCGTCGCTCGCTTTCTTTTGCGGCGCAATACGGGAGGAGGGACGACGCTCAGTCGTCGGCACCGGCAGGCTCGCCGTCGATCACGGGGCGGGAGACGTCGCGGTCGCGTTCCTCGCCCTCGATATCGTAGGGGTACTTGCCGGTGACACAGCCCAGACAGAGGTCCTCGTGGCTCCTGCTGAGCGCGTCGACGATGGCGTCGATCGAGAGGTACGCGAGGCTGTCGGCACCGATCTCCGCCTCGACGTCCTCGACACTCTTGTCGGGTGCGATGAGTTCGTCCCGGGTCGCCATATCGATGCCCAGGTAGCACGGGGCGACAATCGGCGGCGAGCCGATGCGAACGTGGACCTCCTCGGCCCCGGCGTTCCGGAGTAACTTGACGAGCTGGGTGGAGGTCGTGCCCCGGACGATGGAGTCGTCGATGACGGTGACCGACCGACCCTCGATGGTCGACTTGATCGGGTTGAGTTTCAGCCGGACCGCCTGCTCGCGCTCGTCCTGGGTGGGCATGATGAACGTCCGACCGACGTAGCGGTTTTTCATTAGTCCCTCCGCGAACTCGGTTGTTGCGTCGTCCTCGTTTGCGGCTTCGGCGTAGCCCGAGGCGAACGCGCGCCCGGAGTCGGGGACGGGCATTACGACGTCGGTCTCGATGCCCGACTCCCGCCACAGCGCGCGGCCCAGGTTACGCCGGACTTCGTAGACGAGGTCTTCGTTGATCACCGAGTCCGGCCGGGCGAAGTAGACGTGCTCGAAGAAACAGTGTGCGCTGTGCTCCCGGTCGACGAGGTGGTAGGTGTCGTAGCCGGAGCCGTCCGGCCCGAGGACGACCAGTTCGCCGGGCCGGACGTCCCGAATAATATCGCCGCCCAGCGTGTCGATTGCAGCCGACTCGGAGGCAACGATGTACCCGTCCTCGAGGTTGCCGAGACAGAGCGGGCGGTTGCCCTGCGGGTCCCGCACGCCCAGTACCGTCTCGTCGTGCATGATCGTCAGCGAGTAGGAGCCGTGGATGCGCTGCATAGTCGATTTGACAGCCCGGACGAGGTCCTCCTCGAGCAGGTTCCGTGCGAGGTCGTGTGCGATCACCTCCGTGTCACCGTTGGAGGTGAAGGCGTGGCCCAGTTCGGCGAGTTTCTCCCGGACTTCCTCCGTGTTGACCAGATTGCCGTTGTGCGAGAGTCCGAGTGACCCGCTCTTGAACGAGACGGAGAACGGCTGGGCACAGCACTGGTTGACACCGCCGGCGGTCGGATACCGGACGTGCCCGATCCCGTTCGACCCGTTCAGTGCGGCGAGGTCCTGCTCGTCGAACGCGTCGCCGACCAGTCCCATCTCGACGTGCTCGTGTTGCTGGAAGCCGTCGTGGGTGACGATCCCGGCTGACTCCTGTCCGCGGTGCTGGAGGGCGTAGAGTGCGTAGTAGAGCGGACGCGCGGCGTCACGATTCGAGAGTGAGATGCCGACGACACCGCACTTCTCTTGCATCTTACTCGCCAGCTTTGCTCTCCCAGGCGTAGTCGCGGCGCTTTGCCGACTTGCCGAAACCACACGACGCACAGACTTCCTTTTTCACGTGGTAGGACGTTTCACCACACCGGCGACACTTCACGTGTGTCGTCGTGTTTTTCTTGCCCTGACTGGACGTTCCTTTGGTCATGGACGTATAGTTACGACGTTATCGCCGCGTATAATCGTTGTGTCTTCGCGGTCCTCGACGACGAGATTCATGTGCTGGTCGTAGCCAGCGAGCGTTCCCTCGTGCACATCGCCGTCTTTCAACTGGACGGTCACCTCTTTCCCGACCGAGGACTCGAGCACGTCGAGCGGTCGGTTCCCGGAGTCACTCATACCTTACCCGGGTGGCGACGGCTGCTTAAGGGTACCGGCTCCGACGCCTCGTGCCTTCCCTCCACGGATACCGGTCCAATGCTCGAAACCGATCGCAGTCCGATCCCCGCGACGACCCTCCCTGGGTACCTCCCCTGTCGGTGGTCGGCGTCTTCCTCGCCGAAGTCACTCTCGGCGAGACGAGTGGCGCACCCGACCTGCTCCCTGCGATACTCCTTGCCGGACTGGTCTCTCCGGTGGTGTGTGCCGGGGCCGGTGGCGCTGCTGGTGCGCTTCTCGCCCGCCGGTCGACGTAGCTGTCGAGTACGGACTGCTCGTCGCCCTCTACACGTCGACAGTGTACTCGAACTCGTGTGCGCGGGCCGCCCAGTCGGCCAGCAGGTCGGCTGTCGCGTCGAGGTCCGCGCGGTCGAGTGTCTCGACGGGCGTGTGCATGTACCGGTTCGGGACGCCGACATACAGCGACGGGATGGCCCCGCGGGCGGTAAAAAAGGAGTCGGCGTCGGTACCAGTCCGGCTCCCCGAGGCCTGTATCTGGACGTCCCTGTCGGTCACAGATGCGACGGTCCGCACTGCCGATACGAGCTGTGGGTGGTTCGAGCCGCCGCGGGCGACGACGGGACCGGCACCGAGTCCGACGCCGTTCGAGCGCGCCGGCGGGACGTCCGGCGTGTCGGTCGCGTGGGTCACGTCGATGGCAACGGCGGCGTCGGGTGCGAGGTCGAACCCGATCATCTGGGCTCCCTTCCCACCGACCTCCTCCTGGACCGTACTCACCGCGTACACGGTCGCCTCAGGATCCCGTTTTGCGGCCCGCCTGAGCCCCTCCGCGGCTGCCCACGTCCCGATACGGTTGTCGAGTCCCCGGGCCGCAATCAGGCCGTCCTCGAGTTCCGAGATAGTCTGGTCGAACGTGACCGGGTCGCCCCGTTCGACGAGTTCCTCGGCTGCCTCGCGGTCCGTGGCGCCGATATCGACGAACTGCTCGTCGATATCCTGCAGGGACTCCTCGTCGGTGTCCCGCAGATGGATCGCCGGCTGGCCAACGACGCCCGAAACGGACCCCTCCGCTGTGTGTACCTCGACGTGCTGGCCCCGCGAGACGGTTCGGTCGGAGCCGCCGATCCTGACCAGTTCCAGAAACCCGTCCTCGGTTACGTTCCGTATCATGAAGCCGATCTCGTCGCTGTGGCCCGCCATCGCCACTGACGGCTCGCCACCCTCGAGCACTGCCACTGCGTTGCCGTACTCGTCGGTGTAGACGTCATCAGCAACCTCCGACACGTATTCGACCCAGACCCGCTGGCCGGGTGCCTCGAAGCCGGACGGGCTTGCAGTTTCGAGCAACTCTCGCAGGAACGCGTACTGGCTCTCGTCCATATGCCTGATTCGGCGTGGACGACTGTCAAACCCCTGGCCGACGAGAGACACGCCCGCCGCGGTCCTCCCACTGTGCGTCGCTCCGAGGCGTCCCGCCGCGCAGTTTGGCCGGGGACGCAACCGCTAAGAGTTTCGGCCCCGTCCCGTTAGATATGGTAGACATTACCCTCGTCGAACTCCACCTCGAGGACAGCGCGTTCGACCTCCAGATGCCGTTCAGTGCCTCCAAAGAGGGGGGCGACCCCACTGACGACGACGACGATGGCGCAACGGGTGCCGACTCGGACGGGCCGGGCAAGGGACTCGCTGCTGTTGGCGTCCTCGTCGTGCTGGTGGTTATTGCGGCGCTCGCGAAGTACCTGAGTGGTGACGACGGTGAGGACCTCCCTGACGTGGCCATCGAGACAGCCGACGACGAACCGGTGGGTGTCGCCGCCGACGAGTAGGGCGAAGGTCTTTACTGTCGAACCGTAAGGGGTAACATGAGCATCTACCGCAGTGTCCGGGCAGTTACTGGCGCATCCGGCGACGGTCCGATCGACTGGGGGGCTGTCACCGCAGCCGCCCAGGCGTCCGTCGACCCCGGAACTGTCGACGTCACTCCCGGCGAGCGCCAGGGGTACGCCGACGACGTCCGCGACGCCCGCGACCGGGTGCGGACGGTCACCGCCCTCTCCTTCGATCTTCCCGAGCGCGTCGAGTTGATGAACCGCCACCACTGGCTCGAGGCCAACGTCGATACCTTCCGGCGAGTCCTGGCCCCGCTCGAGGAACAGACCGGCGGGCTGTTCGGCATCGCGCGCGTCGCCAACACGGGAACGATGGCGTTCACCCTCTCCTTTCTCTCGAAGCACGTTCTGGGCCAGTACGATCCGCTCCTCCTCGCCGACGGGGATACCCACGCGCTCTACTTCGTCCGTCCGAACATCGAGCACGTCGCCGAGACGCTCGATGTTCCCTACGACCGGTTCCGTCGCTGGATCGTCTTCCACGAGGTCGCTCACGCCGCGGAGTTCGGTGCTGCCCCGTGGCTCCCGGGTCACCTCGAGGCGTCGATGCAGGACGCGATCGAGAAGCTCGGGGCCGGGAGCATCGACCGCGAGGCGCTTTCCGACCTCGACACGGCGATGACTGCCGTCGAGGGATACGCCGAACTCGTGATGGACCGGGCGTTCGACGAGGAGTACGACGACCTCCGGCGAAAACTCGACAAGCGCCGACAGGGGCGCGGCCCCGCCGAACAACTCGTCCGTCGCCTGCTCGGACTCAGCGTCAAGCGCCGCCAGTACGAGCGCGGCAAGGCGTTCTTCGAGGGCGTCGTCGCGGCCCGCGGTATCGAGGCTGCCGGTCGGGTCTGGGACGCTCCGGAGACACTGCCGACCGACGAGGAACTCGACGATCCCGACGCGTGGCTCCGGCGCGTTGATGCCTGATACGGACGGTTGTGACTCATTACCGCTCTGCCGTGACAGAATACGCGTTTCGCGAGCTGATACGCCTTCTATTGGACGTCCCTGCCGAAAATAATCACAACCGTCCGTATGATACGGTCGTGCGTGACTATTTTCGACATCGTATCCAACGAGTGGCCGTCCCGCGGGTCGAGGCACGGACGTCGCGGATCAATGGCGGTAAAGAATCACGACAGTCCGTATCAGTCGTCCTCGTCGTCTCCTTCCGGAGTGGTACACCTGCCGCCGGTAACAGATTTCCCGGCGGTTCGGGACGCACTGATCCTGCCGTTGTCGCCCCGACTCCCGCGGGAGCTTTTTGTGGTCCCAACCCAACACGTAGGGTATGGCTTCGGAAGGCACCTTCGAGGGGTATGGCGGCCGGCACGTCCCCGAACCGCTTGAGGAACCACTCGCGCAACTCGCAGCAGGCTTCGAGGAGGCGATCGAGTCCGAAACGTTCCGCGAACGTCTCGACTATCTGCTCGAACACTACGGTGGACGGCCAACACCGGTGTTTCACGCCGAGACGCTCAGTGAGCGCTACGACACGAACATCTACTTCAAACACGAGGATCTCCTGCACGGGGGGGCACACAAGCTGAACAACACGCTCGGGCAAGGGCTGCTTGCCAAACAGGCGGGCAAGGACCGGCTCATCGCCGAGACCGGTGCCGGCCAGCACGGGACGGCGACGGCGATGGTCGGCGCCCTGCTCGACATCGATACGACCATCTACATGGGTCGACGGGACATGAACCGCCAGGAGATGAACGTCTTCCGGATGCGGCTGATGGGTGCGGACGTCGAGCAAGTCACCCGCGGGAACGAAGGGCTCGCGGAGGCCGTCGACGCCGCGCTCGAGGACCTCGTCGAGAACACCGAGGAGACACACTACCTCGTCGGCAGTGCAGTGGGACCGGACCCGTTCCCGCGGATGGTCCGGGAGTTCCAGTCGGTCATCGGCCGCGAGGCCCGCGAGCAGATCCAGGAACTCCACGGCCACCTTCCCGACGCCTGCGTGGCCTGTGTTGGCGGCGGCTCGAACGCCATTGGTCTCTTCCACGCGTTCAAAGACGACGACGTGGCCTTCTATGGCGCGGAGCCGGCAGGGAAGGGCCTGAGTTCTGGCAAGCACTCCGCCCCGCTGTCGGACACCGAGGTCGACGAACCCCAGGTGTTCCAGGGGATGAAAACGAAAGTCATCAGCGAGGACACGGAGAACCACTCCGTGAGCGCCGGCCTCGACTACCCCGCCGTCGGCCCCGAACACGTGGCCCTGCAGGAACTCGGACGCGCCGAGTACCACGGCATCACTGACGAGGAGGCGCTCGCGGCGTTTCGCGAACTCAGCGAGAGCGAGGGTATCATTCCCGCGCTGGAGCCGAGCCACGCGATCGCGCTTGCGCTGAAACTCGCCGAGGAGGACCGCCACGACACCATCCTCGTCAACCTCTGTGGCCGCGGTGACAAGGACATGCAGACAGCCGCAGACAAGTTCGACCTGGGCTGATCGCACGGTCGGCACAGGTGGCCTTTCTCTCGCCTGTCGGTCTCGCGGCGCAAAGCGCTCCCGCGTCTCCGACGGTACCGAGTCACAACAGTCCGTATCAGTCGTCGTCCTGTGGCGGCACGTTCCGTTCGACGAGCGACTGCTGGCTGTCGACGACGCGGTTGAGCACCCGCTGGAGCGCGCTCGCGTCGCGTCGCCTGGCTCGCTGCCGTGCACGTACCAGTGCACTTGCGAGTTGTATCGACGTGCGCACGGGTGCAACAGTCGACTCGGGGTGGTCGTGCCACTCGATCGGGACTTCCTGCACGCGAAGGCCGACTGCGCTCGCAACCGCAAGGAGTTCGATATCCCAGGCGAACCCGGGTTCGGTCAACTCCCTCCGGACCTGCTGCCACCCCTCCGCTGTGATCGCCTTCGCGCCACACTGGTAGTCGTACAGTTGGACCTCGAGACACCGCCGTGCGAGCCACGCGAACCCGTCACCAAGAGACTCCCGGACAGGTGACTGTGTCGTCGTCACGGTGGCGTCCGGATGCCGTCGCGACCCGACGGCGAGGTCGACAGGGTCTTCGAGGGGCGTGGCGACGATCCGCCCGACCTCCGGAGCCGGTGTCGAGCCGTCGGCATCGACAAAGGCAAGCGTCTCCGTCTCGAGTGCCTCGAAGCCGGCAGTGATGGCCGCACCTTTGCCGCGACGGGCGTCGACGGTGTTGACTGTCGCCGGTAGGTCGGCCAGCTGCTCACGGACGCCGTCAGCCGGCGCGTCGAGTTCGATCCTGATGGTTTCGGGTCCGATCCGGTCGGTGAGCGCCGCGACGTACTCCGTCAACACTCCCACGTCCGGCCGGTAGGCGGGTACCACGATTCCGACCGGTTCGGTCATCGTCCGCCCTCCTCGGGGACCCGGGGAGACACGAAACAGCCGGCGGGGACACCCATTGTTACAGGGCAACTATCCGGGTCATATCAACGTTTCGACTATCAACGACCGCACCCTCCTGGCAACCGACTCACAGTGATTATTGTGACTGTTTACCGGGTCGACCGCACGCCCTCGTTCGGTCGATCCCGTAATGACTCACAATAATCACTATCGCTCGCTGTCGTCGTCCTCCTCCTGTTCTTCCTCGGTCTCGGGCGGTCGCTGGTCTCCGGTCCGGGCGACCGTTTCCCGCTCCGCGGGCTGTTCCAGGGAGGCGACCGCCTCCTCGGGGGTCATCTCGGCAGCAGCCGGCACCGTCTCGGGTACCTGACTGAAGCCGACTCCGGTCGTCATGAGCAAGCCGAGTCCCTGTCGCACACTGAGATCAACCTCGTACAGCTGGTCGTCGGGCACGAGAACGAGACGACCGCTCGCCGGGTTCGGACTGCTCGGCAGGAACACGTTGTGGACCGTCGTGCCGGCGACGTCGGTGACTTGGCGTGGACTCTCGCTCGTGACGAGTCCGATCGAGTAGACTCCTTCCCGGGGAAACTCGATGAGGACGAGGCTATCGTAGGAGGTCTCCGTACTGGAAAACGAGCTTGATATCTGTCGCACCGTCGTGTAGATCGTCCGAACGATCGGAACGACGGCGATCGCACGGCCGAAACTGCCGAACAGCCGCTGGCCGAACTGTTTCTGGGCGACAAAGCCCAGCAACGTGACGACCACCACGATGAGCACGACTGCGATGACACGCGCGACGATTTCGACGTTTTGCGTGTACGACGCCAGGTTCGTCCCCTGCACGACCGGGTCGATAAACTGGAGGGCGAACCCGGCGAGCACCTGCAGGATGTAGAGGGTGATGAGCAGCGGCGTTATGAGAACGAGACCGGCAACGAAACTGTTCCGTACCTTCTCCCATCGCGTCATGTCCCCCTCTTTTTTCAGAGTGTGGAAAAAAACCTCGCCGAACTTATCACTCGTTGATAGGTTGCAGGCCACCGAAGGTCTCCTGCAGCCCCGAACCCGATACCGGACGGACTCGTACTGCCGGCTGTACGTTCGTACAAATATTTGACACCCCGGGATGGCGAATTCTTTCAAAATGTTACAGCCGGCAGTATGAATCACTATGAGTGGACAGCTGGTAGTATTAACAGCCCTACCCGGAGGTCGTGAGTGTGCAACGAGTGCAACCGGATCGTCCCGCCGGTCAGCAGGCATCCATTGCGGGTGCCAATCCCCAGCCCGGTCGTGTGGATCACGAACTGTCGTCGCGAGAACTGGGATGCCATAGACATCGGCCACGATCATAAGCATACCGTCCCCCAGGTCTCGATGTCGGGTGGTTAGATGCCGGCAAACGAGGCCGTCGTCGTCAGCCGATCAGATCCCGACGAACGAGGTCTTCGCTGCCGGTCGGTTAGACATCGACGAACAGAGGGGCGGGGCCTGTCTGCGAGTATTCGTCCCGCCGACGCCAGTGGCCGCGGACTCGACCCGCTTCCGGTATCCGAGGTCATCCTCCGGCCATCCAGAGAACTTTTCAGGACTCCCGGAGGAAAGGGCAGTTATGAAACCGCGAACCTTCCTGCGTATTGAGGGGTTGACCGTTCTAGGGCTTTGCCTGGGTGGATATTTCACACTCGACGGGCCAATCTGGTTGCTGGTCGTACTTGCGCTTGCCCCCGATCTTTCGATGATCGGATATCTCGCCGGCTCACGGGTGGGGAGTCTCAGCTACAACATCGTGCATACGTACACGGTACCGCTTGCTGTCGGGGCGATCGGATTCTGGGCTGACATCCGTATCGCGCTCCTCGTCGCGCTCGTCTGGGCCGGCCACATCGGCGCCGACCGCCTCGTCGGCTACGGCCTCAAATTCGACTCGGGGTTCGAAGACACGCACCTTTCGACCCAACCGACTCCTGTCGCGGCCTTTACCGACTCGGACAAATAACCGGCTGTCTGCTCCGCACGTGACGGGCCGGTCTGCCACGGGGTGGTTCGGTGTCGTCCGCGCGGGTCGGGGGAGTGCTCGCGAACGGCTTCCGCCAGGCACGCGATCAGGTTCACCGGATGTAGCCCAGGTCTTCCAGTTGCTGTTCGACCTCGTCGTCGATCTCGCTGGTTTGCTGGGTGAGGAGTCCGCTGTCTGCCAACCGGTCGTACTCTTTGGCGACTCGCCCATCGTCTTCCCGGGACACGACTGTTGCGTCACCGGCGTGATCGATATCGAGGGTCACGTGCCACTCCCCTTTCGCCGCAAACTTCCGGACCGACCCGTCCCGTGTTTCGTAGACCGCACGCCACGGACCGACGTACGAGTCGATGTCGTCGATAGAGCTGTACTTCGAGACCCGCCCTTTGGGGAGTCGAAACGTCGACGCGAGCGCGACATCCTCCCCGGTCAGTTGCTCCGTCCCCGACTCGTCCGTCGCTGCCGTTCGCAGCACCGCCGGCATGTCCGTCAGAGATACCACGTCGTCGACGACGGTTCCCTCCGTCTGGTCGGGGTAGCTGACGACCAGCGGGACGTGTGTCAACACCTCGTGAATCCCCCACTTGTGGTCCCGTAGCCGGATATCCTGGTTGAGGCGACTCCGCTCGCCGAACGCTTCGCCGTGGTCACTGGTGATAACGAGCGTCGTCTCCGAGAGCAGTCCCCGGTCCTCGAGGTTGGCAACCAGGTCGCGGACGATTTCGTCCGTCTGCCGGATCGTGCCGTCGTACAGTGGCTCCAGTGATTCAATCCGGTCCCAGCCCCGGCCCTCGAGTGTCTCCCAGACGCTCGGTTTCTCCTCGCGCTGGATCTGCCAGTTCCGGTCCGTCGCCCAGCGGTCGAATTCGGACTTCGGTTCGTACGGGGAGTGGGCGTCCATCAGATTGAGACACACCGCCCACGGATCGTCCTGGCGGGACTCCCACTCGAGGAAGGCGTCGGTGAACGTGCCACCATAGAGTGTCTTGTACCCCGACGACGACGTTAGCTCGGACAGGCCCGTGGCGTCGGCTATCCTGCCGACCTGGCTCGTGAGTCCCTCGTAGGCCTGCTCCAGTCTCCCCGGGGTTCCGGACTCGACGTCGTCCGGGTTCTCGTCGGCATCGGCGCGTACGTACGCCGCCAGCCGGGAGACGGTATCGTACCCCCGGTAGTAGGCACGCTCGAGCAGGGTGTCGTCGACCGTATCCTCCAGGCGCTCCGTCAGCGGATAGTCCGGTTCGTGTACGTACCCGAACGCCTCGCTCAGGTTGGAGGCGTCGGAAACGATCCGGTTGTTGGTGAACAGCCCCGTCGTGTACCCGAACTCGGTCTCCAGTTCGTGCCAGACCGTCCTGCTCGGATCGATCTGTGCGGTGTGGTGGAGTGCCCCGTGTTCCTCGACGTGTGTCCCGGTAAACATGCTCACGTGACTCGCGATACTGTGTATCCCCGGTGCCCGGGCCTGCGTATACACTGTCGAGCGGTCCGCAAAATCCGAGAGGAACGGGGTCGTTTCCCGACCGTAGCCGTGTAAACTCGTGTTCTCTGCACGAACGGAATCGAGAACGACGAGCAACACGTTGTTCCGTTCGGTCACACTTTCACTTCCCTTGCTGTCAACATAACTTCACCGATATTGGAAGGGGCGCCGGTCCATCCAGGCCGACCGACGGTCGTCGGTGCTCCGTCACAGGCGTTCGTCGACGAGGTTCCGTGGCCGCGTCGCCGTTGTCGGAAACCAGTCGTCCACTGTCGAAACGTTATTGTGGAATCTACCCAACGCTTATCTGATGGAAGGGGCCGACATATGAACCGTCGTCAGTTTCTCAGAGCCGGTGCTACGGCCGGCGCCGCCAGTCTCGCCGGTTGTGCGCTGCGGACGAGCACGGAGAGTTCGCGCGACGAGGGGATCGAGATCCGTCTCGAACCGGCGGTGTCCGGGCTGACGTTTCCGACGAATATGGTTTTCCTCCCGACCGGTAACCGCTTCGTCTCCGAGCGCTTCGGGCTGGTTCTCCGGGCGACAGACGACGGACTCGTCGAGCAACCCGTTCTCGACCTCACCGACCGACTGGCCGGGACCGACGGCGAGAAGGGACTCGTCGGGATGGCGCTCCATCCGGAGTTTTCCGACACCCGGAAGCTGTACATCCGGTACAGCGGGAAGCTCCCGGACTCGCTCCCCGACGCGGAGTTTTCACACGTCGCTGTCCTCTCGGAGTTCGAGGTGCGGGCTGACGCCAGTGGCGTCGTGCCCGACTCCGAACGGCGGATACTCGAAGTCCCGGAACCGGGACCGGTCCACAACGCCGGGGCGCTCGCGTTCGGCCCCGACGGCTACCTCTACGTCGCTCTCGGTGACGGTCAGCGGACCAACCTGGGCGACGAGGACTGGTCCTGGTGGTACGACCAGGGCCAGGCGGCACAGAACACGACCGACAACCTGCTCGGCGGTATCCTCCGCCTCGACGTGGACGACCCGACCGGCGACAGAGGGTACGGGATCCCGCCCGACAATCCACTCGTGGGAGAGCCGGGACGCGACGAGTACTACGCCTGGGGACTCCGGAACCCGTATCGGATCTCCTTCGACGGGGACCGGCTGTTCGTAGCCGACGTCGGCGAACACACTCGCGAGTCGGTGTACCTCACCAGTAAGGGGGCCAACCACGGCTGGCCGGTCCTCGAGGGCTCCGCGTGCACGCCGAGTACGTCGATCGGACACACGCTGTCGGAGAACCCGCTGAACGTATTCAACCCGAAAACGTGGCAAGCGTTGACAAACCGTGTCTCTCCGGTGAAAGTGTGTCCGACACCGGAGGAAACTGACCGCTCGCTGACCGATCCGATCGTCCAGTATCGACGCTCCGGTGCCCGCTCTGTTACCGGCGGATACGTCTACCGCGGCGGGGAAATCCCCGCGCTGCAGGGGTCGTATCTCTTCGGGGATTTCGTCCCCCCGGCCCCGCTCATGGCGACGGACCAACCGGCAAACGGCGGGAAGCCGTGGCCGGTAACCGAACTCGTGGTTGCCGGGACAGACCACGGACGGCTGAACGACGCACTGCTCTCGTTCGCCCGCGACCCCGCCGGGGAACTGTACGTACTGACGACCGGGTATTCCGAGGGAACTGGCCGCGTCAGGCGGCTCACCGCCGCCACCTGACTGCCGGCTGTCCGCGTGCGCGTCAACGGTTCGAGTCGCGGTCGGCGTCCTCCGAGTCCCGTCCCGTGTCGGCTGGCCCGAGAGCCGCCGCGCCGACGAACATCCCGCAGGCGAAGACGCCACTCCAGACAGCGACAGCCACGACGGTCACCCCCGGATTCTGGAGCGGTGTCGCAATCGGCCCCCCGAACAGTCCCAGTGCCACCGCAACCACGAAAACGGGTGCGACGCCGGCTGCGATCGGGGGTGCGACTGCCACCCCGTTCCGTCTCCCGATCCAGAGTCCGGCCACGAACTGGGGTAGCAGGTACATCACCGCGAGTGCGAGTATCTGGGTAAAGAGTCTGTCGACGATGATCGGTTCCCGCACGAACAGCACGACCCCGACGACGGTGAACCCGCCTGCCATCGCCGTTACTGTGGCGACCGCCGGGAGCACCCCCCTCTCGAGGAAATCGCGCCTGTCTATCCGTGGCGTTTGCCCGCGCCACTGTTCGAGCATAGAACTGTCCCTGCCTTTGGATGGCGGGGACTTGATTCTGCTGTCTCTTCCCGCTCGCCGATACCCGGGCGCGGTCGTCTCCTTGGGACGCGGTATCGCACGTCTCGCACGCTTTATCCGGGCAGGACGTCTACATAATATGTGAGTGAAGAATCAGGGCGCCGGGACCTCCGGATGCCCAACGACGACGAGCTGTTTGCTGTTGTGACACAACACGACGGTGGGAACCACGTCCGTGTCCAGTGTGAGGACGGTGAGAACCGGATGGGGCGCATTCCTGGCCGCATGAAATACCGTATCTGGATCAACGAGGGCGACGTCGTTCTCGTCGAGCCGTGGGACTGGCAAGACGAGAAGGCGAACATCGAGTGGCGCTACGATAGCCGCGACGCTGACCAGCTCCGTCGCGAAGGACACATCGACTGACGACTGCAGACGTCCCGACCCCCGTCCGCTGGATCCTGTCCCGTCTTTCCGATCGTCTCTTTCGAGAGTTCCCGTGGGGCAGTGTCAACCCTGTCGAGTGGCGGTGCAAAACCGGCCTCGTCGACCTCCCCACCCGAGACACACCGTGTGCTACGGCGGGTTCGACGGACGTACGGTCGTCAACAGGGGGTGTCGGAGATACTGACAAGAGCCTCGACGACGTACCGGCGGTATGACCACGTGGGACGAACGGTTTCGCACCGGCGAGTATCCATCGGAACCGGACCCCTCGCCGGTGCTTCGGGAATACACCGACACGACGACCGATGGACGGGCGCTCGACGTCGCCTGTGGCACGGGACGCAATGCGGTCTTTCTTGCCGAACAGGGGTATCGAGTCGATGCTCTCGACCAGTCCGTCGAGGGACTTCGAATCACTCGGGAACGTGCGGAGAGCCGAGGTGTCGGCGACTGTCTCAGTCCGATCCAGGCTGACGCGAGGGAGTTCGCGTATCCGGCGAGCCGTTACGACCTCGTGACTATCAGCTTCTTCCGAACTCTCGACCGATTGAGCGACCTCAAGGATGCGCTGAGACCGGGTGGGTTGTTGTTCTATCAGCACCATCTCCGTTCCGACCCACCGGCAGAGGTGGGTCCGAGCGCGGACCGACACCGGTTTCGCTCGAACGAACTCCTCCACGCCTGTCTCGATCTGACGGTCCTTTACTACGAGGAATCCAGCGAACGGCGGGAGGGAAAACTATCGGCGACTGCGGAGGTCGTCGCACGCCGGAGCCACGGCGGCACGCAATCGTATCCGGCGACACGGTGGGCTGATACCCACAACCATGCTGCCGGACCGTAGCGGCAACGTGGTGTGGTCGTCCGCGCGCTGGCTCTCGAAGGGGGACAGGATTCGGCGGACGTGCTCGCCGACCCTGTCCACGATTGGACACGGCGGCTCGCGTCTCGAGCGTCTCCTCGGTTTTATACTGCCGGACAAAAGTCCTGATACTTCTACGCGCCCCGTGAGGGCGAGCGAAAGTATCAACGGTTTCGTCCGACAGTATACGCGCTACATTTCGCGTGTCGTTGGCCCGCACGCATCGATGATTCTACCGGGTTCGAGAATCGGAAAAACGCCTCGCCACGCTAGAGGCGGGAGACGTTCGTCGCCCGCGGGCCTTTCGGCGCATCTTCGATCTCGAACTCGATTTCCGTGCCCTCCGTGAGGTCCTCGCCGCCGACGTCCTCCATGTGGAAGAAAACGTCCTCGTCCGCATCCTCTGTCTCGATGAAACCGTAACCGCCCGTGTCGTGGAAGAAGTCTACCTTACCGTTTGCCATTACGGATAAACGAACACCGAGTATACAGATAAGGTTTCCGAAGCTGTAATTCTGAAGGGGGGATTGCTCGACGAACATTTTTTTACACCGGGAATTTATAAATATTTTGAACGAATTCGCCACCCCGGGGTGGTGAAGAACCGGTAAACAGTTGCACTAATCACTATGAAAGCGGCTGAAGACGACGGAGCAACTGACTGGCCCGGTCATTGCGATGTTTCTTCCCGGATAGCGTCCCTCTGGTCCGGTCGAACCGTGACTACCGGAGCAGGGGCGTTGCGAACGACGTGCTCGGCAACGCTGCCTACGAGGAGTCTGTCGAGTCCGCCCCGACCATGTGTCCCCATCACAATTAGATCAATTTCCTCCTCACTGGCATAGGTGACGAGTGCATCGCTCGGTGACCCACGCACAGCGGCGGTCGTTACTGAGACGTCAGCACGTCCGGCTCGGTCGCTCGGGTACTCGAGAGCCCGCTCTCGCTTGGCTCGGAGTTCGGGATGCTCGGCACTATCGTCGACATCCGGTGATGGCTCGGCAACGTTGAGGATGTAGACGATGTGGAGTGTCGAATCGAAGGCCTCGGCAAGCCGGAGGGCGTGGTCGGCGGCAGCTTCCGCGGCATCACTCCCGTCACTGGCGAGGAGGATCTCGTCGTACGTCATCGAGACGCCTCCCAGACCGGGGTAGATGACGTTCCCTCCGCTGGACTGTCGATTCCGGGTACGATCTCGCTTGCACCTGCCCGAACAGTGACGCGGTAACACAGACTGCAGGAGATTTCGGGGTGTCGCATACGTTCATTTGATGCTGAGGGGTTATAAGAGAGTGCCTGTTCTGGCTCTCGGGGAGCAGGCGGACCGTCCCGACCACAGGCCATTCGCGCTACGTAGATACTCCGGACGTGGAACGGGGTCGACCACGCCGACAGGGAGTAGACGTCGACCGATCACTGATACTGCCAGTTGTACGTGCGAAAAGACGTTGCCACCCGGATGACGAATATTTTCAAAACGGGACAGCCAACAGTGTGAGTTTACCGCCCCAGGACCCGCTCGACGAGTGATCGCTCGTGTTGCCGTTCGGCCAGAATTACCGAACAGTCCACCTCGTCGACGACCTGTTGTGCGGGTGATCCCCGGATCAACCGGACGAGGAGTCCCCGTTCGGATGCGCCGAGGATCAGAAGGGACGCATCCTCGGCGGCACGGATGATTTCTTCGCCGACGTCGCCGGACTCGACCCGGAGTGTCGCGTCCGAGAGTCCCTGGTCTGTGGCCCACTCTTCGAGAAACGTCTCGCCCTCCGAGACCGAATCGGCGACGTGCAGGAGCGTGACCTCCGATCCGTACTCGTCCTGGATGAGCGAAGCGATGTTTGCAGCGTACGCCGAACCGGGCCCACCACGGGTCGGGACCAGGATGTTGTCGGGGTCGAAGCCCCGGTCTCTGACCACGAGGAAGTCAGCAGGCAAGTCCATCGTAATGTCGTCGAACGCGCTCTCGGCACGCCCGGGTGAGCCGTGGGAGTCGGGACCCCAGCCCATGACCACCGTGTCCGCCTCGTGGGTCCGTGCGGCGTCGAAAATCTCCTCGAACCCGCGGTGGGAGACGATGGTGTGGGTCTCGATACCGACACCGAGGGCTTCGGCGTGCTGTTGAGCCTCGTCTAGCAGCGCGTGGTAGTCCTCTTCGTGTTCCTCGATGTGGTCGACCGCGTACTGAAGCGAGGTCTGGTCCGGAACCGTCACGATGTGGACCGCGTCGACGACGCCGTCGTGGTGTTTTGCGACGGCACTGGCGAGTGTGACGAGGTCCTCTTCGTGTTCCGGGTTGGCCAGCGGTACCATCACACGATGCTGGCCGCCGTCGGGTTTCACCGACTGGGCTGCCGAGACAGCCGTGTCCGGCATCGACTCCGATCTGGCGAGAATGTACTCGGAGAGTTCGCCCATTGCTTCGGTCCGCGTGCGTGCGTATCCCAGATACCAGAGGATGGCACCGACAACGAGACCGGCGCAGATCAGGACCACGACCGGGTTGATAAAGGCGATCAACGCGAACGAGGTCAGTGCGCCCAGGATCGGCGTAAACGGATACAGCGGCACTCTAAAGGACGGCTCGTATCCAGCGACGTCGGCCTCCCGCATGACGATCAGGGCGATGTTGAGAAGTCCGTAAATAACGAGGTGAAGCACACTCCCCAGCGTCGCCAGCAGTTCGACGTTGCCGGCCACGATGAAGCCGAGGATGAGCGCGCCGGTGATGGCGATCGCCCGGTAGGGCGTCCCATAGCGGGGGTGGACCTGGTTGATGCTCGGGGTGACGATCCGGTCCCGGCCCATGGCGAAGTTGATCCGGGAGGACGCCAGGATCGAGGCGTTCGCGCTGGAGGCAGTCGCCAGGAGACCGCCGACCAGTAGAGCGACCGCACCCGCGGGTCCGAGAATGAGTCGCCCTACCTCGACAACAGCGATGTTGCCCGCGAGTTGCTGCTCGGCGATGAACCCTTGTTCGACTGCCGCTGCCATGACGATCAACACCAGCGCGTAGATGACCGAGACCAGAAGAACGCTCCCGATGACCGCCCGCGGGAGGTTCTTTCCTGGATTCTTGATCTCCTCGGCAACGCTAGTGATCTGGACGAACCCGAGATAGGAGACGAAAATCAGGCCCGTGGTGGTCATCATCGGGCCGAAGCCGGTGCTCGGTGGGAGGTTTGCAGGGTCAGCCCGGAGTGCGCCGACGGCGGTGAACACCGCCAGAATCACCACCAGGATGATAACAATGATGTTCTGCAGCCGTCCGGTCTCCTTGGCTCCGATGTAGTTGACCGCGACAAAAAACGCTGCAGCGAGGAACGCGATGGTCTTGACCGCCGGCAGCGCGACCAGACCGAGTGAAAACGTCCCACCGAGGCCAAAAATCGCGCGGATGTACTCGCCGAATCCGACCATGTAGAACGCGCTGGCGAAGGCCAGGCCGAGCCAGTTGGCCCATCCGGCAATCGACCCGAACATCGGCCCGAGCGCCCGGTTCACATAGAAGTACGCACCACCGGACTTGGGCATGGCTGTCCCGAGTTCGCTGGCCGAGAGCGCGGTCAACAGTGCGATCCCACCGCCGAGAATGAACGAGACGACGGCGAACCAGCCGGCCTCCTCGATAGCGTTGCCGGGAAGGACGAAAATCCCCGCACCGATCATGGTACCGACACCGATGGTCAGGGCGGCCAGGGGCCCCAGGTCTTTGGCGAGTTCCTGTTCGCTCATTTGTTCGAGGTTTCTTGCGGCAGGGCAATCACGGGCCGGTCTGCGTTCGTGACCAGTTTGAGCGAGATGTCGCCGGAGAGAAACTGCATGAGCCGGTTCCCGCCGCGGGATCGGTACGCGATGGCGCTCGCGTCAACCTCCTCGGCGGCCTCGAAAATCCTGGCAGCGATATCCCGGCCATATGCCGTGTGATCGTCGGCGTCAGGGAACACCCTTCTGACGGCAGCATACGACTCCTCGGCCAGTGCCTCCGATTGTTCGACAGGCGTTTTGTCCGGCGTCCCTTCCCCTTTTTCGACGACGTGCAGCGCGGTCACTTGATCCGGTTGGTACGGTTCGAGCGCGGTCGCCGTCGCCAGGGCGTCCTCCTCGTGTGCGACCGGTAACAGCACGTGGTCGAGGAGATCCTGCTTGCTGTTGGTATCTGTACTGCCCATGCGGGGCAGTGACTCTCCGGTCGTTTAAGAATGTATGTTATCGAGGTAGCAGCGCGTAGGTCGCCCCGTTCGTGTGTTCACAATCGAATGCGATGACGGTTCGGTCGGGTAGTCGAGAACGAGGTGGTACACTGCCGGCTGTAATACTTCGAGCGTATTTCGCCGCCACAGGGAACCGGAGAGTCGCGAGCCTCGTCAGAGCGTGATCTGACGGTGGTACCGAATCACAACAGTCCGTATCAATGACCGTTTTGGGATCCGGAAACCGTAGTGCGATCCATCGATGTTCTCACACTCGCCTGCTTCATGACACCGCGTTCCCAGTCACTGTGAGGTGAGATTGTTCTCGGAGGATTGTTCCTGAAACGCTCGCCGGGCAGTCTCTTGCTCCCCCGTTGGTGACAATACGGTGACAATATCGTGTGGACGAATCTCCGTGTCACCCTGCGGGGTGATCACCGACTGATCCCGCTCGATCGCCACGACGAGCGTGCCTTCCTGGAGAATCCCGTCCCGTGTCGCTCGCTCCAGTGTCCGACCCGCGATAGGTGCGTTTTCGTGGACCGTCAACTCGACTACCTCTGCCTTGCCCCGGAGACTGATGTAGTCTGTCAGGGGTTCTGCACGCCGGTCTTCGGACGGGCCGTACGGGGAGTACGGAAAGCGCATCTGCCGCTCGACGAGGAACTCGTCTTTGATCTCGACGCCGTACTTCGATATCTCCTGTCCGATCCGTCGGAGATCACCCGTGTCCTCACCCACGACGAGGACGTGCAAGTTCGTCTGGCCACCCATGAGTTCACGAACGGCAACCACACCGGGGATCGTTCCCAACTGGGCCGCAACGCGCTCGATTTCGTCGAACTTCACGTGGCAAAGAAACAGGTTGAGCAACGCATCGTCGGCCCGTTCAAAATCGATAGTTGGGTGATATCCCTCGATGATCCCGCTGTTCTCTAACTGCGCGATCCTGTTCCGGACGGTCGCGCCGGAGACGCTCACCTGCTCTGCGATCTCCGTCGCCGACGTGTT
>JAZKTU010000177.1:0-4794 GCA_036625385.1 Halovenus sp. | reverse complement strand
AGCGTCTCCGCGAAGTCGGCGGCAGCCGTCCGGTGGACGGTCGACACCCCCTCCAGTTCGGACTCGAAGGTCGCGACGCGGTCTGTTCCCATGTCACGCGTGTTCGCCACCGGCGAGGTAAAGATTCCGTGCTCACGACGGGGCGCCAGGCTGGTCCTCGCCGGTGATCGGTACCTCGATACCGATATCGTCGTACGGGACAACCGGCTGCGTGGCCCGAGCCTGCTCCTCGAATCCCACGAGGTTCAGCCGCGCCAATTCCTCGAGATCCTCTTGCTCGTGTTTCCCGACCTCCGTCCAAAACTGTCCGAGTACCGCTTGCTAGCCGTCGAGACCGCTCGCAGTGCAGTGCTCAGTGTGCGAACGGAAGCGAATCCTTCACAGATTGGACAGCGATCCGGCGAAGCATGTGGGCTGGCCCGCGTTTGGGGAGGCTCCTGGCCACGTCGAGTGTGCCTGGTGAGTCGCTGCCAGCCAGTGAGAACGCCCAGTCTCTTCCCTCCTCGAACCGCTCGAGCGCATCGCTAACGCGCTCTTGAACAGCGGCGGCTCGACGGTCGGGTAGTCACCGCGGTCCAGCAAGATGGAGCCGTCAACGACGACTGTCCCCACGTCTGCCGGTGCGGCGTGACCGACGAGGTGTCCGGACACGTTCGTCGACGGAGTGAATTTCGGGACGTCCCAGTCGAGGACGACCAGGTCCGCACGCTTGCCGAGGTGTACCCCTCTGCTCGCTCGTCTCTCACCGTTCAACACTCGCTTGCTGACAGGATCGTGGTAGCCAGTTACGCGCTGCCGAATACAGGACGTAACCCCGACTGTTTCTCTTCGTACGGATTTACTACCGATAGCCGGTAGAAAAATCGAACGCCGTGACTCCCGCATACCGTGGGATCGATTTTTACGCTGCTACGCATATTACTTGACGTCCGGATACAAACATGGTCATGTTCGGTTTGGTTGACACCGCGATTACACTGGCCGGGCTCAACGTGGTGCTACTCGCGATGGCCGGGTACGTCTGGGTGTCGAACTATCGGCAGTTCCGGACGTCGTTGCTCCTGGGACTGGTCGCGTTTGCAGCCGTGATGCTCGTCGAGAACCTCATGATGATCTACTCGTTCATCGAGTGGGGGACGCTGTACGCCGACAGTATGTTCGCCAAGCGGTTCTTTACCGGGTTGCGCGGCGTTCAATTTCTCGCGCTCGCGTTGCTGAATTACGTCACCTGGAAGTGAAGTTCGGGACACACAGGGGAGCCGAGTCGGGTCCAGAGCGTGTTTCCGCTCCGGGATGGCGGTACGAGTTCGGTTCATACTTCTGGCCTCACCTTCCGAGTGTCAACGGGGACCGCTGCTGAATGAAGCCCCTGTATCTTGCACCCCGACTGTATCAGCTCTCGAGGATCACAAATTCACCGGAATTGCCGCGAAAGACTTTGAGCGCGAAGTGAGCACGGGGTCAGGAACAATTCGACTCACTCGCCGACCATCTGTTGACAGCGGGGGAATCCCGGCGTTCACGCCGGGCGGGTATCGCGTACACTCCGTGCACCAATCCACCGACCACGGTACGGACGAGTCCCCGAAACACGTAGCGAACCACTCGCGTGGCTGTGAATCACAGGCTGGTCGGATTTGGGCGGGTTTCGGAACTCAGTACGGCCAGAGTTGTTATGAATTAATGCAAAAATCGGAATATTTTTTATCAGTTGGTAGTTCGACGTCCCAGCCGCATGCCAACCAAGCTGAACCGCCGCAAGGTTCTCTTCGGTATCGGTGCTGCAACCGCCGCGACGACCGCTGGTGTCGCGAACGTGTTCACAGCCGACCGCGCCATCGCGGCTACGGGCGACGACACGCCAGCGCGGCTCCGCGCGGTCCACGTGTCGCCGGACGCTCCCGCCGTCGACGTCCTCGTGGATGGCGAGCCCGCGTTCACGAACGTGCCGTTCAGGACAGTCAGCGAGTACTCCTCGCTCACCCCCGACACGTATCTGGTCACGATCAGAGCCGCCGGAGACCCTGACACCGTCGTTTTCGAAGGCGAGGTGAGCCTCGAGGCCGGGACCGATTACACGGTGGCGGCTCTCGGCGAACTCGCCGAGGACTCCTTTGACATCGAAGTCCTCACCGACCGCAACCGGAAGCTGCCCGATGCGGTTGCCGAACTCCGCGTGGTGCACGCATCCCCGGACGCCCCTGCCGTCGATGTCGTCACGGAACACGACCGCCACATTGCCGAGGACCTGTCGTTCGGTCAGGTCGGCCACTATGGGGTGTTTTTCGCCGGCGAGACAGAGCTGGCCATCCGCCCCTCCGCGGTGGACGAGGGGTCCGCCGACCCGGTTTTCGAGACGAGCCTGCCCCTCAAGGGCGGAAAGACCTACACCGTGTTCGCCGCGGGTTATCTCACACCGGACGACGAGCCGACCGACGAGCCGTTCGGGCTGCTCCCATCGGTGGGCAGCCCCCGCCCGAAGACGGCACGGGTTCGGGGCGTTCACGCCTCGCCGGATGCCCCGAACGTCGACATCTTCCTCGACGACGAGAAAGCGTTCTCGACGGTCCACTTCGGGGATGTCACCGAGTATCGCTCGCTGACGGGTGGTACTTACTCGGTCGTTGTCACTGCTGCCGGTGACAGGGACACTGTCGCCTTCGAGAGCGAGGTGACCCTCGAGGCTGGGAGAGACTACACGCTTGCAGCCATCGGCGAGCTCTCAGAGGAGACGATCCGCCCGGCGGTCCTCGTCGACGATGCGGACGTTGATCCGGGTCACGCGGGCGTGAGGGTGTTGCACGCGTCGCCGGATGCTCCCGCAGTCGACGTGACGACGGCCGGGAGCGAAACCACGCTCGTCGACGACCTCTCGTTCGGGGACGCGACAGGCGTCGGCAGCCTCGACCCCGGGCGCTACACCCTGGAGGTCAAACCCGAGAGCAGAGACGACGACAACCCCTTCGACGCCGAGTTCGATGTCGAACTGGCCGCCGGGCAGCTCTACACGCTCGTCGCGACTGGGTACTTTACCGCAGACGATGAGCCGGCCAAGACCAAGTTCACCCTCGTCCCGGCGGTCACCGAGCGGCGCGAGTGACCAAGCTCCTGTCGGCGACCGCCGAACCGTGGAGGTTCCTGTGCATGGCTGCCACGCCGCCCGTTCCGGGGCGGAGTCCCCGCCCCTGAGACCCCGTCCCCGTCGATGCCGCGTACTGCGCCGGAGCCGCCCCGCTATCGTGTGCCCTGCACGCAGCCTCGCTATTCGGTGTGACGTTTCTGACAGCAACTCGGTAAGTACCCCACAGAGCGCTGAAACCAGGGCGCACAGTCAGCAACGTCACCCGCCTGCCTGACGGGTAACTGACCCAACCAACACTCTTGACGCTTCGGCCGACAGAGACCGTATGGTACTGATGCAGGCGCTGTCATATACCGCGCTCGCGGTTGTGGCTGCCTTGGTCGGCGGCGTAATCGCCATCTACTATCCACCGGGCCCTCAGATGGAAAGCAACATCCAACATTTCGCAGCCGGGGTTGTGATCGCCGCCGTTGCCGCTGAATTGCTCCCGGACATTCACGGGCGAGCACCCCAGGTCGTCGTGCTCGGGTTCGCTATCGGGGTCGCGACGATGTTGGGCATCCACCGGTTGAGCAAGACCATCGAGAAGCGCGATATCGGGGGCCAGTTCGCCGGCGCGGCGGGGTTGCTCATCACCGTCAGTATCGACATGCTCATCGACGGGGTCCTCATCGGGGTAACCTTCCTCGACAATCCCGACACCGGCGTCATCATCGCGGTGGCGCTGGCCATCGAGGTGCTCTTCCTCGGTGTTGCCGGGGTCATCGCACTGCCACGGGAGACGGGGACGGTCCAGAAACTCGCAGTTCCGGCAGTCTTCGGGCTGCTGCTCGCGTCAGGCGTGACTGGTGGCGTGCTTGCGCTGGACGGGGTGACCGGCGCCCCCATCGCGGTTATCCTCGCCTTCGGTTCCGCGGCCCTGCTGTACCTCGTCACCGAGGAACTGCTCGTGAAGGCCGGGAAAGTTCCCGAGACACCGGTGTCCACGACGCTCTTTTTCGTCGGCTTTCTCGCGATCTTCCTGCTTGATATGCTCCACTGAGCCGGTTAGCGGGGCGAGGGAGAAGGTCGTTACCAGTAGATAATCTACTGGACCAGATCCGGTACACGCCACAGGAGGGTCGGGTAGCGACCTTTGGACTGGATGTGACTGCTGAACTCGCCCTCTCTATCCAGCACTGCCTATTTGACGGGAGTTGGGCAGATCGATTCTGTGCGTGCAAGAGACAGAGTGCGTCTCTGACACTGCGTTCGACCACCTACCCCGGTAGTGGAGGTCAACCACCGGCAACAGGACCCATCGATTGGGGACTTGGTTACAAGCTCGTCGAGTCAGACCGGTTCCGAAACGCGGGACAATGCAGCGAACGCAAGCAGATTCCACCGAGCAACCTCCTCTCCCAACTCAGCCCGCCATCGGGTCATCCGTCTCACGTTCGCGGACCCAGACCGTCGAGATTCGAGCCCCCTCAACGCTCGTCACCTCGATCACGTACCCGGCGACCTCGACGCGGTCGCCACGCTCCGGCGCACGGTTGAGCTGTTCGAGGACCAGCCCACCGATCGTTTCGACCTCTTCACTTGTGAAGTCCGCTTCGATCACGTCGTTGATTTTTGACAACGGCACGCCGCCATCAATGTCGTACCCGTTGTCGCCACGCCGGCGAATCGAGGGTTCACGCTCGTCTACATCGAACTCATCCCGGAGGTCT
>JAZKTU010000176.1:0-4933 GCA_036625385.1 Halovenus sp. | reverse complement strand
CCGGCACCACCACCGGCTCCACCGCCGGCACCACCACCGGCTCCACCGCCGGCACCACCACCGGCTCCGCAGGAACCACCGACCTGGTTCGCCTCTATATCCCCGTCGACGTATAGTTCGATGTCACCGCCCGACGTATCGAAGGTCGTCTCGTCGTCGAACAGCGAGTCATCGGTGATCGCGTACGTGCCGGCCGTGACCGTCTTCGAGTCGGATGGCGCGGAGGCATTTTCTGCCCGGGTCTCAGCGGCACTTATTTTCGATCCCGCCTTCTCGAGATTCCTGAGCGCGGTCACGTTCTCCTTGAGTTCTCCGGTAATATTGGATGCCCCCGTATTGATGGCCTCACCTCCGAGTGATACATCCCCTTCGACATTCGAGGCCCCCATCATCTCGAGGTCGCCCGATGCAGTGATCGCTGCGTCGATCGTGATCGGCTGTGGCGGTGGCACCAGCGTTGCAGTCACCTCGTTTTCATCGTCGCGTATCGCGACGTCTGAGTTCGTCCGCTCCTCGAAGTACTGGGCCCACCCCAGGTAGTATTCGCTTTTGACGGTGACGTTGATCTTCCGTTCCTGGAGTGGGTTCTGGGTCTGTGGGAACTTATCAGTCGTCCGCTCGTGGGTGACGGTCAGTTCACCGTCCACCTGTCCGCTACCTGTGATGTTGACCGCGGGGAGTGTGAGCGTTCCATCCCGGTAATGAAACTCCGGTGGCGACACCATGGTGCCCCCGGCATCGGACGCCCGCCAGACACCGCCACCCTGGTATGCAATCTGCGTCTCTCCGTTTTCGTAACTCACGGACCCGAGAGTCGTGTTCATGATCGTCTCCTCTCCGCCGGTTGTGTTTATGGCCGTGACTTTCATCCATCCCTTGTCCTCGTTTACTTGATACTGTCCTTTGTCCCCACTCGGAAGGGACATTCTCTGCGCGTCTGCTCTACCGAGCGCGACTATCCCGGCCTGTGCGTTGAACTGCGTCAGCGTTTTCTCCGCACGATCCGTCGACAGGTCCTGTTCGACATCTCCGATAGCACTGACACCCAGACCGACGATAACGAGCGCCCCGACGAGCACGATCCCGAACAGCAATACAAAACCCAGCGTCTCGCTCTGTCCCCGTCCGGGATGTTCTTCGGAATCTCCCCCCCAATAATTTCGATACGAACCCATTTCATTAAGATAGATACTATCTACTAATAAAACGGACGTACTCATTTCTAATTCTGAAAAAACCCCGATAAGACAACTCCATTTCACCCTGTCGGTCTCGGGGAGTGACAGGCCGTCACATACTGCTGACTGTACGTTCCCAAGGATATTCGATATCCTGTAGGTGTCGAATTCTTCCGGAACGGTCCGCCCGGCAACATCACTCACATACGCCAGGGCTTCGCCACTGTCACCGCTCACCAACTCGTTGGCGTGACCGGCGGCGCCCTCTCCTCGTCCCGGTTCCGTCTCCCGTAGCGGCGGCTCCGGTACCGACAGGGCGTCGTTCGGAGTCAGTCGACGAGGCCGACGTCCCGTATGTGTCGTTCGAGTTCCGCCTCGGTCTCGAAGGCCTTCTCACAGGCCTCGCAGACGTACTCGGACGGCTCGGTATCCATACTCCCGCTTGTGTGTGAACGGGTATCAATCCCTCGGACGGCTACTCGATCCGTCCGGCAGTCTCCCGGAGGAGGCTGTCGAGTATCTCCGGTGTCGTCGGGTGGTACGCCCGGTCCGGCATCTCGCGGACGTCCAGTTCCATCTCGACGGCCACCTGCATCGTCTTCGCCATCACGTCGGCGTGGTAGTGCAGCCCCTGATACCCGAGGACCGTGCCGTCCGTCCCGACGACGAGCCGGGCCAACCCCTCGGGTACGTTCTTGGTTCTGAACACGCCGTCGCTCGCGGCCTCGCGCGTGGCGACGACGTGGTCGATGCCGGCAGCCTCGGCGGTGGTCGCAGAATGGCCCACCCGGGCGAACGGGAGGACCCCGAGCCCGGAGAAGACCACGTGGTGGTGGACGTTCTCGTACGCCTGGAGGTCGTCGCCGTCGCGGTGTCGCCGGATGTTGTCGGCGGCCAGAAACCCCTGCTCTTTCGCGACGTGGAGGATCGGTTCTTTCCCGTTCGCGTCGCCGGCGACGAACACCCGGGCGTCGTCGCGAGCCTGCATCGTCTCCTCGACCCACTCCGGTCCGGGGTCGAGCGCCGTCGCGCCGAGATTCAGCCGGTCGAGCGTCGGCCGGCGGCCGGTGAACGCGAACAGCTGGTCCGCTTCGACGACCCGCTCGGTCCCGTTCCGGTCGACGTGGAGGCGAACGCCACCGTCGACCCCCTCGACGCGTTCGGGCTCGGTGTTCGTGAGTATCTCGACGTCGAACGCCTCCCGGTAGTACTCGAGTACGGCGTCGCCGAAGGCCGTGTCGGCCTCGTCGAGCGGTCGCGAGCCGCGGTCGACGACGGTGAGGTCCATCCCCGCCTCGCTGAGATACGGGACGAGTTCCATCCCGATGTAGCCAAAGCCCACGACGACGCCCGACTCGCCGACGGACGTGCTGTCGAGGACGTCGCTGCTCGTCCCGACCGGGACGCCGTCGATTCCCGGCACGTCCGGGATGTTCACCGACGATCCGGTCGCGACGACGACGTAATCGGGGTCGACAGTTCTGTCGCCGACGGCGAGCCTGCGGTCGTCGACGAACTGTGCCGTCCCGTGGACGAACTCGACGTCCTCGCGGTCCGCGAGGCGCTCGACGGCCGCACGCCGGTGGCTGGCGAAACTCGCGGTGTGTTCGTCCTTTCGCGCGACGACCGCCTCGAGGTCGACGTCGGGCAGCGGACCCGAGAGCCGGTCGTCGTGGCGCGCGGCGAACCGGTGTTCGGCGGCCGACAGCACCTCCTTCGAGGGCATACATCCCCTGAGGATGCAGAGGCCACCACCCGGTTCGCCGTCGTCCACCAGTGTCAGCCGGACGTCCGGCGTCTCCGCCAGCCGTTCGGCGGCCGCGACGCCCGCACTCCCGTACGCGCCGACGACCGCGACGTGGGTACTCATGCTTCGAATCGCGGTTGCGAACTGTAAAATGATTCTGGACCTGGCTGCTGTCCAGCCGTGCGTGTCACGATGACAACCCCGGACGCTCTCGGTCGACACCCCACTGCCGTCCGTCGACGCTCCACTGCCGTCCGTCGACGCTCCACTGCCCTCCGTCGGTGCTGGGACTCTCCCTCGCTCAGTCGTCCGCCGCGACGGCTTCCTCTTCTTCCTTTTGCTCTTCCTCGGCCTCGCGTTCGGCCTTCTCTTCGGCTTCCTTTTTCGCTTTGATCTTCTTCATGCGGAAGATCTCCTCGCGCTCCTGTTCTTCGAGTTTCTGCTCGATGTAGGCCTCGTTCTCGCGCAACTCGGGGAGGAGCTTGAACTCGAGGGCGTTGACGCGCCGTTTGGTCCGCTCGATCTCGTCGAGCATCTTCTTCATCGCGGTTTCGACCTCCGCCGCGAGGATCACGGTCTCGAGCAGTTCCTCGTAGGCCTCGGCCGCCTCGTCGATGCGCGCGCTCGTCCCGAGGACGCCGTACCCGCGCTCCGAGAGGTTCTTGCGGACTTTCGTGGACTCGATCTGCGGGACGACCACGCCCATGATGTTTTTCGACTGGGTCGTGATCTCCGGGTGCTCTTTCAGTGCCGAGGCGGCCCCCCGGACGGCCACGTCACCCTCCATCGCCCGCGCCATGTCGATCGCGCGCTGGGCGTCAGTGTAGTCAGCCTCGAGATCCTGCCGGACGTCCTGGGCCTGGTCCAGGATGTCCATGAACTCCATGATGAGCCCGTCACGTTTCTTTTCCAGGGTGTCGTGGCCCCGCTCCGAGAGTTCGATGCGGTCCTCGATCTGCATCAGATTCTTCCGCGTGGGTTTGACGTCTTTGGCCATTTGTGCGCCCATTCGCGACCGAGTCAGTTAACCGTTTCCTGTCAGGAGTCGTCCTGGCGCCGGTAGTAGTACCGCGACGCGTAGAACACGGCGACCCCGAGCGTCCACAGCGCCGGGACCATCAGTCCCCCCTCGTCGACGAAAACGAAGCGGTAGACGCTGAGTAAGAGCAAGACGAGAATGAGCACCAGGAACCCGTTCCGCGCCGCGCGCATCACCGGATCGGCTTCGACCATCGACCGTCCCTACCGGGGGGCGGCACTTACCGACTGCGTCTCTGTCCCGCGGGCAACGGCCCGTTCCGGCACCGAAAACACGCGGTCGGGAACGGCGTCGATCAGTCGTCGGCCGTCGCCTCGACCGTCTCCTCGGCGTCCTCGACGTAGTTCTGCTCGATGTACTCCTCGTCGATACGGTTGAGCTCCGCTTTCGGGAGCGTCGAGAGGAGGTCCCAGCCGATGTCGAGCGTCTCCTCGATGTCACGGTTGGTGTCGTACCCCTGCTCGACGAACTCCGTCTCGAACCGGTCCGCGAAGTCGAGATACTGGTTGTCCCGTTCGGAGAGTGCCTCCCGGCCGACGATGTTCACCAGGTCCCGGAGGTCCTCCCCCTCGGCGTAGGCCGCGTACAGCTGGTCGGAGACACCGCCGTGGTCGCCGCGGGTGAGCCCTTCGCCGATCCCGTCGTCCATCAGCCGCGAGAGGCTCGGCAGGACGTTCACCGGCGGCTGGATCCCCTGGCTGTTGAGGTCACGGTCGACCAGGATCTGCCCCTCGGTGATGTAGCCGGTCAGGTCGGGGATGGGGTGTGTGATGTCGTCGCTGGGCATCGTCAGGATGGGGATCTGGGTCACCGACCCCTCCATCCCCTTGATACGGCCAGCCCGTTCGTAAAGCGACGCGAGGTCGGTGTACATGTACCCCGGGTAGCCACGCCGGCCCGGCACCTCCTCGCGGGCGGCACCGATCTCGCGCAGTGCCTCACAGTAGTTGGTCATGTCCGTCAGGATGA
>JAZKTU010000175.1:0-4965 GCA_036625385.1 Halovenus sp. | reverse complement strand
TACCCACACTCCCACTTTTGCGCACCAGGGTCGCCAGCGATAGGTGGTGACCCAAGAGTAAAACAGACAGTACGCACACAATACCCAAAATAAGTGGACATAAATATAATAATATATCCAATAAGACAGTATACCAATATGAATGTAGCCAAACAGCCAAATTTTTAATATTATGTACCGATATACCATCCCATATGAGGAAACGGCTGCAAAGAGCATTGAACTCGATACCCGTCCCGCGAGAAGATACCGACACAGGGCTCGATGCTTGTACTGAGTGTGGCGGGCCTTCCCTGCCGGGTGCTGGCCGCTGCACAGACTGTATAGACTCATAGCACTGTCGGCTGGACGGCATTTCGTCACCACGAGTATCTCGCAATAGGGACAGTCGACTGTAGAGCCCCTCTCGGACGGGTTGAGTATACAGTTGAGTGACGGGCCAATCAGCGGTCTGCGTGCTCAAGGTCGGTAATCTCGACCCGGGCCCCACCAGCCTCACTCTCGGTAACTTCGATCTCCCATCCGTGTGCGTCGACAATCTCCTGAACGATATCCAGCCCGAACCCAGTCCCGTCGTCTGTGGTCGAATACCCGGCCTCGAACACCTCATCGCGTTCATCGGTCGGGATGCCCGGACCGTCGTCGGCGATGTAGAAGCCGTCTCTCTCAGCCAGGTCGCCGACTGAGATCACGACCTCGTCGCCACCGTGTTCGACCGCGTTCCGCAGCAGGTTTTCCAGTAGTTGCTTCAGTCGGCTCGGGTCGGCCTGGAGTGTTCCTGTCGTCTCGGTCACGAGCGTCGCTTCGCCCGTTTCGACGGTCCGCCAGCAGTCAGCGACCGCGTCAGCGAGTGCGACTGCGTCTAATGCATCGACTTGTGGCCCCTCTCGTGCGAGCGTCAAGAGGTCGTCGATAAGCGTCTCCATCCGGGCAAGCGCCCGAGCAATATCGTCGAGATGGTCGCTACTGCACTCCATCTGTACCAGTTCCAGGCGGGCCGTCGCCACGCTCAACGGGTTGCGAAGGTCGTGAGAGAGAATGCTGGCGAATTTATCGAGCCTGTCGCGCTCTCGTTGCAATTGTTGTCGCTGTTCGATGTGGTCAAACGCAGTCTCGACATTGGCCGTGAACACATCCGCGAGTGCTTTATCAGTCGGCTCGAACGCGTCTGGCATCTGTGACGAGACTATGAAGACGCCGTGGTCGCCGAGCGGGTAAAAGCACTCACTGCGAAACGGGGTGTCAGCAGCGAACGTATCCGCTACCTCGCGGAGTTCCGTATAACTCTGCGCGTCACCTGTTCGGTACGCCTGCCCTGCCAGGCTGCCGTCGAGAGGGAGCGTCGGCGGCGAACCATCGAGCAGGTCTCGCGTCTCGTCCGCACAGATTGCAGGCACGAGTGCGTCCGCCGCTGCGTCGTAGAGGTGGATGCTGTTCATCGGTTGGTCCAGCACCTCCGTGGCCGTCGCAGACGCAATCTTCGCCACCTCTCCGGTGGTGGTCGCCGTCATCAGATCCCGCGTCGCATCGTGTAACTGCTCCAGCGTGTCTTCGTGGTCTTTGCGCTCGGTGATATCACGGATGACACATATTATGCCGTCCTCGGCAGTGACTGTCAGCGACAGCTCCTGTGGGAACGTGCTTCCGTCTTTACGGATTCCGGTCGCCTCACCGCGCCAGCTGCCTTTCTCAAACAGGGCCGGGATGATTTCGTCTTCGAACTGCGCGACTGTGTGGTCGTCGTAACACATCCGCCACGTCTCGCCCACAAAGACCGCTGGGTCGTCGTATCCGTAGATGTCGGCGTGAGCCTCGTTGACGTAGCTGTACACCCCGTCGTCGTCGAGCAGTGCCATCCCATCGATCGACGCTTCCATTGCTTCGAGATGGGTATTCAGTTTCTGCTCTCGTCGCTTGCGCTCAGTCGCTTCGCGGTACAGCCACAAGTTCCCCTCACCGTCAGGGAGGCTGTACGGCACGTAATCGCGTTCGAGAATGCGGCCATCAGCGAGGGTTAGTTCTTCGTTCCGAACTGGGTCCCGCTGTTCGAGCCGCTCGGTGATGTCGCTGATGAATCTCTCAGGATCGGCGAACAGGTCCTTGACTTCTGCAGCTGCCGCGGCACAGTCACGCCCGATGAGGTCGTCGCCGGCATATGACGTGCCAAGTGTCTCCCCAAGCTGGTCGTTCGCCATGAGCACGTTGCTTTCGGCGTCTTCGACCAGCACACCCATCGGGAGGTTCTCGATGATCGTTCGGAGAACGGTGCTTGTCCGGCCGAGTTCCTGCTCGCGCTGTTCGCGCTCGGTGATGTCCTGCACAGTACAGACGAGCTCGTTGTGGTCGGTCGCGGCTACCCGATGGTCTTCTCGAAACGTGGTCCCATCGGCCCGAAGTCCGGTCGTCGTCCCGTACCAGAAGCCCGTTTCCTCGACTGCTGGCAGTATCTCCTCGTTTGCGGTGTCGACCCCGTCATCGGGATAGACGACCGCCCAGTGCTCGCCGATCAACTCCTCTGGTTCGTACCGGTACAGGTCGGCATACGCTTCGTTGACATACCGGAAGCAACCCTCTTCGTCGAGGATGCTGATACCTTCATGAGCCGTTTTGATAGCTTCGAGGTGTCGCTGGTGGGCCCGGTCACTCCGTCGTTTCTCGACGGCATTGCGAATCCGGTTGGCCAGAACGGTGTATTGCCCAGTCCCGGTTTCTTTCTGGAGGTAGTCCGTGACACCGGCTGAGATGGCATCACTCGCAACCGCCTCACTGCCTTCGCCGGTGTAGAGGATGAACGGCAGGTCGGGACGCGTCTCGCGTACCGTTTCAAGGAATTCGATGCCGTTCTGGCCAGGCATCTGATAATCACTCACGATACAGTCGAAGTCGTCCGTGGCAAGTCGATCCAACCCTTCGCTTGCACTCGTTGCCGTCTCGACGGTGAACTGACCCGTCTCCGCGGCGAGCATCTCGGCTGTCAGCTCCGCAAGGTCGGGATCGTCATCGACGTGTAGGACGGTGATCCCTGCTGTTTGGCTCACGATATTGAACGATTGTAGTCACGTGGGATAAGAGTGGGGAGCCAATTTATCGTAAATGAGAATAAGTGGAATAGTTTGGAGATGTGGTATTGCCCATAGAGAGGGTACTCGATATGAGTACTGTGACTCTCCACTCGAAACAATCAGTAACTAATCGAATAATTAATAATATGTTACGTGTTAAATATTTTTAGGCAAATATAAAGATAATCTACATACAGGTTGGTACCATAGACAGTAAGAGGTCCCAGATGGCGAAGCGACAGCGCACGAAAGGGCCAACACTGAGCGGGATGCCACCCTCGTTGAGGATGTTATTAGTCTGAATACGATACCTGCTGACGTGCAAAACGGAGTAGTGAGGTTGAACAGCTCCGAGGCTTCGGAAAGAGTACACAGAACTATCCTCAAATCACTGGAACGACCTCATAATTCAGTGGCGGGGACGGCCGCTGCGTTCGTCCGTTCGGAGACAGCTGCCCGATTCAAGAGAGCGGGTGCTATGCCTGCTCTCTCTGTTACCGACTCGCTCGGATTTCGGGGAAGTATCTGCCGTGGAAGTCAAACGGGGCGGCGTGCGGGAGTGTGACCCGAGCGCGTTCCTCGAAGGAGTTCCCATCGAGGACGAGGAGCCGTGACCGGTCGGCGTCGGTGTCGAGTGCGACTGTCAGGACGACCCCCTCGTCCTCGGAGTCGCTCCCGGGGTCGGGGACGAACATCGGTTCGCCGAAGTACTCGCCGCCGTCGTCGAATGTAGTGACGGTGCCGCTCTGCGTGTCGAGTTTGCAGACGCGGCGTGCCCATTCGGTGACCGGCGTGTCCATTCCCATCGCGTACACGTATCGATGTGGCCGACACCAGCGCGTCGGAGCGACGGTCGGGAGCGCACTCCCGTCGGCGTAGAGCATGTCACGTGACACCGTCGGGTCACCGCTGGAGTGCGAGGTCCCGGCAGCACCGTTCAACCTCACGACGAAGCGCTCGATGCGCCCGACGATAGCACCCATCTCACCGGCGCGAAGGGCCTCCAGATACAGTGAGTCGATGGTCGTCGCGTCGGGCACAGTTTCCAGGTCGAAGACGATCTCCGTCCCGCCGGCCCGTTCGAACGCGTTGACGTGGTGGAACCCGAACACGGCGTCGGTCACGGGGTCGGCGACGATGTCTCCGGTCGTTCTGTCCATGACGACGATGCGGGTCCCCCGGTCGGGCTCCCATTCGAACTGCTCGATGAACGGGGCTTGCCGGCCTGGCTTCAGCAGCCGGAGCGGGTCGAGCCGCAGCGGGAACTCGGTCAAGACGACGTACCGGGGTGTCAGCGCGAAGCTATGCATGTACGCTGGGCGGTCGGTCGTGACGCTCCCGACGTGGCGTCGCTCGCCGGCCGGTGTCGTCGCGTGGACGTGGTACTGACTCGGTCGCCCGAACTCCGTATCGACGTTCACGAGCGTGCCTGTCGCGGGGTCGCGTTTCAGATGGGCACACGACAGTTGGCCGGTCGGGACGTCACCGCTATACTCGACGTGGCCGGTCGTTTCGAGCGTCCCCGGGTCGAACCGGACCTGTCGCGGCGATTCGGTCAAAGCGACGTATTCGCCGCCGATGCGCTCGGCGATGATGTTCGTGTTGTCGTACGGGTCTTGCAGAAACGTCGCGAGGCGTGAACGGAGCGTCGTCTCGCCGGTCGCGAACCCGCCCTCGAACGCGTCGTTGCGCGCCGCGTCGTAGGCGTCTGTCCGCAGGAACCGGTTCCGGTAGTGGACCGTATCGCCGTCGCCCGAGCCTGCATTCGAGCCCGGGTCGAACGTGAACCGATACAGCATCGCGAACCCGTCGAACCAGTGGTCGACACTGCTGCCGCCGGGAACCGAGAACGACCCCGGCCCGTTCCGGATGAGGGTCCCCGTGAGCCACTCGGGCAGCGTCC
>JAZKTU010000174.1:0-4975 GCA_036625385.1 Halovenus sp. | reverse complement strand
GTTTGTTTGTGGGTGCGGTCGCGGTTGTCAGTACCGAACTTTGTGAGGTACTGAGTTTACAGCGATCGAACGCGATCGGTGTCAGAGGCGGCGCAGACCTGGGTGTGACCATGGCGACGATTATCGACGGCGATCCAGCGACGGTGCCGGAGCAGAGTCGGTAATCGCTTCGCTCCGACGCGGCAGTCTGCCGGATGGCAACAGCCAGGGGTCCCTGGTAGACACCCGATGATCAGACGGAGACCTGCGTGTTTCGAGGACTCGCGGAGGGGTCTGGAATGAGGCCTGTACCGCTTCTTGCCATCATCGTCGGGATCGGAATCGCGCTCGCGCTTTGTTACCAGTGGATACTGGATTCTCCGCTGTTCGAGCTCGGGGAGCGCTCCTGGTTTCCGGGGAGTGGTGATATCTCAGCCACGAAGGCATTCGTTCGGACCGTGCTAACTGGCGTCGGTCCTGTGGCTGCGATGTTCGTCGTAACAGTGTTTGTCCTCACGACACCGTTCGATATCTGGATCTGGGCTGTTTTGGGGTGTTCGCTACGACGGTCGCATTGTCACCGATACTCGCAGTGTATCGGTACGATGTTCGGCCGTTGACACCCGACGAGAGTGAACGGATACGTGTGGCGCTTTCCGGCTTCGAGGGTTAGATACTGGTCGTGACAGACAGCCGTGACGGACCAGTGAATGGATACGCCATCGGTGGTCCATTCAGGGATGTCATCGGAATCAGTGAGTTCGCACTCAGGTGGCGGCACTTCTTGCCCACGAGTGGTGTCATCACGAGCAGCGACACGTGCTGGTTCGGGGTGGTGTGAGCGTCGGAGTCCTGGGCACGAGTGCGGGTGTTATGAGGATTGCAACGTCACCGGGAGATCCGTACACTGGCTCCATCACACGATAAAAAACGCGGGGCGAAACCACACCCGGGCAGTTGGATGCGCGAGGAGCGGCGAGCACACGGGAACGACCCCCTCCGGAGGGCACATTACAGATCGGAACGTGTAAATCGGGAGTAGCCAACGAGCAGCGGAATTACCAGCCACAGCCCAAGAAAGACCAGTCCGGCTTCCGCTGTCACGTAGAACGGTTCGGCACTGCTCGGGTCAACGCTACCCGACCCGACGACGACGCTTGCACCCTGTTCGGCGGCCACGTCCGGGAGGAGCGCGATCATCGAGGTGGCGTACGCCGTCGACGGCGAAACCTGCGTCACGAGAAAGACCCACTCGGGAAGCGTGTCCGGCAGTGAGAACCCCTCGACGACGTAGACGATACCGAGCGGGATGGCATCCCAGAACAACTCGAAGAGAACAAAAAAGCCGACCGCAAGGGTCGTCGCCCGCGTCGTCGACCCCGTGACCGCCGAGAGACTCACCATGATCGACGCGTAGACCGTAATGAAAACAAGGTCGGAGGGAGTCCTCCGAACTCACGGACGCGGATACAATAAAGTGGTCCCGTTGAACCCCTCATAGTGATTAGTGCGACTGTTTACCGGTTCTTCACCACCCCGGGGTGGTGAGAGACCGGTAACGACTCGCACTAATCACTATCAGGGCGTGTCGGATTTCGACGGGCGTGCGACAGACAGGCCGCGAACTTTTATTACAACAGTCCGTATGGGGGGAGACACACCGTCGTCAGTCCGACCCGACAATGTATTGTCCCGGCACGGCGTGGTTCGGGTATGCGGACGCTCGCATTCGACGGCCGGACGGGCGCAAGCGGCGACATGATTCTTGGCGCCCTGCTTGCTGCCGGTGCGGACCCGGACACGCTCACCCCGGTCGAAACGGAACTCGGGGTCCGGTACGAGGTGACCAGCTGCTCCCGGTCGGGGATCACCGCTACCGCCGTCGACGTGCGACTCGAAGGCGGTAGCGACGACAGCCCCGACGGGGGTGACGGTGGCCGTTCACGGGAACACGACGGGGGACAGGACGACTCACACGAGCACACGCATGGACACGGCGACCACGCGGAGGGGTCTGGACCGACGCGCACCTATCCCGAGGTCATTGAAATCGTCGGGCAGATGGCTCTCCCGGAGAGGGTGGAAACGCGGGCCAGAGCGATCTTCAGACTCCTGGGGGAGGCCGAGGCGAGCGTCCACGGGACGGACCTCGCGGAGACACACTTCCACGAGGTCGGCGCAGACGACGCGATCGCCGACATCGTCGGGACCTCGCTGCTCCTCGCGGATATCGAGCCGGACCGAGTCGTGACGACCCCGGTCGCCACCGGCGGCGGCGACGTCGAAACGAGCCACGGCATCTATCCCGTCCCGGTGCCGGCTGTCGTTGCACTCGCCGAACGGGCGGACTGGTCGCTCCGGGGTGGTCCCGTCGAGACGGAACTGCTCACCCCAACCGGCGCCGCGATTCTCGCACACGTCGCCGACGGTGTCGACACGCTCCCACCGATCGAACTCGAGGCCGCCGGCTACGGCGCGGGCAGCAAGACGCTCGAGGAACGACCAAACGTCCTCCGGGCGATGGTCGGCACGACGGCTGGTGGACTCCGACGGGACCCCATCACCGTCCTCGAGACGAACCTCGACGACGCGACACCCGAAGTCCTCGGTGGACTCCAGGAGACGCTCGCCGACGCGGGGGCGCTCGACGTGTCGGTGCTACCGGCGACAATGAAAAAATCCCGCCCCGGGCACCTCGTGAAGGTTATCGTCAAACCCGAGGACGCCGGGCGCGTCGCTCGACGCCTCGCCGACGAGACCGGCACGCTCGGCATCCGGGAACACGGCGCCGGTCACCGCTTCGTCGCCGACCGACGCATCGAGACGGCGACCGTCGATATCGACGGGACACAGTACGAGGTCGACGTCAAAGTTGCGACCGACGAGAGCGGGACAGTCTACGACGTCAGCGCGGAGTTCGACGATGCACGGGCCGTCGCGGCGGAGACTGGCGACGCTGTCCGGACGGTCTTGCGGCGTGCCGAGGCACAGATCCGCGAGAAATAGCGCTGCGGGAGAGCCGCCCGTATCAGTGCTGGAGGCGCTCTTCGATGAGCGTCTCGAGGTCTTCCCGGAGTTCGTCGACCGCCACTTCCTCCATCACCGGCACGAAGAAGCCCTCGACGAGCATGTCGGTCGCCTCCTGCTCGGGGATGCCACGCGAGGTCATGTAGAGCAGGTCCTCGGCGTCGACCTGGCCGACCGTCGCGGAGTGACTGGCTTCGGTGTCGTGGTTGTTGATGATGAGCTTCGGCGAGGCGTCGGCCTCGCTGTCGTCGGACAGCATTAGCGTGTTCTCGCGCTGGTAGGAACTCGTGTTCCAGGCGTCGCGACCGACGTCCTGCACGCCCTCGTACACCGAGCGTGCGGCGTCGTCGAGCACGCCGCGGGTGACGAGGTCAGCCGTCGTCTGTTCGGCCTCGTGCCAGACGCGACTCGCGATGTCGAAGTGCTGGTCCTCGTGGCCGAAGAAAGCCCCGATGATCTTCGTCTCGCTGCCGTCGCCCAGCAGGCGCGTCTCGACCGAGCTTTTCGTGAGGCGCGTCCCGATGTTGCCGTCGATCCAGTTGACCTGGCCGTACGTCCCGGCGTGGGCGCGCTTGACCTGAAAGTTGTAGGTCTCCGGGGAGAGGTTCTGGAGCGTACCGTACTGGACGAAAGCGTTCTCGCCGGCGACTGTCTCGACGATGCCGCTGTAGTAGCGCCCGTCGTCTCGCGGCTGAGCGCCGCTCGACTTGTCCGAGGCGCTTCGCACCTCGCTTTCCTCGCCGGTCGACTGGCGCTCGAGGATGGTGACGCTCGCGGACTCCTCGGCGATGACCAACGTGTAGTTGAACAGCGACCGCGAGTTCATCCGCGTCCGGATCTTCACGTCCTCCGCGGCGACACCCTCGGGCACGTAGACGACAGTCCCGGCGCTGAAAAGCGCCGTCGAGAGGGCCGTGAGGTAGTCGCGCTTGGGGTCGACTGCGCTGCCGAAGTGTTCCTCGATGCGGTCCCCGTGTTCGGCGAGAGCCTCTTCCCAGGCCAGCACGTCGACGCCCTCTGACTCGACGCGGTCTTTCTCCTGGGCGAACTCGAGTGGGTCCACGAGCGTCTCGTAGTCGAGGGCGTCGAGGTTGGTCCAGTCCCGTCCCGGCGTCCGGATGACGTCGGGCATCTCGAGGTCCTCGAGCGCCGCCAGCGCATCGAGGCGGGTCTCGAGGAGCCACTCGGGTTCGTCGAGGCGGTCGCTTATCTCCCGTACCTGCTCCGCTGTCAGATTCGCGTGTACCTGCGTACTCATGACACTCGCCTCGGAGTTATCCGAGGCTTCCCTCCATCTCCAGCTCGATGAGCCGGTTCAGTTCGACAGCGTATTCGATCGGCAGTTCCTCAGTGATCGGCTCTATGAAGCCCGCGACGATCATCTGCTTTGCATCGTCGTCGTCGAGGCCACGGCTCTGGAGGTAGAACACGTCCTCGTCGCCGATCTTGCCGACAGTCGCCTCGTGGGCCACGTCGACCTTGCTCTCCTGTATCTCCATGTACGGCATCGTGTCCGACGTGGAGTCGTTGTCGAACATCAGGGCGTCACACTCGACGGCGGTGGAGGCGTTCTCCGCCCCGTCGGCGATGTGGACGAGACCACGGTAGTTGGTGCGGCCTCCGTCCTTGCTGACGGACTTGGACTCGATGGTCGATTTGGTGTCTGGCGCGTTGTGGTACACCTTCGCACCGGTGTCGATATCCTGGCCCTCGCCCGCGAAGGCGATGGTGATGTGATTGTCCGTCGCGCCGGGTCCTTTGAGGACCGTCGAAGGGTACAACATCGTGGCCTTCGACCCCATCGATCCCGACACCCACTCCATCGTCCCGTCGGCCTCACAGATGGCGCGTTTGGTGTTGAGGTTGTAGGTGTTCTTCGACCAGTTTTGCACCGTCGAGTACTGGACGTGGGCACCCTCCTTGACGAACACCTCGACGCCGCCGGAGTGGAGGTTGAACTCCGAGTACT
>JAZKTU010000173.1:0-4988 GCA_036625385.1 Halovenus sp. | reverse complement strand
CCGTCGTCACCGGTCCCGTCGTCACCGGTCCCATCGTCGTCATCCCCACCGCACCCGGCGAGTGCAACTGTCCCTGCTGCACCCAGCGTAGCTATCGCGCGCCTTCGAGTGACGTTCTTCCAGTCCATAACGCCTCCATCTACTGGATAACGATATAAAAAACCCCGCTGTTTACTCCTTTACAAATGTTTTCTCGACTCTTGTTAACACGAGACGGAGTTTTCCCTCCGCGCTTCGGGAGTCTTTCCGGGATACGAGTCTAATATACGATGGTCTTTTTTTCAATCGTGGGGTGTTCGTATCGGTTTATCGGTGCTTCGGTCCACCGCTATTTTACCAATGTTTTACTTTCGAGAATTTATTTTACCTCTGTTTATTTGTGCCCCCGGGGAGACGTGTTACACTCGTAACAATCTCCTGATGTCATCACCACACTCGTGACGACGATGGAACCTGTTCCGGCACGATAGGGACTGTTGTGAGTGCTTTCGGCACTTCCCCCAGGGAACTGTCGGCTCACACGCCGACTCGCGAGATGTGTGTCGGTTCGACGGCGGTGAGGCGAGCACAGCGAGGCGAGTCACACGAGCAGTCCTGCCGCGTATCCGGTTGTGACGGCGACCCCGCTCCGGGATTTCTCGCGGGCGACGTTGTGGCCACCCAGCACTGATCCGACCGCATGTAGGTTCCCGAATTCGGCTCTCCCGTGCCCGTCGAGCGGGCGAAGCTCCGTGTCCACGCGAACCCCGAACCGGGCGAACGGCTGGTCTGCAAGCGGGTCGGGGTCGGTCCACTTCGTTCTGTCGGCTGGCTGGGGGACGTGACACCCAAACACCGGCTCGTGGACACCGTCACGGTCGCCGGAGAGCCCGGGACCGTCCAGCCCGCCTGTCGCGAGCACGAACCGCTCGGCTTCGTAGGTCGTGTGACCCTCGGCTGTATCTGCGTACAGCCGCGTTACGTGCCCGCCCTCGCTCTCGTAGTCGACGGGTTCCCCCGTCTCGACTGTGACACCGGCGTCGTCGAGTGCGGCCCGGAGGTGGTCACCGAGGCGCAACCCCGGGAGGCTCGGTGGCCCGATCGCCACCTCGAACACTTCGACGTTGAGCCGGTCCCCGAGCGTCTCCCGGACGTCGCCGTGGCTCGTCCGGCCGAGTACCGCCGGGAAGCCGACGCGGGGCTCGATATCGAGCACCGAACGGACTTCCTCGAGAAAGGCGTCGAGAACGGGTTTGTCCTCGACTTCCGTACGGTCGTCGAACGCCGCCGCGATGCCCGTGACCGGCGAATCGTTTATGGTGTCGAGCGGGAACGTGACTGGAACGCCGCCGACGGAGTAGGGGAGTGTCTCCCCGAGCCTGTCCCCCAGGTAGTACGCGTCCAGCGCGGTCACCTGCTTGATACCGACGAGCAACACGTCCCGCCGGTCGCTGGCCAGTCCGCGGGCCATTCCGGCAGGATACCGGCTCGCCGGCCGTAGTTCGCCCGTACAGGTCGCCAGCAGCGCGTTGGCCGTGTCCCCGCCACCGTGGTAGGCGTCCCCGGTCAGGTCGTCGAAGAGGGCCAGTCCATCACGGACGGTGTCGGTACCGAGCAGGCGGTACGGGTGGCTCTCCGGCAACTCACTCAGCCGCGAGAGGGGTCGCTCGACCGGCGTCGACTCGTCGGGGAGATATCCGAGGAGGTCGATCGTTCCGACCTCCCGGCAAAACCGGTCCGTTTCCGTCGACAGCACCGTCACGTCGGCGTCGGGGTTCCGGCGGGCAGCTGTCAGCGCGGCCATGGCTCCCCCGAGTCCCGCGCCGACGACGAGAAGGTGGGTCACTGTGGCATCCCCCCGCCCCAGCGGTCCCGCTGGTTCGCCTCCCAGTCCGGGCCGTCGTCGAAGTCGTCGAGGTCGATACCGGCGGGCGGCCTGTCGCGGTTCATCGTCTCTACGTGCAACAGGTAGTTTCGCATCGCCCGGGTGAGCGCCTCGCCCGACAGCCCGTGGCGCTGCCCGCGCCAGCGTTCCTCGTGCAGGGCCGCCAGCGCCGACGTCACTCCCGTCGTGTCCTGGTTCGGGTAGAGTTCGCTCGCCATCCGGTGGGCACAGCGCCCGCCCTGGCACTCGCCCATCGCCGCCCACGTCCGGATGCGAACGTCCCCAAGGTCGGTTTCGATCCCCGTTTCGTCGTCGAATGCCGCGTTTATTTCGGCCCGCGTGACACCCATACACTCGCAGACAACCGGACTCGACTCCGCCGGGCGCTCTGCCTCGCTCCTCGGATGTTCTGTCACCGGCGATTCCACGTCGAACTCGTCCATCGCATCGGCCAACTCGCCGTCACCTCCGGGCAGCGGCAGTTCGGCGGTCCGGCACTCCCGCCTGATACCGAACGCCGAACAGATGTGGTCGGTGACCCGCTTCGCCGCCAGCCTGTGTGTCGTCAGGTTCGCGCTGGCGACCGTCACCAGTCCCCACGTCCCGTCCCGGTCGTTGTGGTCGATGACCGTCTCCGTCGCCCCGCAGTCCGCGACTGTCGACCTGACTCCCCAGTACGTACGGAGGGTCTGTGCCTCCCCGACAGCCGGCACTACCGCGCCAAGTTCCGCCCGCAACCGGTCGGCTGCTGACGGGTCGCCGCTCTCTTCTCCCGGCCCGGCGGCTGCCTCGCTCGTGGTTCCGAGCATGCAGTTGCCCGCGATCGGGACGGCGGTGTTCGCCCCGGTACCGTCCCGGCAGCGCCTGACGACGGTGTCGACCTCTCCGGCGTCCGTCACGGCGATGGCTCCTTTCGCGTGGTTCACGGGCAACTCGATGCCGGCGAGGGCTGCGATCTCGCCGGCCCACCCCCCCGCTGCGTTCACGACGACGTCTGCCTGTACCTCCCGCTCCGGGGGGCGGGGTTGCCCGTCGCCTTCCCCGTCCGGCCCCTCCTGCTGCCCGGACCTCCCATCCGAACCCTCCGGCTCGGCCCCGGATTCGTCTTCCCGGTTGCTTGTCTCACTGTCCGCCGTGTCGCCGGTGTCCCCCGCGCTTCCGGGAACGCCCGTCCTTGCCTGGCCGGGGACCTCCTTGGCCGTCTCGCCCGGGGCCGTTCCCCGGCCCGCGGCGCCGTCCTCGTCCGTCCCGTCCTCACCTCCCGGGAGGTCGACACTGTCGGGGTCGGTTCCTGCCGGCGGGTCGGCCTGCACGACCGCCCCGGCGACTGCGCCGTCCTCGACGACGATGTCCGTCACCCGAACGCGCGTGTAAATCTCCGCGCCGTGGTTCATCGCGTCCCGCGCAGTCGCGACGGTGAGTCGGAACGGGTCGACTGTCGCGTCCGGCACCGCGAGCGCCCGGTCTACGGCAGGATCGAGTGCTGGTTCGCGTTCGCGGGCCTGCTCGCCGGTCACCTCCTCCGCCGGAATCTCACACTCGCGACAGGCGGCGAGCTGTTCGTCGAACGGTTCGGTCGGGTCGCCCTCGTGGCGGACCACGAGACCGCCGGTGTCGACGATACAGTGGCCAGCAACCGACTGCAGTCTGCGGTTCTCGGCGAGACAGCGTGTGGCAAGCGCCGGAGACTCGCGGGCGAGCGTGGCCCCGCTGTAGAGCAACCCCTGCATCCGGCCGGTAGCACCTGCCGTGAGCCGGCCTCGCTCGACGAGCGTCACGTCGAGTCCCCGGATGGCGAGGTCACGCGCGGTGGCCACACCGGTCGCGCCGCCGCCGACGACGAGTACGTGTGGTGTGTACCCCATTCGATCTGTCAGTGCTGGGTCGCCCGGCCACTTATACTGTCCGCTCGACCGGGGGGAGGGGACAGTATCAGTCCCGGTGCGGGGTGTCCTCGAGCGGGTCGGCGTAGACGACGCCACGCTCGCCGTCTATCGTCATTTCTGTGCCGTCCTCGACAGCACCTGGGATAGAGGCGTTGCCAACCATCGGGATCGAGAGTTCGCGGGCGACGACCGCCGAGTAGCACGTCATCCTGTCGTGTGCGTCGACGATGCCGGCGAGTCGGGTGGTGTCGCCGACGAACTCGCCGTCTCACCTTCCATGGACTCGACTGTCGTTCCGTCCTCGAGGTCGATCGGGTCCGTGACCTCGCCGGTTCGTATTTTCGGACCCGGCAGGTCGAGTACCGTCGCTATTGGCCTGTCGGTCGAGCGCTCGACGCTCCGAACCCGGTCGACGAGTGCCGACCGGTGTTCCCGGTTCCCGTGACTCGCGTTGAACCGTGCGACCGACATCCCCGCATCGGCGAGTCGCCGTATCGTTTGCTCCTCGCCCGACGCCGGACCGAGCGTACAGACGATCTTTGCCGCCCGGCCCATCCCGCGACGGTGTTTAAAAACGTACCACGATATCTGTGCCCTATACTCGTATGTGTCCCGGGGCAACCTTGAGATATGAGCCAGACACCGCCGAGCACACCTATCTCGGGTTCGGGTCCGGGTACAAAGCCGACAGTCGAACTCGGAGACGAGAACCGTATCGGCAAGGTGCTGAACGCACTCGAGGACGGCGAGTGTCGGGCGATCCTCGCGGCGACGAGCACCGAGGCGCTCTCCGCGAGCGAAGTCGCGGATACGTGCGATATCGCGCTCTCGACTACCTACCGGAAGCTCGACAGGCTCGTCGACGCGGAGCTGCTCGAGGAGATGATCCGCATCTCCGAATCGGGCAAGCACACGAGCGAGTACCGGCTTCGCTTCGAGAATATCACCGTCTCCGTCAACCCGGAGACGGGCTTCGAGCTCAGCCTCTCCGGCGTCGACGAGACGGAGCGGGATCACTGGGCGCTCGCCAGCGCGGACTGACCGCGTTCGCCGGCCTGGTACGGACTGTCGTGATTGTTTTCGACAGCTCCCCGGCAGAACTGTCGGTTCACACGCCGACTCGCAAGATGTGTGTCGGCGGTGAGGCGAGCGCAGCGAGGCGAGGCTCGTCGAACCCGTTCGACGGCGGTGAGGCGAGCGCAGCGAGGCGAGGCTCGTCGAACCCGTTCGACGGCGGT
>JAZKTU010000172.1:0-5142 GCA_036625385.1 Halovenus sp. | reverse complement strand
AGCGAGGGCGCCGAGGAATACGACGAGGATGGGAGCGAGGGCGCCGAGGAATACGGCGAGGGAGAGAGCGAGGCCGCCGAGGAATACGGCGGGGATGAGAGCGAGGCCGCCGACGAGTACGGCGAGGATGCTGAGGACGACGAGGAAGACTTCTAGCGCCCACCTTCGCCGGGACCTCCCTTCTCTCGTTGGTCTTCAATTCCGATCCAATACCAGCGACGCCGCTCGGGGGAGGCTGCGACCGGGCGAGAAAGATGTGAGTGGGCGACTCGCCGACTGGATCGCTCATTTGCCCTCTGACCCGTCCCCTCGTGCGGCCAGGGAGGAGTTCCTCCGCCTCATCGCCGAGCACGACCTAGCGGATCACGAGGACATCTATGAGGCATTGGCTCGGGAGTAACGCCTGGCTCTCCTTGGCTTCTATTCTCTCGTTCGACGGACGTGAAAATCGGCAGCCCGCAGTCATCGGGGTTGAATCGAACTGTTGCTCGCAGCGATACTTGCTATGTAACTGTCACCCGATACGGGCAAATCTCGTGTTTTAATTTCGAGTGCCTCGATCGGTACCCGACGGTGAGTGTCAGCCCTCGTGCCATCCCGCGAATTTCCAACCGGCAGGCCAGCTGCAATATAAGATGCGCCGGCCGAGATTGGCGAAAAGGATTTACGGCCAAAACAATTCACTTGGTACCTCGAGTAGGGTCATGTGCAAACCATGTGCAGACAGAGGAAACCGTTATCCGTCTGTGTGCAAAATTTGCACATAGAATGAGCGCGAGCGACGACCCCCGACGCGTCCACTTCCAGTCGCCGGAGTATCTCGTCGAGCGCCTCGACGCGATCGCCGACCTCTTCGACAAGGATCGGACCGACGTCCTGATCGAGGCCATCCGCGAGTACATCGAGGAAACTGCCGACAACGAGACCTTCCAGGAACTGGTCGCGGCGCGGTACTACGACGACCAGCTCGACTTCGAGACGGTCAAGCAGCTCGTGGGTGCCGAGACGGCCCAGCGGCTCCGCCTCCTCAAGGCGGATCTCGAGGACGAACCCCTCGACCTCGGTGCGCCCGATGATGATGTCGATATCTACGGCGGCGACGCAACGACTGTCCCGACTGACCCCGGCGAGTGATGAGCGGGGCCCGCCTGCGGACAGTCGTCGCCGATACGAGTGCACTCGTCAGCCTCGGCGTCCCCCGGGCCGACGCGGACTTCGACACCGACAGGGCCCCGGATCCCCTCCAGTATCTCCTCACGTCGTGTGACGTCTCGGTGCCGCCAGCAGTCGTCTCGGAACTGCAGGACCTCACGCGATATCGGGACATCCACGGCGCCGCAGCGACCAACGTTCTCGCCGCTCGCAACTACTACACGGTCGAGGATCCTTACGAACGAGACGAGACGCCCGATTCACGGCCGACCTTTGCTCTCGACGACCGCGGAACCGATGGCATCGTTCTCGCAAACGCGCTCGCCGTCGACGGGTTTCTGACTGACGAGTTCGGCGGTACGAACTTCGCGCTCGTGCACGCCGCCCTCCAGGGCCCACGCATCGTCCCGACGCCGCGACTGCTCTGTGATTTTGCTCGCAATGGCCACATGGCCACCGAGAAGGCTCGCCGACTCATCACGACGATCAGTCCATATCGCAGCTGGGAGAATAGTCCCTCCGTCGAGCAGTTGTTGGCGCAGATCGAGTGATTCGCCGGTTGCGGTGGTGACAGCCGCTTCGACCGGCCTTGGCCGTTCATGGGCGGTGGAGCCGACCGAAAGCTCCGGAGACGAAGTCTCCCGAGGACCGAGGCGGCCATGCCCGTACTGAGTCCGCCCTGGGCGGTGGTTGTTATCCCCGAGGGACGCCGGGCCAGCGCATCGCTGGAGGGAAGAAATAATTTTCCCAGGAAATTATTTGTTCTTGGAGCGCGTCGCACCGGTATGACCGAGACGTGGGATGACGTCAACGAGCAGGTCAAAGCGGACTGGAAAGACGACACTACACCGTTCGAGCGGGTGTACGAAATCGTCGAACAAACCCACGACGGGCAGTCGGCAGCCGATATCGCCGCCCGAGCCCTCGTGAGCGAACCGACTGCTCGCCGCCACTGCAAGTCGCTCGTGAACACCGGGTTCGCCGAGACGGAACGGGACGGGCAAACAACCCTGTACAAGCGAAACAGCGACCGAGTTTTGATGTCCCGAATCCGCGAGCTTCGTGAGGAAGTCACTCGGCCGGAGTTGCTCGACAGCATCGAGGAAATGAAGGCCGAGATCCGTCGCTATGAGGACCGCTACGACGTAGTGTCGCCCGAAGAGCTCAGCCAGCAACTCGACGCCGACGAGACGGAGGGCTGGGACGATCTCACCGCGTGGCGAACGACGCGGCAGAATCTTGCGGTCGCCCAAGCAGCACTCGCTTACGACGAGGCCAGCCACCAGCTCGCGGTATGAGCGAGGACGACCGAGCCGGCGAGTTCGGGCCGATCTATCTCCCGGCACTCCAGCGGATTCGTGACCTCTGGGTCGAACTCGAGCCGTTAGTCGACGCAACGTCTTACGATGACGTCGTCGCACCCAGAGAACTACAGATCAGGCTCAGCGATGGGCTCGGAGACGCCGAGAGCGCTCGGCTCGATATCCAGTGGAGCGAGCTGGGGATGTACTCGTTCCACTACGTCGATACCGACGACGTCAATTGGCGATTTGATCGCCACCCGAATACACACGCTCCCGAGGAGCATTTCCACACCCCACCCGACGCCGCCACGACGGCAGCCGAACCGTCCTGTATCGACGTGACCGAGGTCTCACTCGTGGCTCGTGCAGTCCACGCGATGTGGCGAGCAGCGTACGAGAACGACGACGTCGACCGGCTGAATAGTGCATCAAACCCGCCATAAAGGAGACAGTAGCGGGTGGCGCGGTCAGCGGGACCACCGGTGTTCCTGCTCGGTCATGGCGTCGAGAACCAGGCAGGCGGCATCTATTGCGACGAGGAGTATCTCTACGTCCTCGAACTCCCATCGCAGCAGCCGTTCGACGAACCGTCCGAGTGGAGCCTGAAGGTAAGTGACATGGTAATGAGTAAAAACGATGCGCCGGCCGGGAATTGAACCCGGGCTATGAGCTTGGGAAGCTCATGTCCTACCACTAGACCACCGGCGCGCCCGTTTGACGGTTCGGCCACGCCGTCACTTCAACGTAGCGCTTCGCCAGAATCGAACGCGCGTCCAGAGTCTTGCCGCCGTCCCGGTTGTATATGGCCCTCCGCGCCACAGGAGTATCCATGACTGACGTCGTCCGCGCCGAAACCCCGCTGCACCTCTCGTTGAGCGAGGCCGAACTCGAGGCCTATCGCGAGCACGTCGCCGCCTTCCTCCAGGGCCGGGTCGAGGCAGCGGGCGCCGAGGTGGCCATCGTCGGCCTCTCGGGTGGCATCGACAGCACGCTCACGGTCCATCTCGCCGTCGACGGACTGGGCGCCGAGCGGGTCTACGGTCTGGTGATGCCCAGCGAGGTCAACGACCCCGAAAACATGTCCGACGCCGAGCGCGTCGCCGAGGACCTGGGTATCGACTACGATGTCGTTCCAATCGGCGAGGTGGCCGACGCGGTCCGGACGGTCTTCCCGGGCGCCGAGACGGGGGCCGAGCCGGCAGACGAGCGCGAGCGGACCGCCCTCGGGAACCTCCGTGCCCGCACGCGAGCGGTCATTTCGTACTTCGCCGCCAACAGGCGCCACGGACTCGTCGTGGGGACCGGCAACCGGAGCGAGGCCGCCGTGGGCTACTTCACGAAGTACGGCGACGGCGCCGTCGACTGCCACCCCATCGCCCCGCTGTACAAGGGCCAGGTCCGCCAGCTCGCAGCCCACCTCGGCGTCCCCGAGGACATCGTCGAGAAGCCCGCCTCCGCGGAGCTCTGGGCCGACCAGACCGATGTCGGCGAACTCGGGATGGACTACCCGACGCTCGACTCGATCCTTGCCTTGCGAGTTCACGGCCCGCTCTCGACGGCGGCGACGGCGAGGGCGGTTGGGGTTTCCGAAGACGCCGTGGATCACGTGGTAACGCTCCACGAGCGGAGTGCACACAAGCGTGCCGCGCCCCCCGGGCCGGAGCCGCTTTTCTGAGGGGCTCATTCGACACTCGCGGACAGTCCGAACGCGGTGGTTCGGTTTCGACTGTCGAGTGTACTGCGACTGCAAACAGCCTGACAGCCCTCACCTCGTTCTCGAATGTGGACGTGATTGCGACCGCAAACGCCCAGAAAGCCCTCGGCCCGACTGCAGCGACGACAGTCACGGCAGCCGCTACCAGCCAGAACGCCCTCGGCCCGCTCGCATGGGTCAAGACGGCGACAGCAACCACACAGAACGCCCTCGGCCCGCTCGCAGGAGTCAAGACGGCGATAGCAACCACCCAGAAAGCCCTCGGCCCGCTCGTGCGCTCTGAGCGGGATATCCTCGTTCGCTTCGCTCACTCGGATAGTTGCCCGCTCAGAGACACACGAGCGGACCTCGCCCTTTCATTCCACCAGGAGAGCAAGCTCTCCTGAGCCCTCGTTCGGCCTTCCCTCACGAGGACACCAGGACAACGACCGCACCTCGAGCCTCCCCAGCCGACTGCGGTGCTCGTTCGCTCCCTCCGGTCGCTCACTGCGCTCCTCGCCCCTCGCGCGCCCGCCTCGCGGCCTCGTTCGGGTTCGCTGCTCACCGGCTCGCTCCGCTCGCCGGTTCACCAGGCCGAGACTCTCGCTTTGCTCGAGTCTCGCGCCGCTCACCTCACTCGGCACGCTCGGCGGCACGCGCCGAGTGGAATACCGGAGAAGAGCTCTGCCGTTCGGAACCGACCCAGCAATTGGTGTTTCCAACCCCTGGCGGACTGAAAGGGCGAACCTCGCTCGCGCTCGTGTAGTCGCTGAGCGACCCCTATCCGAGTGAGCGAAGCGAACGAGGATATGTCGCTCAGCGGCCGCGAGCGAGGTGAGGGCTTTCTGGCCGTTTGCGGTCGCGGCTGGCTCGTCTCGGTAGAGCGAGGTGAGGGCTTTCTGGTCGTTTGCGGATGCGACTACGTCTCCGTACGAGTGCGAGGTGAGGGCGGTCTGGCTGTCTGCGGGAGCGACTACGTCTCCGAGCGAGAGC
>JAZKTU010000171.1:0-5156 GCA_036625385.1 Halovenus sp. | reverse complement strand
GCGTGGACCTTTTCGAGCGTGACCCCATATCGAACGACCTGTTCGGATTGTTGTCGGAAGGTTCGTACCGACGGTGGTCGCTGTCAGAGGACCCTACAGACCCGCAACGAACCGACCGAAACGGCGAAGCACAATTCCAGATCGAAATGACCGAAGACGGCTCGGTCGTCCGACTGAGCTTCGACGTGACCCCGTTGGACTCTTGAGACTGTTGTCCAGAGCAATACTGCAGAATTATCGTCGTGACGGACGCCGTTGGGCTGACGCCGTGGGGTTTCGCTGTGCGCGTTCTCCTGCTGTACCACTGTATGAGCCGCCGCACGACCGGTCGTCGCGCCGAGAAGGACTCGTGACGTTCACCTCACGGATGCAATCGCACTGCGGACTGTTATTGTACCGATTTACCGCTCCGACCGCCCTACTTCGGGCGATAGATACGGGACAGACGGACAATAATCCGTATGAGTACACGTCGGTAACGCTGACGGCCCACCCCTCTGGTGGTTCGCTGGATAGCCCAATTCGATAGCGGAAATTATTGGTCATATGATATAAGTTAATACACAACCCGCGAATAGAGTTTCAATGTACGGAGACGTTCAGAGGCAGTCGCGGCATTGTGCGGAAGTATGCGACGATAGGAGAGTCGAGAGGGCGAAGCGATGACGGGGGAGAACCGATCGATTCGTCGCCGTCGTGTCCTGGCAGCACTTGCTGGGGCAGGGGCGACTGCTGGACTCGCCGGCTGCTCCGATTCCAGTGGTGAGGGGCCGAGTGGTGACGATCCTTCGGGAGGTGCTACCACCTCAAATCGCGACGACGCTTCCGGAGGAGACACTTCAGGGGATGACGATGGTAGCGAGACAGGTCCCGGTGCCGGCGAAGAGATCGACGGTATCTCCTGTAGCGAGTTCGGGTCTTCCGTGCTCCAGCCGTACGGCACCAGTGACACTCCGCTGGTGTTCGGCTTCGACTATCCGGACACCTGGTCGGAGAGCGGTTCGAGCCCGGACCGGCGCAGCGACCGCTACACAGTAATTGTCCGCAGCGAGATTATCGACAACAGGTACCAGACGTTTCTCACCGTCGGTCAGTGGTTCGAGCCCATTACGCCAGAGGAACTGGAGCAAGAGGTCTCGACGGAAATCGACGCACGCAGCGGAAGCGAGGAGTTCGAAGTAACCAGAACACTCGAGTACGCGGGGGAAACGGTAGACGTCTACAGCACGCCCGAGTATCCGGAGGGGCTGACCAGTGTCTTCTGGCTTCCCTACGAGAGCGCGGCCGGTCTGCGATACTTCCGGACGATATTCAGGTTCGGCTACAGCAACAGCTTTATCGCAGGGGTGGAAGGAAGCGACGTGGAGCTGTACTGCGAGTCGCTGTTCGATGACCTGGCCGACCGGATATTCCCGACCATCGAACCGAACCCGGCGACGGCCATCGCGTCCGAGTTGTAGCGCTGTCGGCGGCTGTTTGATAACAAAAGGCAGGCCCGATCAGACCGTTTCGATCGTCGTCTCGGTATTCGGTTGGAGACTGTTCCGGACCGTCTCCGTTGCCGTCCGTATGCGCGCGTTGCATGCGTCCCTCTCCTCGTCTTCGAGGCCGTAGATGTCGGAGTACGTCACGATGCTCGTCGGGTAATACTCGCGGCTGCCGCCCGACCCGTAGGGAAGGAAAAGCAGATAGGCTGGAGAATAGTTCGACGGAGGGACATCAGGGAACCCGAGTACTTCGATCGTCTCGCCGTCGAAGGCCTGCTCGTCGACGACGGCGAGCGGGTCAGCCTCGCGGGTCATGAGTTCGTCTTTCTCGGCTTCGACCTCGCTCGTCGATAGAGAGGGCGAGGATTGGCCGATCCTGACGGTGGCCGTTCTGGCGTCCCCGTCGACGCTGACTTTCGGGCTCGTTATCTGCTGGAAGCGCCCACTCTGGCCCGGGATCGGGTCCCCGACAGTCCACGTCTCGGGGTAGTCGAACGCGAAGACGTACGGCGTCCCCGAGACGTCGTAGGCGACCGGATTCCCAGCCAGGGGAGCACAGACCGAGTCTGGTCCGTCCGGCGTCGTCTCGTCGTCGGCCGTTTGGGTGGGTGACCGCGTGATCGTGTTGTCACTCGTCTGTTCGGAACTGTCCGGCGTCGGTGTTGGATCGTCGTCACCTTGACCGGTATCGCCTTCGCCAGTGGGCGTGTCACTCCCCGAACAGCCTGCCAGAACGGTCGCAACACCAGCTGCACCGAGGAGAACTCGTCGCCGCGTCAGAGTCGTGTCTCTGTTGGACATCCGGGTCAGGCCCCCCCGATGGCCGTATCCGGGTTCGGTCGGAGACTCTCACGCACCGTCTCGGCGGCCGTGTGTACCGGGTCGTCACACAGTGTCACGCTCTCGTTGTCCTCGTTCAGCCGGAGGATGCTGGTCAGCGTGTTTATCGTCAGCGAGTAGTACTGACGCCGGTCGGCAGGCCCGTGAGGCAGCCACATCTGATAGAACGACGGATCGGAGTCCGAGATCCCGACGACTCGGAGCGCTTCTCCGTCGAACTCCTGTTCGCCGACCACCTCGAAGCGAGCGTACTGGCCTTCGGTTCCCGCAGCGATCTCCGAATCGACCTCGCTCGCGGAGAGTGGGTCAGAAGACTGAATGACTTGGATACCGGCGCTTTCCCGCTCACCGTCGACAGTGACTACCGGGCTGGTGATGCCCTGTGTTCTTCCGCCAGGTCCCACGAGCGGCTCTGTTAACTCCCAGCTGTCGATGTAATCGAACGAAAAGACGAACGTCGTGTCGCTGGCATCGTATGGGACCGGATCACCTGCAAGCCGGCTACAGTCCGGATCGGGACTGCTTCCGGGTGTCGAATCGCTCTCTCCCCCAGACGTTTCGTCGGTCTCTCGGATTGCGCCCGGGACGTTCGTCGACTCGCTATCGGTCGTGTCTCCGGAACTGCCACTGTCGCCTGAATTATCTTCGTCTGCCGTCTCGTTACCGGTGCACCCGGCAAGGGCAACCGCTGCTGCAGTCGTTCCAGTCACGAACCGTCGTCGCGATATAGATATTCGTTTCATGCATGACTAATATTGTCCGAGTACGTATACTTATCCCCAAATGTCCAATTTTTCGAGTGATAATCCGGCTGTTGTTGCCGAATATTGTTCAACTGTGGGGTAATTATACTGCTGTCATATATGTCCGGAAACCGCACTACACCTGAATAGCGATGAAAAACATCCTTCCAGTATTTGTCATTTGTGGATGACCACAGCAAAAGTGCGTAAACACTCGTGTCCGGCGTGTGGCTTCGAGGCGGATAGAGACGCAAACGCGGCGTGGAACATCCTTTCTCGCGGACTCTCCAAGCTAGGAGTGGGTCACTCCGAAGGTACGCCTGTGACTCCATGAGAATTCTGCTAAAGTCCCTGGAGCGTGAAGCATGCCAGGGAGTGATAGTGATTACTGTAGGTCTGTTCCGGGTCGACCGCACGACTGAGTGCGGTCGTACCGGTAAATCGCTACAGTAATCACTATGAAAGGTCGATCAGTCTCCTACGCCATAGAGCGGGGGCCTGTGACGGACCACCCATGCGAAGGAACAGGAGAACTGGGATCGCAGCCCGGCTGACCGTGACTCGCGGACTGAACACGGCATCAGTAAGCAAGGAAACGGGTACTTACGGTGGATTCTCGTCCAGTGTGCGAATACTGCGGTTCACAACGCGAAGGATCCGTATCTAAGCGATTTCTACTGGCGGTTGCGTGAGACACGGAATAAACCGCACAAGGTAGCAATTGTCGCAACAGCTCGCAAGATGCTCGTGTCGATCTTCCATATGCTCAGAAAGAACGAGCCATACGATCCGTCGGGGGTGAGTGCCTGATAGTGATTACTGTAACGATTTACCGGTGCGACCGCACGACGCCGTGCGGTCGACCCGGAACAGACTTACAGTAATCACTATGAGAGACGCCCTGGCGTCTCTCTTTGGGCGGGCTAGCGGTCATTGAGCGGCTGGTGTGTCGAGTGAAGATATCCCCGCACGGTGGAAAGGGAAGGGGCGAGTCTCCAAGCTGTGGTGCGGTTCTTGTAGGTGGCCGAGAGGTAGTAGCGACAGTAGCCCGAACAATTATTTCGCTCCACGTGGATTGCTCAGGTAGCAGAATTCTCAGAGATGGAGACTGCGCTCCCTACGGACACCCATTCGGTGTCTGCAAAGCGCGTCGTGGAAACGGGAAGCCTCGGGGCTTGACCCCGAGGCGATTCACGAAGCGTTCTGTCCAGAGTGTGACTGGCTTCCCCCGGTTTGCTCTCCGTAGGACCACGGGGTGTTACACGTCTACTCGAGCCGCGGGTCGTGGAACTGACTCAGAGTGCATCGGCGAGTTCCTCGCGGAGGATGGTCCGATGGCAGCGTTTCGTCTCGGTGTTCTCGTAACAGACGAGCACGAGATCCTCACCATCCAGCAACCGGGTGCGGAGGGCCTCGAAGGCCGTTTGTGCCTCGTCGTCCGTGTTCAGGTGCTCACGATACCGCCGTTCGAAGTCGACATCGTCCCACGCCGTGTTGTGTGCCTCTGCATCGTCGAGCCCATCCGCCTCCAGTTCCTCGGCTCGTCGTTTGATCTGCTCGAGCAAGGTTTGTGGTGGGCCCAGTGCGGGGTGATTCTCGTCGACGACTGGAGAAAACCAGTGCGTCGGCGATCGGACGACGCCGACCAAGGTCGCCTCTTCGGGCAGATCTACGAGATCATGCTGGAGCGCAGCGACGTAGGTGTCCCGTAGTGTTCCCTGGCTCATGTCTTGAGGTAGCTCGTGCCCGCTCTTGAAATCAGGTACAGCCCGGTCTCATTCGGATTTTGTCGTATCTGCGAATTTACCACCCCGAAGGGAGTGAGGGAGAGTCAGAGCCGATCTGTACCACCTCAGCTCGACTCTTAGCTCTCACTCCTAGTTGCTGCCCTTACTACCAGATATGAGTACAGAAACACCCCCAGAGAGCGCTGATATCGACGAACACGACGAGTCCACCGTCGAGTCGTCGTCGACTAATCAGCAAAACGAACCGACACCTGATCAGTCTCCGGATAAGGAGAGGCCTCCTTCGTCCGAAGAAGGAGAGTCTGACACGCCTGACGCCACCGGTCCACCGTCGACGT
>JAZKTU010000024.1:0-26056 GCA_036625385.1 Halovenus sp. | reverse complement strand
TCAAGTGTGCCGTCCTCGCCGAGAAGGTGGCACAGGACGGCGCGGAGATCTACTTCGGCGAGAAGGACGTCGACAAGACGACAACCGAGGACTGAGCAGGCTTTTTCGCCACCGTCGGAGCACGCTCCGACGAGCCTCTGCTCGCTTCGCTCGCAGAGACCACGTTTTTCAAGCAGTGGTCGCCGGAGGCGACCCGACGCAAAAAAAAGTGGTGTTAGAGGATCAGTGGGACGAGCAACACCCCCATGCAGTTCATCCGGCGCGCCCCGAACCGGGCGGGAACGAGGCCGACGAGCGTGGCGACGGCACAGGTCCCGAGTCCGATCAGTCCGGTGAACGCGACGACGAGGAGGGCGAGAAAGCCAAGCACCGCGAGCGAGAGCACGACGTTGTCGAGGCTCCCGACGGCACCGAGATAGGGGTCCCCGAGTGCCAGCACGAGCAGAAAGCCTGCCGCGGCGGCGATGACGACGCTGGCGAGCAACACCGGGAGGTCGAGCGGGACGCCGGTACGGTCGAGGGCAACGAGCACGCCGGTTCGGGGGCTTCCGAGCACGACGAGCGCGAACAGCGCGAAAATCGTATTCGCGGTGCTGACGCCGCTGGTGGCGACGACGAAAGCACGGGGCCCGCGGGTCGGCAGGACGACCAACGCGCCAGCGGCGGCGATGGCACTGGAGATGCCGGGCAGGTAGCCCACGACGGCACCCGAGAGAGTGCCCACTGCCGCGACGCCGAGCAGGAACGGCGGTGAGACGGTCAGTCGCTTGCCGTCCTGGGGTGGGACGCCCTCGCCCGAGAGCGCCTCGATGAGGATCGGCGCGCCGAAGAGCCCGGCGAACAGCGGCGCGAGCATGCTCCCGGCCGGCAGTACGCCGCCAGTCCCCAGATCAAGCGTCGCCAGCCCAAGAAGACCGCTTGCCGCCACTGCGATGCCCGCGCCAAGTTGCGCGACGGGTGTCCGTTCCGTGACGATCATCAGGACGATGACGGTCCCGAGCACGAGCGTCAGGTTGCGCGCGATGGCTGGATAGGCCCGTTCCATTGCGAGCGTGATCGGGATGGCGAGCGGGACGGCAAACGCGACTGCCAGCCCGCTCCCCACCGCGGACAGTCGGAGTGCCTCCCGGCCGCGCCCCTGGAGAACGAGCCGATGGCCGGGCAGCGCGGTCGGGGCCATCGCCGGGTCGGGAACGCCCAGGGCGAGCGCAGGAACGATATCGAGGAACGTGTGGACGACGCCGGCGGCGAGCATCGCCGCGCCGACCTGCAGGGACGGGGCCGGAATCGCCGGTGCGAACCCGGCCAGCAACAGCGCGAAGTTGTTGGCGTGGAGGCCGGGTGTGAGCCCGCTTGCGGTTCCCAGCGCGATGCCGCCGGCGATACACGCAAGCGTGAGGGTCGTCGCCTCGAGCGGGACGCCGACGGTCACACCCATCCCGGCAAACTGGGCCCGCTATCGCTCTTAAACGTTCAGACCGGTGACGCCGCTTCCCGACCTCAACACTGACGATACTGGCGCACGGTCACGCCGACTCCAGAAGAAGGGAGCGGTTAGCCGAACAGTTCGCCGAGCCCTTCGCCGGCGTCGCCCTCGTCGTCTTCGTCGTCGCCCTCGTCGGCCTCTTCGGCTTCCGCTTCTTCTTCTTCTTCTTCCTCCGCGGCCTCGACGTCACCTTCGGCGGCAGCGCCGCCGGCGGCGGCCCCGGTCGTCGCGGGGACGGCGGCCGCCTCCGCGACTGCCTCGTCGATATCGACGTCCTCTAGCGCTGCGATGAGGGCCTTGACGCGGGACTGCTCCACGTCTATGCTCGCCGCTTCGAGCACGCTGGTCAGGTTGTTTTCGTTGATCTCTTCGCCCGATTCGTTCAGGATGAGTGCTGCGTATACGTACTCCATGGTTATCAGAACATCTCCCCGAGTGCGTCGCCAGCGTCGCCGCCATCATCATCGTCATCGGTCGTCGCGTCTTCCTCTCCGGGTTCGGCTTCGCCGTCGCCCTCGGGTTCGTCAGTGTCTTGGTCGTCTGTCGGTTCCGCTTGCTCGGCTGGTGTTGCGACGTCCTGGAGCTCCTCGGGGAGCGCCGCCGCGTCGTCGACCTGGCCCGCGAGTGCACGGACCTGTGCGTCGGCCTTCCCGATGAGATCCGGCATCACTTCGGGGTCTTCGATGCCCGCGTGCAACGCGAGATTTTTGCCTTCGCCGCTGGCTTTCGCCAGAAGCGACGGGAGCGTGGCTGCCGTCGGGATTGTGGCGTTGAGCGCGAGGTTTCGCGCCCGGTTCGCAGCCGCCGAGATATCCTGGCGGTACTCCTCGACGTCGAGTGCCAGGTCCGCTGGCTCGAAGAGCACGCCGTCCGCGTAGACGCCGCGGAGGTCGAGTCCGACCTCCTTGGGCTGGATGCCAAGCTCCGAGAGGACGTTTGCGAGGTCCGCCGAGACCTCCTCGCCCGCCTCGAGTACCGTCGAGTCCTCAATCACCTTGATCGACCCCTCGTCGATACGGGCGTTCGCGCCGACGCTCTGAAGTTCGCCCACGAAGGGTCCGGGGTCGACCCCCGTATCACCCTCCGGGATGACGATATCGTTCGGCGCGACCTCGCCCGCGTTGATGGGTGCGGAGGTTTTCGACGCTTCGAGTTGCTGAAACAGGCTGAACGGGTTCGCGTCGGTCCCGATGAGGCCGACCTGTCCGCTGACGTAGTCGGCCAGTTGGTCGCGGCCCTCGCCGGCTTCCTCGAGCGCACGGGAAAGCAGTGTGTTTCGCGAGACGCGGAGTTCAGCCGTGCCGTGCAGGTTCCGGCGCATGTCCTGGAGCTGCTGGCTCGGAATGCCGGTGATCTCGACAACGCCGACGCTGTCGTAGCTGTCGAGGAAGGCAGACACTGCGTCGACTTCCTCGCGTTTCCACTCCGGAATCGTCTCGGTTTTGCGTTGCGTGCTCATCTCAGGCCACCTCCACGGCGGGCCCCATCGTGGTCTTCACGTACATCGAATCGACGTTGAGCGGGCCCTTCTCCAGATTCGCGTGTAGCCGGCGGGTGATGACGTCGATGTTGTCGGCGATTTCCCCCGCCGACATGTCCTCTGCGCCCACGCGCGTGTGGAACGTGCGGCGCTCGCCGCTGCGCAACTGGACGGAGTTTTTCAGTCGCTCGACTGCTTCGACGACGTCGTCGTCGGGACCGAGCGGGTCGGGCATCTTGCCCCGGGGGCCGAGGATGGTCCCCAGGTAGCGCCCGATATCCTGCATCATGCCCTCCTCGGCGAGGAAGAAGTCGGTGTCCTCAGCGAGGTCCTTGGCTTCGTCCTCGTTGTCGCCGAAGTCAGCGAGGTCATCGCCGTCGAGTACGTCGTCGGCGACCTCCTCGGCGCGGATCGCGGTTTCGCCGTCCGCGAAGACCACGATGCTCGTTTCCTGTCCCGTCCCTTCCGGCAGGACGACACTCTCGTCGACTCGGTTCGATGGGTCGTTGAGGTCTAAGTCTCGCAGGTTGATGGCGAGGTCGACCGTCTCGCGGAAGTTCCGCGGCGGTGCCTCGTCCAGCGCGTGAGAGACTGCCTCCTCTATCTCCTGATCTGCCATTGTCCACCTCCGTAGTACGCCGATGGCTCCTACGGGTCAGTGAAACAGGCCGACGCCTGTCTCGTCCAAACGAACGCCAATGTGACACTTAAAGCCGTCGAAGCGGCAATACGAGGTCGCTGTGGCAGTCTTTCGCCCGGCTACGGTCGGACTTCCCGGCACCGAGACCGCTGCTGCTCCGCCGAGAGGGGGGTGGCACCCCGACCGACGGGGGTCTCCCGCCAGTCATATATGACTTCTTATGTATATTGGTACGGATACATCAGTATGTAAATTTATCCTCCGGATGGTGATTACAGATTGTATTCAAAAACATACTATCTGTTCCGGTGGTCGGGGGACCAGTAATGGATCAAAGAGGTGTTCGAAAGTAAGGGGATAAAAGCTAAGACGTGGTAGTATTTTGCCTTCGTGCTGTTCTTATCTCTCACGTATGTGTTCCCTGGTATACATATATCCGATTTCGACACACATATACGTGGAGAGAGCACAGCGCAAACAATGACAGATGTCGCACGGTTGCGAGACAGTACACAGATTCTGTTGCCGTCGGGTTCGCTGACCGGCATCCGTGAGGAACTCAAGGAGCGATTTCTCGTGACGGTCCGGAACGAGAACTCGCAGGTACGTATTATCGGGAGTCCAACGGAGATCAAAGACGTCAGCGAGTACCTGACACGGAACGGCGTCACCGTCGCTTGACATCCTCCCCGCGCTAAGGCGCTGTCTCTTTCCCATAACTCAGCATCAGAGCGTTAATTCAACGTAACCAGAGCTGAGACAAAGAAAGCAGTCCGATTCCGATCATTATCTGGCAAAGCTCAGCATGAGTTCGACGAGGTTGCCTGGCGAACCTGAGAAACATGGTGACTACGACCGGTTTCCGCTGAATGAGCCGCGAAAGCGCTCACTCAGCACTGAGCCCCGATCAAGATAGCCTCCAGGTTTTGCTACACTTACAGCATACGCTTTCCCGTCCTCACCGCTCACTCTGGAAATTTTGTTTCCAGAATCGTGCGCTCTGCCTCGGTTAACAAAATCTCAGGAGACGGTACGCCATCGCCACGAGCAAGCTCTCGCAACTCCAGTACCTTCCACGCGATCACCGAATAGACACTCAGCAAGACTTCCATTCTTTCCCAGGTCTGTAGTTGGCGTTCCTCGATTTCACAGCCACTCTTCAGCACCCTATGCCAGTCTTCGATCCGCCACCGCAGACTGTAATAGTCGATCAGTGAGACGCTTTTCGCCAACTTCTGGCCGCCAGCTCCGTGAACAGCGTCCCATCTTCCAGTCTCAGGTTGTCAACCCCGCCGTTTGTACTTGTGGGTAAGAGACGGCCCTGAAGCGCGAGGCTTTCGCCTCGAATTCTCCGTAAGCTGACTTTTTTACTCTCGTCCGGTGTGTCGGTACCCGTGTGTGATTCCGCTGGTGCGGACCCCCGCCGGTCAGCGACGACGCCGGGAGACGACCGTCCCGTCCGGACAGCCTGTCGCCCCCAAACAGAAGTGCTTAAACCGCTGCCGACGGACAACCGGGTATGGCTGAAACCATCGAGGTACTCGTTCCGGGCGGAGAGGTCGACCCCGGACCGCCGCTCGGTCCCGAGCTGGGTCCGACGCCGGTCGACGTACAGGCAGTCGTCCAGCAAATCAACGACGAGACCGAGGCGTTCGACGGCACCGAGGTGCCGGTCACCGTCGAGTACGAGGAGGACGGCTCGTTCGAGATCTCCGTCGGCGTCCCGCCGACAGCGGAACTCATCAAGGACGAGGCCGGCTTCGAGACCGGCAGCGGCGAACCCCACGAGTCGTTCGTCGCCGACCTCTCGGTCGAGCAGATCATCCAGATCGCCGAGCAGAAACACCCCGACCTGCTCTCCTACGACCTGGAGAACGCGGCGAAGGAAGTCGTCGGGACCTGCGTCTCGCTGGGTGTGACCATCGAGGGTAACGACCCCCGCGAGTTCAAGAAGCACATCGATAGCGGCGAGTACGACGATCTGTTTGCGGACGAAGCAGCCGCGTAAGGGATCCGCCGTGGCAACGCGTCGAGGACGTCCCCTGGCTCGGTATCGCCCCCTGTTACACGTCGTGACTCCGCCGTCTCGGTGTGTTCGCCCGCAGCCGAACCCAGGGGTCTTGCCGTGTTTCGACCCACTGACTGGAGAGCGCCGCCCCTAAACCGTCTGCTGGCCTAGCGTGGGTATGACAGAGTCGAACCCGTCGCGTTACCACGGCGACGGCGAGCACTCCGGTGTCTCCCGGCGGTCGCTGCTCGCGGGGTCGGCGGCAGTCGGTGCAACGGTGACTGCCGGCTGTCTCGGCGGCGACGAGGCGGACCCGGAACAGGACTACGACGAGGCGTCGACGGTGTTCGTGTTCAACACGGGAAACGGTACCGTGAGCATCATCGATGTCGACGGGGACGAGGTCGTCGAGACGCGGGCGGTCGGTCTGAGTTCCTCGTTCCCGTCGAACCAGTTCACGCCGCGACTGACTGGCGGTTCCCGGGATCCGTTGTGGGCGAACGTCGCCGACGGGGTCCGTGCCCTGTCGGCTGGTTCGCTCGACGAGCAGGAACGTGTCGATACCGGCTCCGGCGCGAACTGGCAGGAACTGACCCCGGACGGCGCGACTCTCGTCGTGAGCGCACGCGAACCGGCACACAGGAATCTGCGGGTGGACGCCGACCCGGACTCGGAGACGTTCGGAGCGGTGACCGCCGAACTCGATCGGAAACCCGAGGACGGCCGGGGCGACGCCGACGGGCCGGGACCCTGTGACGTCACTATTCATCCAGACGGCGCGTACGCGTACGTCCCCGACCTGTTCGGCGATACGCTCACGGTCATCGATATCGAGGCCTTCGAGATCGTGACGCAGGTCGACGTCGACACGGTGAACGGGAACCCCCCGGAGCCCTGGATGGGGACCGCCGCCTGGGACGGCCGGCGGTTGCTCGTCGAGCACGACGACGGTACCAGGGGCAGCGAGAGTATCTGGGACATCAGTGATCCCGCGGACCCGGTCGAGGAAACCCGCCTCACCGGGACGGACGGCCTGGGCGCGGGGCCACTGACAAGCGAGATCGGCCCGGCGTCCGAAACCGGCTACGTGTTCACGCCGGGGACCGACGACGTCACCGTCGTGGACCTCGTGGCCGGCACGGTCGAGACGCGGCTGGACCTCGGCGGGGAGGCCTTCGTCGGCACCTGGGACCCCAACCGGACGAAACTGTACGTTCCCGTCCAGACCAGCGGCGAGGTTGTGGTGATCGACGCCGATAGCCGCGACGTCAAGACGACCATCGACGTGGGTCCCGAACCGTACGGGGCCACGGCTGCGCGGGTCCGGCCCGCCCCGGGGACGGCACCGACGACCGAGTCCCTCGCACACCGTCTCGAGGGCCTGACCGGGAAGTACGAGACGACGTACTGCATCGGCGAGTGTGCCTGTGGTCACCAGCTGTAAACTACCCCACCCTACTTCGCTCACCCCAGACGAGGATCGCTCGTTGAGGGTGGGGCTTTGATGTGGACTCCCGGTAATCAGTCTCCAGCAATACGCTGGTAACTCTCACCGTTCAACGTCCCACCATTCACACGCACGTCTACTGGTGCGTCTCCATTCCCCGACTTGGGCGAGGAACGGAGGCTGTGTTGTCGTTTTCGAGCGTATCGGAGCCCGATGTTTTTCGCTGCATTGTAATCCGCGTTCACGTCGTAACCGCATTTCTGGCAGCAGAACTGCTCTCCGTGGCGGTTGTCCTCGTGCGTAAACCCGCAGTTCGTCCGAGAACAGCGCTGGGACGTGTGGTTCGGCTTGACTTGTTCCACAGAAACCCCACGTTCCGGGGCTTTGTACTCAACGTACTCGAAGAGCCGTCGGAACGCCCAGATGTGATGCCACTTCGCCTGTGGAAGCCGCTCTCGAATGTCGGTCAGGTCCTCGAACACGATCGCGTCGCAATCGTGTTCAACGGCCTCCGTGACGATTTCATTAGCGACCGTGTGGATGTACTGTTTTCGCCATGCTTCCTCTCGTTTTCCGAGGCGGAGCAAAGCGTTGTGCGCGGCTTGCGTGCCACGTTGTTGCATCTTTGCCCGTCGCTTCTCGAACTCACGGCACCAATGATCGTATTCATCACCCTGCCAGAACATACCGGTTGAAGTCACCGCAAGATTGTTGACGCCGAGGTCGATACCGAGGACTGTTTGGTGCTCAGTATTTTCCGAAACCTCAGGTTTGTCACCAGAGTCGCTGTCATACTTTTGGGTTGTGATATGGAAATAGAACTCGTCGGCCACTTTGTCGTATTGTAGTGTACTCGCCCGGAACTCGTACTCCTCAGAGAGAACGTACTGTTCGTAGGGTGTCGGACTGTCTGCCGGTAGTTCGAAGTCGCACTCGACGCGCCCGTTGACGGTCGAAAGGGACACATGATCGCGGTAGAACGTCGCACTCCGCTTGTCGTAGACCATACTCCACGAAGTGAACTCCGGCTGACTCACTCGCTTGCCCTGCTTCCACCGTTCAACGCATCCTTTCGTCGCTTGAACAGCGCGCCGAATAGCCTCTTGGACGAGGTTGGCGGTGAGATCAGTTTCCTCTCGCAATTCCGTGTAGAGCGCGTCTCGGGCAGTCGAGTTCGCGGTGGTACAGTTCGTATAGGAGCTGTCAGACCAACAGAAATCAACAGCACGGTTCGCACAGTAGAGGAACTGCTTGGCGGTTTCTTGGAGGTCGTCGCGCCGCTCATCGGGAATGATGAGTTTAACCGGCGCAGTTCGACGCACCCCCATACTTTCAGATTACTATCTAACGGTACTTATACTCATGGGAGTCAGGTAGCTGCTATCGTGCGGTTGTGTCGTTTTTCGTCGGTTTCCTCTCCGACCTACTCTCTCGCTTCACTCGTTCCTTGAGGTCGGAGGCTCCACCTCGAATTATGCTGAGACGGTCCGTGGGACTGTCCCCGCCCCGGATCGATCCAGGTTGGCCGGGTCGATCCCGGCCCCTCACGACCGCCCGGGTCCAGACTGACTCCGTCGAGACCGGAACTGCATACAGTCCGTCCGGGTCCAGACCGACCCGGGACAAAAGCCCTTTTGCGTATCGACGGACCACACTCGAATAATGGGGCTCGAAGAGGAAATCAAGGAACTCGAGGAGGAAATCGCCAGTACGCCCTACAACAAGTCGACCGAACAGCATATCGGCCGACTCAAATCGAAACTCGCCGAAAAGAAAGAGGAACTCGAGAAAAAACAGTCCTCCTCGGGTGGCGGTCCCGGTTATGCCGTCGAGAAACACGGCGATGCTACCGTCGCGCTCGTCGGCTTTCCCAGCGTCGGCAAGTCGACACTGCTGAACGCGCTGACGAACGCCGACAGCGAAGTCGGTTCCTACGAGTTCACCACGCTGGATGTCAACCCCGGTATGCTGCAGTACCGCGGCGCGAACATCCAGTTGCTCGACGTGCCCGGCCTGATCGAGGGGGCTGCGGGCGGGCGGGGTGACGGGCAGGCGGTACTCTCGGTCGTCCGGACAGCCGACCTCGTCATCTTCGTCCTCTCGGTGTTCGAGATCGACCAGTACGAGCGCCTCTACGCGGAACTCTACAAGAACGGCATCCGGGTGGATCAGGATCCGCCGCGGGTCACCGTCCGCAAGAAGGCAAAGGACGGTATCTCGGTCAACGCCAGCGTCGACCTCGACCTGGACGAGGGAACCATCACCAGCATCCTCCGCGAGCACGGCTACGCGAACGCCGACGTGACGATCGGCGAGCAGGTCGACCTCGACGGGCTCATCGACGGTATCCGCGACAACCGCGTCTACGTGCCCTCGCTGGTGACGGTCAACAAGGCCGATCTCATCGACCCCGACTACCTGGAGACGGTCAACCAGAACCTCCGCGAGCACGACATCGATCCCGATGAGGCGATCTTCATCAGCGCCGAGGAGAACCGGGGGCTCGACGCGCTCAGGGAGACGATCTGGGAGGAGTTGGGACTCATCCGGGTGTACATGGACAAGCCAGGACGCGGGGTCGACTACGAGGAACCACTCGTTCTCTTTTCGGGTGCGACCGTCGAGGACGCCTGCGAGAAACTCGGCGGGGAGTTTGCCGAGCGCTTTCGGTTCGCCCGGGTCAGCGGCCCAAGCGCGAAACACGACGAGCAGCAGGTCGGGCTGGACCACGAACTCGCGGACGAAGACGAGTTGCGCATCCTGACGACGAAGTGATACGGACGGTTGTGATTCTTTTCGGCAGGGACGTCCAATAGAAGGCGTATCAGCTCGCGAAACGTGTATTTTGTCACGGCAGAGCGGTACCGAGTCACAACCGTCCGTATGAGTGATACTGCCGGCTACACGCCCGTGAACAATGTCGACTCCCCGTGGGGTCGAATATCTTCACGTCGTTATAGCCGGCAGTATGAACTCCCCGGCCCTGTTGAAACTCTTGCTGAGAAACACGAGATGCCTATCGAACCACTTCACAGTAAAGCGGAAGCAAGTTCGATCGTAGATCGAAGAGGGGCTGAATCGAGCGACAGAGGCCCTAGAGCAGCGGCATGTTCAGCCGGCAGTCACATCGGCTCTGCCGGCGCTGGTTTTGATGGTCTGGATGGTCCTCTCGACCCCGAGCCTCGTGGAGCGTTCCCCGGTGATCGTTTGCCCGTTGGAAGCGACCATTCGCCAGCGCCACTCGTCGCCCTCGTCCTCATACAGCTCGAAATACGGCTCTTCATCGTCGGAAACTCCGGCATCAGGTGCCTCCTCCCGAAGCAGTTCGACTGCCTCTTTCGCTTCGCTTTCCGAGTCGTACGCGTCACCCGAGTGGCCGACGACCTCGCTTCCTGACTCGAATCGCCAGCGATACTCCCCGGTGTCGTCCTCGTACACCTCGAAGCTGCAGTGCGCCATACAGTGGCTGTTGTAATTACAAGTTTAAATTTTATACCCCGAGCGGTCGCGGGGCTGCCGAAACCGCTCACCGACTGGGGGTTTCAACAATGCCAAATCCCCACGTTTTTCGTGTTCCCGTCCGACTGCAGAGGTATGAGCGGAGTACTCGACCACACGATGATTCGCGTTTCGGACCTTGAGGAGTCGCTCGAGTGGTACGGCACCAACCTCGAGTACGAGGAGAAAGAACGCTACGAGGGCGACGGCTTCACCATCGCCTACATGGGCCCCGGGGACATGCACGAGGACGGCGCGATGCTGGAACTCACCCACAACGAGGGCGAGGACGACTACGAACTCGGGGACGCCTGGGGACACATCGCGGTCCGGGTCGAAGATGTCCACGACGCGTACTACGAACTGATGGACCAGGGTGTCGAGGACTACCGCCGTCCGGAGGACAACCCCGGCTACGCCTTCGTCAAGGGACCCGACGGCCACGAGATCGAGATCGTCGAGCGGGACTTTGGCGCGCGCTGGAGCCTCGACCACACGATGATCCGCGTCGAGGATGCCGACGCGGCGCTTGGCTACTGGACCCGGAAGTTCGAGTACGACGAGGTTGGCCGGTGGGAGGCAGACACCTTCGCGAACTACTTCATGGAACCCCGCGACGCCCCCCGCGAGGCGATGAGCCTCGAGTTGACCTACAACTACGACGGCCGGACCTACACGATGGGCGACGCGTGGGGCCACCTCTGTGTCCGGATCGACGACCTGCACGAGGACTGGGACGCGCTGATGACCCGCGAGGCCCCCGACTACCGCGACCCCGAATCCTGTGACGACCAGTACGCCTTCACGAAAGACCAGGACGGCCACGAGGTCGAGTTGCTCGAGCGCAATCCGGCCGCCGATTCGCTGTTTCCCTTCTGAGACTGTCCGTCGTCTCCTCCGCCCGACGTCGTCGTGTTCGGGCCGGGACCCGCTTTTCGTAGAAACGTTTACCAAGTTACGAATGTAACTACATTCCATGACGACGGCAGTCAAAGTCGACGACGACGCCAAGTCCCGTCTCGAGGAGTTACAGGCCGAGATCAGGTTACGGACGGGAACGAACGTCACGCAGCAGGAACTGCTCACGCGACTCATCGACGACGCATACGAGTCACGTGACGAAGTCCTCGACTCGTTCCGTGAATCGACGGTCCCGCTTTCCTCCGCCGAGCAGGAAGCAATGCAGCGCGGGCGGTTCGGCTCCGGTGTCGAAACCGACGAGAAGGATATCGACGATATTCTCTACAGCCGGGGCAGGCCGAGTGCCTCGGGGCTTGACCCCAAGGATGAAGACCGCAAGTTCGATTAAACTTGTTCTGTGCGCTTGATGTACTACTCATACTGCCGGCTGTAAGTGCGTAAAGATATTCGCCTCCCCGGGGTGGCGAATACGTTCAAAATGTTACAGCCGGCAGTATGAGCTTCGACGACGATTTCGACGGCATCGTCGATCGGGTCGATCCTGCAGCAATCTGATGTCGCCCGGAATCGCTCGATTACGAATTCGGTGACGGTTCGCTTGCCGAGCACTCGGCTATCCGTTGCGAGAGCGTCGACAATCTGCGTGGTGAAATCAGCGGACACTGATACCGTGAGTCGGGATGGAATGAGTGACTCTCCCCGAGAACAGTTTTGAACAGTTCAACCCTCACTCAGGGTGGTGACTGACAACGGAACTGAACGTTTGAAACGGAAATCGGGATTGAAACCACTCCGGGTACGACTACTGTCTGCACCGGCGTGGGTAGGGGTACCCACAGTAGGCCAGACGCGCCCGGTCGGTCCGTGGCCGTTTCCCGAGGGTTCGCCTCTCGAGGCAAAGCCCTCGGTGCGTGTCGAGCCGGGGGACCTCCCCCTGTCGGTCTACGACGCGTCGAGGCCGGTGCATCTTAGACGTGTTGGTGTGACCGAGATCGCTGGCCTGGACGCCGCGGTTCACCGGTCTCTCCGGTGGCGAACGAGCTGGTCGCCTTCACCGAAACTGACAACCCATGGTCGTGTCACTAATGCTATGCCAATCGCGCAGTCCGGGAGTGGGAACGAATCGCATGACGAGCGTCAGACAGCGGTGTTTTCCCCACCCAATAAAAGACAAAGTATTTAACGCGCCCATATGAACAGTGCAAGCGTACCCCTACCCATGGTTACAGAGCTAGTACGGTCTATAATGACTGGTTGTAGCGGTAGTGCGGAGGGGTTGTAGAGTGGATCAGAACGCAACGTAACAGCGGATAGGAATCATAAACACAAACCAAATATGAACAACACAGATACAACATATCGTGAAAAGGGACGTGCGGTGTTCCTGGCCGCGATAATGGTACTGTCTGTTGTCGCCATGACCGCGACCCTCGCGGCTCCGGCGGCAGCGGCAAGCCAAACGGTCAATGATCCGGGTGCATCCACGGACATGACCGTCAACCAGACGACAGCACAGGACATTGCAGGTGTAGACATCAACGTCACCGACCCTAGCCCGGGCGCATCCGATGAGGTACGTGTCGACATCAACGTCAGTACTCTCGAGAATGCAAATGCTGACCTAAGCGGAGCCTCAGTCGGCACTACCACTTTCAGCGGTGCTACCCTAATTAACAGCACCTTCAACGATGCCAACAACAGGGTCCAACTCAACATTTCCACTGATGGAAACGGTGATGCCTTCTTCGAGATAACCACGTTAGAGCTCAACAGCATTGATCTAAGCGGTGTTGCGCCGACCGCTGGCGTTACCGGCTACGATGTCGGCGCAGAGGATGATCTGAGTGCTGATCCGCTCGCCAGTGACGTTGAGACCCAGACAGCGACCTTCGATCTGGTTGGTGCTGACAGTGTAACCTTCGATGATTCGGTTGCTGAAGACAGTACGGAAGTCGACATCACTGTCGAGCACTCCACGACTCCGAATCCTGCGTTCGCTAGTGTCTTCGTCACTAACGGTACTTCGAGTACAGGTACCATTCTCAACACCGTCCCTGGAACGACGCAGACGACCTTTACCGTGGACACAAGCACCATCGGAGCCAATGCCGGTGAAAGCCTCATCGTTCACGCGACTGCTGAGGCTGCCACGGCTGCTACGCCGAATAGTATTTACGAGGCAACTCTCACCCAGTTCCACGCTAGAGACACCACAACTGTCCTCGCCTCGGGTGACCTCGATGTTAGCGTCGACCCGGGCTCCGTGGGCGTTGAGAACGACTACGGGTACACGTTCAACGCGACCGGGATCACCGGGAGCGCCGAAGAAGTCCTTGTCGACTTCGGTGACACGGCTGTCGACGCCACTGCGATCGACGCCGCTAACGTTTCGCTCGCCGGCACTGACACCGGTAGTATCGAAGTCGACGCCGTCAGCGAGGACTCACCCGGTGTCCTCTCCATCGTGCTGAACAACACCCTCGACCTGAGTAACGAGGGCGGCGATATCGCCGTCGCCGTCGACAACGTCGAAGCACCGAACGACGGTGACTTTACCACTGAACTCCAGTTCCTCGACGGTAGCGCCAACCTGGTCACTCAGGGAACCGGCACGTACAACATCGCCGAAGAGGGCCTCGAGATCGTTGACATCGAGGGCCCGCGCGTGTCCGCACACGGCGTGGATGTCGAGTATGACGTGACCGTCACCAACACGGCACCTAATGCCCGTGAAGGGGAAGTCTCGCTTGACTTCACTGAGGACGGCGGCGCAGGAACCCAGTCGGAAGGTCCGACCACGGTTGGTGTCGCTCCAGGCGCTGAAGAGACGGTGAGCTTCACCGTCAACACCGGCGACCTGCCCGGCAACGACAGTCTTGCCACGGTCGACTACGATGTCACCGCCGATGCCTCGGACACGGCTAACGGGACGTCCGACACCCAGACCCAGCGTCTGAAAGTCGGCTCCGACAGCAACGGTGGTATCAACATCCGGGTGCAGGAAGACCTGCAGCCCGACCTGGGCGAGACCACCGACGTCGCGCTGTTCACGCTCGACGACTTCACGATCGGTCCCGACGGCCAGCCTGACATCAGTGAGGCCTTCGCCGTCACGGAGACTGACAGCGACGGCGAGGCGTCCTTCCGGAACCTCGCAGTCGGTGAGTCCGACACGAACCCGATCCAGTACGTCGCAGTCGCGGCGGCCGACGACCCGAACTTCGAGTCGACGACGACCCAACTCTCGCTGTTCGAGCCGTCACAGACCAGTACCGGTGACGACGTGTTCATCGACCGGATCGTGCGGGCGGACGACATCCGCGTGCTCGATCCGGACCAGGACCCGGCTAACGTCGAACCCGTCACCAGCGACATCGACGTCGAAGTCGGCGTCTTCACTACGGACCTCGAACCGGTCGGTGACCTCGGTCCGTTCCCCGACACGCCGGTCGTGGCCAACGTCACTGGCTTCGAGGATCCGAACGGCTTCCTCGACCGTGACGACGTTCTCGTCAACGGCTCGGTGTCGCCCGTGACGGATGACACCGACGATGAGGGTAACGTCACGTACAACTTCGTTCTGGACCTCAGCGGTGTCGATATCGACGACATCGACGAGGACATCGATGTCGAGGTGACCTTCACGGCAACCGAGTCCGACGAGGACATCAGCGTGAAGCAGAACCTGACCTTCGTCGCAGAACCGCCGAGCGGTGACGGTACCATCTCCGGTACTGTCGACGAGGTCAACGAAGATATCGAGCTCGGTGTGCAGGACGGACACGTCAACATCTCACCCTCGACCGGTACGAACGTTCACGCGGTCCAGTTCGACCGGCTGTTCGAGAACACCATCACCGCCGAAGAATTCGAGAAGGACCCCATCGAACTCGGCGCTCAGTCGACCAGTCCTGCATTAGGCGTCGGTATTAACGAGCAGGAGTTCGCCCGTACTGTCGTGTGGAACGAGAGTTCGGGCGAGGTCGTCGAAGTCCTCGACGTGCAGACGGACTACCTGTTCTGGACGCCGAGTGGCTTTGATGAGGTCGCTCTCACCCAGAACCTGAGCATCGAGGGAACCGGCTTCAATGTCGAAGACACTAACACCAACGGTGGCGCGTTCGCAGTGAGCGTCCTCGAACCCGACAGCGAACTCGAGGACCCGGCGAACTACACCTACGCAGTGCAGGTCTCGAACGACGGGAACTTCACGAGTCCGAACGAATTCGGTTCCCCAGCCATCTTCGACGCACCGAACAACCTGACGTACGCTGGCATCGAGGAGCGCTACTCCGACGTGCCCGCAGAGCCAACGGACGTCACCAACAGTCAGGGTGACTTCGAGCTGCTGAACCTGTTCACTGACGGCGAAAGCGGCCTCGGCTACACCGTGATCGCGAGTGACGGCAACGCCAACCTCGGCTACGCGAACGCGCGTGGATACGAGGAATTCGTCGAGGTCTTCCAGAACGCTGATGCGATAGCCACGCAGTACGATGTCGACCTCAGCGTGCAGGCGGTCGACGTCCAGGCTGACTCCGTCGACGTGACGAACGTCGGAACGCACCCGCCGCTTTCCGAAACCGGCGGTGCACCCGACTTCGACGAAGTCACGCCGTTCGCCGACCAGAGCGACGACACCCGCCAGGAGGTCCCGCGCGATGGTGAGACCATCGACGTGATCAACCTGCGGACCTTCGTCGAGGAAGACGGGACGACGCTCGGTGACGAAGTGACCGTCTCGCTGACTGGCGACGACGTCGGTAGCTTCGACGGCGAGTTCGCCAACCTCTCGGTTGGCGGCGAAGACCTGGACGTCAGTGCTGACGGCCAGACGATCTCGCTCGACACGAGCGCCGTCGAAGGTGACGTGGGAGATGGCGAAGCGTTCATCTTCCTCGTAACCGACGACAGCGACATCGGTGTGGACGCCAACGTGACGATCGACGTCCAGATGGACAACGCTCCTGGCGAGGACTCCACGGCCAAGACGTTCTTCGGCCAGGTCGAGTACGACAGCGGTTCGATCAAGGGCGACATCGCGCGACAGGACGCCGCCCTGACGGACACCTTCGTCTGGACGCGTGAAATCGAGGACGCCGCCGGCAACACGATAACCATCGAACCCGACTTCGCCAACTCGCCGGGAGTCAGCGACTTCACTGACCTCCAGAGTGACAGTGATGTTCGGGCTCTGAACTTCACTGTCGAGTTCGACGACGCCTCGACGCCGGCGTCTGTCGACGAGTCCTTCGTGGCGACTGGCAACGAGCTGCGGAATATCGATCTCGCAGCCGCAATCGGTCCGATAACGGCACCGGACGTGTCGGGCTTCAACCTCCTCCGGTTCGGTAACCCACTCGGCGCGGACAACCCGGGACAGTACTCGATGGACCGTGTCCCGGCCCAGTCTGCCGGAGTTGACTACACGCTCATCGAGGCGAGACAGTACGAGACTGGTGAGCGAGGTACCACGGACGCCCGCGGTGGCCGCTCCGTGACACCCGGTCTGACGCGGAACGCGGACATCACGATTCCGGGAGCTCTCGTCGCACCCTACGAGCTCACGAACCTCGATCCGGCCACTGCGACCGTGGCGGAAGGCGACGATCCGATCGACGTCTCGGTCGACGTTGAGAACACTGGTCTCGACGCTGGAGAGCAGAACCTCACGCTCGAGGTGACTGACGCATCCGGTACCGTCGTCTACAGCGACACGATCGAAGACGTCGCGGTCGATGCCGGTACCACTCAGACGGAGACGTTCACCGACGTGCCCGCTGGTGCTCTCGCACCCGGCGACTACACGCACACCGTCACGAGCGACGACGACAGTGTGTCCGGCTCGCTCACCGTCGAGACAGCGAGCCCGATCGCCGACTACACCGACGAGAACGGCGACACGACGACTCCGCTGCTGCAGGACGCGATCGCCGACTGGAGTGCTGGCGACATCGACACTCCCACCCTGCAGATGGTGATCGCTAACTGGCAGTCCAGTTAACCGGTCACGACGCCCAGTAGTCTTCGATTGACCGCCTTCTGCCCGGCTCTGCCGGGCTTTTTTTTTGTCACCCACAGCAACGCGGAACGCACCCTCTCGTGACAACGAGACGATAACACGAACACCCTACTTAACCGTCGGGAATCTGTCCCTCCCGGCTGTATAAAAACCCCTTCTCGCGGTGACCGGGGAGCGGATCGCCCAGCAACTGGTCCCCTGTTGTGACTGACTCGGTCGAATTGCGTATTTCAGGGTGGTGGCGAATCACCCTCCGTCCACACTTAAATGGACCGGGGAGTTTCCACAAAACATATACCATACCTGCCTGAACAAAGACCTGTCTGTGTCAGGTGTAGCCTCTCACTTACCAGGCGCTCTCTGGCACACACCGAAAAAGAATATCAACAAAGTATGACAGACAACAATACATATCGCGAAAAGGGAAGAGCAGTATTCCTGGCCGCGATTATGGTGCTGTCGGTGGTCGCCATGACCGCGACGCTCGCGGCTCCGGCGGCTGCGACAGTCACCACTGCTGACCGTACCATCGAGGATGCCACCCTTGCACCGGGTGAGTCCACGACGGTCACGGTCGAGGTACAGCTTGACAGTAACGGCTTCCCGGACGTCACCGAACAGTTCGATTCGGCGTTCGAGAGTGTCGAGGTAATCAACACGAGCCCAGGTGCAGACTTCGAGTTAGTTAACGACGCGAACACGGAGGTCTTTGCTAGCTGGGCTACGGCGGAGACTGACACCGCGACGCTCGAGTACGAGGTGACCGTCCCTGCAAGCGCGAGCGACGGGGATACGTTCACTATCACCGGTGAGGCGTCGGACGACGACGGCACGGCTACCGTCGCCGGTCCTGACACCATCACCGTCGAGGAGGCAGCCCCGCCCGCAGAGGCGTCGGTGACCTTCGAGGACCAGCTCCAGCCACAGCCGGTCAACAGTGTCCTGGTGCAGAACGCTGTCCCCGGTGACGATGGCGAGTTCCTCGCCATCTGGAGCGTCACTGACGAGGGCAACCCGGACGAAATCCTCGGTGTCGGTACCGAGTTCGGTGAGGCCCTCGAGGTCGCTCTCGACAGCGAACTCGAAGAAGAGCAGACCCTCGCCGCAGCCGTCCACCCGGCTCTCGATGACGGCTCCGCCGACACCGAGACAATCCTGGCACTCGACACCGCTGTCGTGACGCCAGCCGAACCTGACGCGACCCAGACCAACGAGGACGTCGTGAACACCTACTGGCAGGGTCAGATAATCAGCTTCGGCGGCGACTTCGACATCGGGCAGGACTACCAGGTCCGCGAAGTCGACGGCGCAGGCGAGGACCGTGAGGTCGGCTCGCTCGCACGCGAAGTCCGCTCGACTGCGGAGAACACGCTGATCGTCCGGACGAACCTGCTCGACGAGGGCAACTTCGTCATCGAGGACGAGAACAACGCCTTGGCCAACGGCGACCCGCTCCCCACGGAGCTCAGTAACTACGACGGCTTCGCGTTCGAGATCGCCGAGCAGACGCTCGAGGCCAACGACGTCCCGTCGTCGATCATCCAGGACCGCGACCTGGTGGTCGGCGAGATCCAGTCCAACCGTGCAGGTTACGACCTCACCGTGACCGCGGTTGACGAGAACGGTGCTGTCGCAGCCACCGACTCGCTCACCGACCTCGGTGACTTCGAGGAGAACGTCGAACTCGACCTGGGTCTCGCGCCCGGCGACTACACGCTCAACTTCGATGTCACTGATACGACCGCGTCCGACACGGCGGAGCTGACGGTCAACCCGCCCCTCGAGGACCAGGTTCAGTTCGACGCGGACCTCTTCGAGGAGAACCGCGGTGACATCGGCACCATCACCCTCACGACCGAGGGGCTGAGTTCGAGTGACCGCTTCTGGGTCCGGATCGGAGACGAGGCAGGCGTGAACTACGAGACGGTTCTCGAAGTCTCGCCGACGATCCCCGAACCGGTTTCGAACCCCGAAGTGGGCCGCGTCGTCATCAACCTGAACACGTTCCTCGCCGGCGGTGAGGAGCGCCTCGGGACGAGCATCTCCGAATCCGACGCGTACTCCGCGTCGCTCGGAACGATCCACGACGTCAACCGGACGACTGAGGACCCGGTCCCGCGCGTCCTCGACCCGACGAACTACGAACTCGAAGCCCTCGCCGAGGATCCGACCGAACTCGATGACCAGGAACTCCCGGACATCCTCGACGTGTCCGTGCTGAACGTCCAGCCTTCGGACGTCAACAACGTCCAGGCGTGGACGTCCCCGCGCGGAACCACATTCGCTAGTGCGCTCCAGAACGAGTTGCTGGCACAGTCCGGCGAAGTCTCGCTCTCGGATAACCGCCGCGCACTCTCGGACACTGCACACTACGAGATCAACGTCGAAGGTGTCTACGGTGCGCTCGCGTTCCTGCGTGACGCAGGCGAGACCGACACGACGGTCTTCGAGCAGGCGGTCGCGAGCCCGTCGGGCCCGGTCCTTGCCTTCGACTACCGCCAGCTCAACCCCGACGACAACCGCGGTCCGAAGCGCATGGGCAACTACGTCGGTCACGGTGACGCCGGTGCTCCCGGCGATGGGATCGCCGCACTGCAGGAGACCATCGACCGCGGCGCGCTGACGTCGACCATCGACGCTGCGAACGACACGATCTACCTGACGATGGGTAACATCGGGAACGCAGAGGTGTACACCCAGCAGAACCCGACCGAGGAAATCAACATCGGCGACAACTTCCAGATCAGCGCCAACTGGGGTCTCGGCCTCGTGAACGAGTTCAACGAGGAGGACATCGAGGCTCTCAGCGGTGACCGACAGCAGTCCGACACCCAGAACGTCGTCGATCGGACGGCGCTCTTCGATGGTGTCCGCCTCGACGATGGCTCGCTGCTCATCCAGCCCGCGCCAGTCGAGGACGCCACCATCTCCGGGACGACCTCCGTCGCGGACAACACGGTGCTGAACCTCCGCGTCACGTCGCCCGACGCTGACCAGCCGCTGTTCCAGACGCGCGATGTCGTCGTCCAGGACGGTGAATTCGAGGCTACCTTCGACTTCTCCGACTTCGACGAGGGCACGAACATCACGGCGGTCATCCCTGGACAGGGCTTCCAGGACAACGCCGAGACTGCCGGTGAACTCATCGACCCCGAAGCGCCGTTCTTCGAGGTCTCCAACCTGAACCCGCAGGACGTGTCGGTCGAGCAGGGGGCCGTCATTGACGTCTCCGCGACCGTCACGAACAGCGGCGGACAGGAAGGTACGCAGACCGTCGAGTTCCGCGTTGGCGGCGACGCCCTCGTGGAACAGGACGTGACGCTCGCACCCGGCGAGTCCACGACTGTCGAGTTCACGGGTATCGACACCTCGAGCCTCGACGGTGAGTTCACGCACGGTATCTACACTGACAACGACCAGCAGGAAGCTACCCTGACCGTGAACGCGCCCGAGCCGGCGTCCTTCGGTGTCGAAGGTCTGAATCCGACGGAAGCGACCATCACTGCAGGTGACACGGTCACGGTGTCCGCGGTCGTCTCCAACGAGGGAGACGTCGAGGCCACCCAGACGATCCAGCTGCTCGTTGACGGCGAAGCCGTCGCCGAGCAGGAACTGACTCTGGCCGGTGGCGACTTCGAGGTCGTCTCGTTCGGTCCCCTCGGCGGTGACCTCTCACCCGGCGACTACACGCACGCCATCGCGTCCGACGACGCGACCGTCGAAGGCTCGCTCACTGTCGAAGAGGAACCCGAGCCGCCGTCGACCGACGACGACACGACGGACGGCGATGAAGACGCTGACGACGGTGGACCTGGCTTCGGCATCGCCGCAGCCCTGATCGCACTCCTCGGTGCCGCGCTCCTCGCGCGCCGCCGAGCGTAACTCCCGGATTCACACCCGGTCGCTCCTCTATTTTTTTGGCGCTTCCCGGGCAGTGACGACGACGCCCCGGAACGCTGGCGACGCTGTGTTTCAGTTGACCATGGACCGCCCCCGGGCGACGCGTGCCGGACGGTTGCGCCGCGCCTGCACACACAACGACAAAGCATATAGCCCTCATCGCCATACCGAAGACAAGATGCTCGACCAGCTCGGCGCACTCCTCTCGACACTCGGGGCAGCGTCGAAGCCGCTGGGCTGGGTCGCGCTCGCCATCTTTTTGGCCGGTGTCGTCCTCGAGTACGTCGACCGCGAGGACCAGGCCAGGCCGGTGCTCGTGCTGGCGTGGGTCCTCTTTGCAGCCTTCTGGCTGGCCCTCATCTACCCGTGGTTCGTCCACGACGAGAGCGTCGTGCGCGGTGTCGGCGCCGTCGTGGCCGCGCCGCTGTCGCTGCTCGTCGCAAAAATGATCTACGAGGACCGGCGGTCCCTCTACACGCTCTCGCGGGCCGTGGCGTTCATGGGGCTCCTGTATGCACCCCTCGTCGTGATCCCCCCGGTCCGCGAGCAGCTCATCCTGCTGGTGACGAACCACACCGCCTTCGCGATGGACCTGCTCGGGTACAACCCGCCGGTCGTGACCGAGATGACCGAGGTGGGCATCGACCGCGAGATCGCCGGGAAAGAGGAGGCCTTCGAGAACACGTTCGTGTTCTGGCCCATCGCGGGCTCGGACGTGACCATCACCTACTCCATCATCATTGCCTGCACCGGGATCGGGAGTATGGCAGTCATGGGTGGCCTCATCGCGGCGGTGAAAGCCCCCCTGCGTCGAAAGCTCGGCGCGCTTGCAATTGCCCTGCCCATCATCTACGCGCTCAACATCGTCCGGAACGTCTTCATCGGGATCAGCTACGGGCACCAGTACGCCGACTTCTTCCCCGACGTGACGATGACGGTGTTCGGGCTGGACAACCCGCTGCGGGTGTCGTACATCTGGGCCGACCGCATCATCGCACAGAGCATGTCGGTCGTGGCGATGGTACTGATCCTCTGGCTCGTCATCAAACTCCTTCCCGAGGTGATGGGACCGGTCGAGGACGTGCTTTTCCTCCTGACCGGCGAGGAGTACGACCTCGCGGCGGCGCTGAACGTCGACGGGAGCGACTCACAGCCCGGGACGGCCGATTGATACGGATTGTTGTGATTCGTTACCGTTCCGTCGAGACAGTGACGCGGTGTCAGACGCTGAGACGCCGATCCCCGGGCTGCACTGCCGAAAACAGTCACAACAGTCCGTATGACAGGCCGGACCACGGCATCAGGACGACAACCCGGCAAGCGCCTCGAGTGCCTCCCGCTCGAGCGGGTGCAGATCGCCGGGGAGGACAAGCAGGTGCAGCGGCTGGCCGAACGTCTCCGCCGAAAGCGCCTGGAGCGAGCCCGCGCGGACAGTCGGGTCGCCACTCCCGGCCTGTGCGACCACGACACCGGGCCCGTCGACGTGGTCGGCAAGCAGGGCGGCGGCGCGGTCGCCGGTCATGTACCGTTCCTCCGCGCCGTCGATGTCGAGATAGACAAGCGTGTGGAGGCCCCGCTCGCGGTTCGCGTCGACCGTCCCGACGACACTCTTCGGGACGCCGCCGTGTGTCTCGGGGAAGGGGAGTGTGGTTGCCTTCCCGAAGCGGTAGTTCTGCAGGCCGGTCAGCGAACTCGCGGCGGTTTGTGCGGTCGTCCCGTGGACGATGCGCGTCTCGACTCCCCGGTCGTGGGCACGCAGGCGCAGGTCCACGTGTGTCGTCGAAATCATCGTATCCCCAGCTGTGAGAAAGGCCACGGCTCCCTCGGCAGCCGCCTCGAGAATCGGCTCGGGTTGCTGCTCGAGGCCTGCGCGGTCGCGGACCTCGATGTCGACGTCGTGAAACCCCTCGAGGTCGCCGATGCTCGCGCCCGCGAGGTGGCTGGTGTACTGTTCGGCGAACGCGCGGTCGGCGCCCCGGAGTACCTCTGCCCCCCGCAGCGTGATCGACCGCTCGTCGAACAGTCCCAGGCCGATGAACGTCAGCATACTTCCCCTCTTCGCCTCGGGCTCTTAATCCTCCCGACCCGGACCCCGAGCGTCAGGCTTACCGCCGGCGGGCATCGAAAACCCGTATGGCTGTCCCCTGTGTCCGCGTCGAGCGAGCGGCTGGCGAGGAGACGCGGGAACTGCTCGCCGACGCGGACCTGGTCGACCAGCGCCACGACATCGTCGCCGCGGACGGGTGGCTTTACATCCCCGTCACCGACCCCGCCGCCGTTCCCGACGACCTGCCCGTCGTCGAACGGGACGTTCCCCGCCGGGAGACACAGACGATGCCCGCCGACTTGCTCGATTTCGACCCCTCCTACGAGCGTCTCGGCGACATCGTCATCGTCGACGAGGACGACCCGGAGCGCGCCAGCGACCTCGCCGACGCCATCGTGGCCTCGGACTTGCCGGTGAAGACGGTCCTGAACCGTGCCTCGAAGATCCGGGGCGAGACCCGGGTCCGCCAGTGGGACGTCCTCGCCGGCGCGGACACCGAGACCGTCCACCGCGAGTACGGCTGTGCGTTCGCGCTCGACCTCGCGGCGGTGTATTTCTCGCCACGGCTTGCCACCGAACGCTACCGCGTCACCGAGCAAGTCGAGGCCGGCGAGCAGATCGTGGACATGTTCGCCGGCGTTGGCCCTTTCGCGGTCCCGATGGCTGCCCGCGGCGGCGAGGTGGTCGCGGTGGATATCAACGAGACTGCAGTCGAGTACCTCCGGGAAAACGCCCGGCGAAACGGGGTCGCCGAACGCGTGACGGCGATCAACGACGACATCCGGGCGGTTGCGCCGGGGTACGAGGGATGGGCGGACCGGCTGGTGATGAACCTCCCCCACTCCGCCGACGAGTTCCTCGACGCCGCCGTGACGATGGCTGGCGACCAGTGCCTCGTCCACTACTACGACATCAGTCACGAGGACGACCGCTACGGCCCGGGCGAACGGGCGATCCGGGACGCCGCCGAGGACGCTTACCACGTGGCCATCGAAACCCGACGGACCGTCCGGTCGTACGCTCCCCACGAGTACAACGTGGTCCTCGACGCCCGGTTGACCCGACGGTAGCGCCCCGAGTCGCAATCCTTATTGCGTGTTTCGCCACTACCTTCGTGTGCGCGCCGGTGTAGCTCAGACTGGCAGAGCGAATCCTTCGTAAGGATTAGGCCGAGGGTTCAAATCCCTCCACCGGCTTGCTCAACAGGGTGCAAAATCTTTCGTTTTTCGTTCCGGTTTTAAACCGATAGCTGTGAATCAACACACAACCGTGAAATATCACCGGTCAAGCTGGGACTACCGCTACCGGAGCGTGTCGTAGAAAGCTTCGCACGCTCTGTCTGTCCGAGTCCTGGCAAGACTTGCGTGCAAGATAGAACGCGCGAGTGTAGCACGGGAACGACACTACTATTGGGTGGCTGGAATCGCTCACTCTCACCGAGGAATCGACCGGGGTACAGTTCACTCAGGGGCGATATTGAGTGTGAGATCGTTGCATGTCTTTTCGAGGTATTCGACTGCTTCTTCAAGCGCTGCTGCTTCGGCACTCCGTTCCACGTCACTAACCGTACTCGCAACAGTTGAAGTGACAGACCAGTCAAACCCAAGTAGCTCGTCGCCACCGCCGCCGACCATGATAGCCACTTCACACGTCCGGGAGTCCGTGAGGTCCATGATGACGGCGACCATGAGATCCGAGTTGGTTCGCCACAAGTCGTAGCGCTCCCAAGCAATGACGCTGAACTCTTCGGAGGCATACCGGGTCTTGTTCATCCCCTTTGTCGGCCCCGACACCTCTGTTAGTAACTCCGAAGCACCCTCTCCGCGAACGGTGATGGTGTCGAACTCCATGTGTATATGTAACTCGGAAAACATCTTAATTATTGGGGACCACGGGTCTCCTTTCGGGCGGGTTCGTAACAACTCGACTCCAGTGCGAAGTTGGTGGGAGAGCGACAGATACACACGTACAGTGAACAACTGAGATCCAGATTCGTTCTGTGGGAAATAAATCATCCCATCGTGCTGAACTCATCCTCTGCGCTGTCTTCTGTAAACATATCTACTCCAACATTTTAGCTCCGGGTTCCACCGCAGCAAATCGGCTGTGAATGTTTCCATGACACGCTTCTACTGGCCTATTCTCGCCTGTAGTGCGTATCACAGCCACCACAGTACCACGTCGGTACTTCCCCGTTCGTTTCGGCGTAATAGTGATTAGTGCGAGTCGTTACCGGTCTTTCACCACCCCGGGGTGGTGAAGAACCGGTAAACAGCCGCACTAATCACTATAAAAGGCTGCTTGTTGGGGATCGTATGTGCGGGACGGTTCCGTTTGTTGCCGACACTTCGGACATTCTATCGGGGGACGGAAGCCACGGAATTGTCTCTTTTGCCTGTTCTGTCGTCTTTTTAATCGCTTTGTTGAGGCCAGGAATATCCATGTTATTCACCGTGTTCGTCCAAACTTGTGTTTCGTGTGTCGGTATTGTCGTCCGTTCTGTCGTCAGATACCACAGGTTCGAGGTCCGGGGCGTTGTCGGTAAGTCCAAAGTCAGTACCTCACAAAGTTCGGTACTGATACCGCACCGCAACCGCAGATGAACGC
>JAZKTU010000170.1:0-5191 GCA_036625385.1 Halovenus sp. | reverse complement strand
CGGGTGAATACGAGCGCGTAGTGGTGCGGTGGCAGTTCGACCTGCCGATCAAGCGTGAACGCCGCCGCCGAGAGCACCATATCCTCGGTTTCTGCGGGCGTCATCCGAAGCCCCGTCGGCGGCCCCCGCGGTTCGCCCGCGACGGTCGTGGTCTCGCGCGGACGGTCGTGCCAGTTCACGACGAGTAAGCGCCCGCCTGGCTCGATCGCACGGAACGCCTGCCGAATAAACCCGGGCTGGTCGTCGACGCCGTGCAACGTGTTTGCCACCACGAGCGTATCGACGCGGGCAGGGAGCGCCGAAGGAAGGTTCCGGGCATCGCCGTGTATCGGAACGACGTTCTCGATGCCCTGCTGGTCGGCGAGGTGTTCGAGTTCGTCGAGGAGGGCCCCATCCAGGTCGAGGGCGTACACCGGTTCAGACTCGGCGATTCGGGCGGCCGGGAGCGCAAAGTACCCGCTGCCACAGCCGACCTCGGCGACCGATTCGCCGGACTCGACGCCGAGTGTCCGGAGCGTCGCGCCGGGCGTCGGCCAGAGTTTGCTCCACCAGTCCCAGTCGGGCTGACCGGTGTTCTGGAACCGGTCCATCTTTATGCGGAACCCGACGTTTCGATACCTATCAGTCGGAGACCGAGACACACTCGGGCGAAACCGGTCACGGCGGGGACGACGGCGACGCGAGTCCGTCGAGCGACGGAATTAGTATTGCGCTTCATACCCATAGATATACAATACAAACACCTAAGTGTTGCTCGGTGACCGGTCCGCGACCGGGACAGTCGGCCCGGCAGCGTCACACACCGTCGGACTGCTCCCGCCCTGCCTGTGACGCCCACACTGCCGGCAGTCTCGTGTAGACGGTTGCATTGTCGACGAGCACGTCGACCGGGACGTACTCGTCGGGGGCGTGGACGGTGTCGGTCCCGAGCGCGAACTCGACGGTCGGGATGCCCGCGTTCCGGAGCGTCTTGGCGTCGCCGCCGCCCGTGGCGCTCCGTCGGAAGACGCGGTCACCTGTGACGTCCGCTGCCGTCGACGCGACAGCTTCGACGAGCGGGCTGTCGGCCGCCTCGGCGGTCCCGACGCTCCAGGCGACGTCGGTTATCGTAATCCCCTCGCAGTCGGCGACACAGGACCGGATCTCCGAGAGCACGTCGGGCGTCTCCACCCCGGCGGTCAGTCGGATATCGATTTCGGCCCGGGCGGACTGCGGGACGCTGTTTATTGCGTCGCCGCCTTCGAGAACACCGAGGTTGATAGAGGGATACCGGAACAGGTCGCGCGCGACATCCTCGCCCAGTGACGGGGCGTAGTACTCGACCGACTCGTCGATTATCGGCTCCATCTCCGGGTCGATTTCGAGTCGCCTGGTGCCAAAGCGGTCCCGAAGCGTCTCGACGGCGTCGTAGAGCCGGTCGACCGCGTTGACACCGAGCACTGGTCGGGAGCCGTGGGCCCCCTCGCCGCTGGCTTCGAGCGTCAGCCAGATGCTGCCCCGGTCAGCGACTGTGACGGAGTGACGGCCCGCCTCGCAGGTCGGCTCGCCGATCACGCAGGCGTCCGCGTCGAGCCGTTCCGCCTCCAGCAGCGCGGGAAGGCCGGCGTCGCCGCCCACTTCCTCGTCACTTACGAAGGCAAACAGGAGTGTGACGGGCGGCGCAGCGTCGGCTGCTGCGAAGGCCCGGATGGCAAACAGCATCGACGCCACGGCGCCTTTCATGTCGGTCGCGCCGCGGCCGTACACGCGGTCGTCGACACGCTCGCCGAGCGGGTCGTAGGTCCACGCCTCGGCCTCGAACGGCACCGTATCGAGGTGGCCGTTGTACAGCAGCGTCCGGTCCGACTCGCCGGGAATCCGAACGAGAAGGTTCGGCTTCGCCGGGTCGACTGCGAACCGCTCGACATCGACCGAAAGCGGGTCGAGGAATCCCTCGATTTCGGCGACAATCTCGCGCGTATCTCCGGGCGGGTTCGACGTGTCTATCGCCAGGAGGTCGAGGGCGAGTGTGACCAGTTCCTCGCGGTGGTCTCGGACGTAGTCGGGTGGAGTAGCGTCGCTCATGCGTGGTCGAATTTGCCGTCGAGGACGTTCGCCGCGGTCAACACCGGGTCCCGGACGGGACTGAACGGGGGCGCGTAGGCGAGGTCGGCAGTCCGCAGTTCGGTCACCGTCATGCCCGCTGTGAGCGCCGTCGCGATCGTGTCGATCCGCTTTGCGCCCTCCTGACCTACGATGGTCCCGCCGAGCAGCCGCCCGGACTCCCGGTCGGCCACCAACGTGACAGTGAGTTCGTCCCCGCCAGGGTAGTAGTGAGCCCGCGACGGGGCCGAAATCGAGACAGAGACCGGGTCGAAGCCGGCCTCTCGTGCTCTCGTCTCGTCGACGATGCCGGTCCGGGCGGCACCGAGGTCGAATGCCTTGACGATAGCCGTGCCGGCGATCTCCCCGACCGCCTCCGGATCGCCGGTAACGGTCTGACCGATCGCACGCCCGGCACGGTTGGCTGTCAGCGCCAGTGGAACGTGGTCTGGCTCGCCGGTCACGACGTGCCTCGCCTCGGCACAGTCGCCCGCGGCGTAGATGTTCTCGTAGTTCGTCCGGCCGTACTCGTCGGTCGCTATCGCGCCAGTCTCGCCCAACTCGATGCCGGCGTCCGCCGCAAGTCCGGTATTCGGCTCGACGCCGACGCCGACGATGGCGATGTCGGCCGGGCGCGAGTCGTCGTCGGAGGCGACACGCTCGACCCGTTCCGTTCCGTCGAACCCCGAGACGGCGGTGTCCAGGTGCAAGGAAACTCCCTGCGCTTCCATGTGCTCCTCGACGGTCTCCGCCACCGTGTCGCCGAACGGCTGGAGGACGTGGGGGAGCATCTCGTAGAGGTGGACGTCGACACCGCGTGCCGACAGCGCCTCGGCCATCTCGATGCCGACGTATCCGCCGCCGACAATCGCCGCGCTGGCGGGCGAGTGCGTGGTGACGTAGTCCTCGATAGCGCCAGCCTCGTCCATGTTGTGGATGGTAAAGACGCCGTCGAGGTCCATGCCGTCGAACGGCGGTTCGATTGCGGTCGCGCCCGTCGCGACGAGCAGGTGATCGTAGGGCTGGGCAAACGTCTCGCCGCCGCCCTCGACGGTGACGAGCTGGGCCTCCGGATCGATATCGACGACTTCGTGGGCAGTCCGCAGGTCGATGTCGCGCTCCTCGCGGAACGCCTCGGCCGTGACCGTGACCAGATCGTCCAGGGTATCGACTTCGCCTTTGATATAATACGGCATCCCGCAAGCGGCGTAGGACACCCACTCGCCTTTCTCGAAGACGATTACGTCCATCTCTGGGTCCTCGCGCTTGGCTTTGCTTGCGGCGCTCATCCCCGCAGCGTCACCGCCGACGACCACGAACGTGTCACTCATATGTTGTCCTACGAGCAGCGCCCTCAAAAGTATTTCGCGGATTTTACAATACTACAAACTATCAATCAGAAAATATTAAACGTCGAAAAAGCCCCCGGACAACGGGACATACCACGAGTAGAAACCCGACGGTCCCGCCGAATCAGGCGTACTCTTCGATGACGGAGCGAAGCTGTGTCTCGTCCTGCATCCCGACGAGTCGCTCGACCGGCTCCCCGTCAGCGAACAGGAGCAGCGTCGGGACCCCCTGGACGCCGTACTCGGCAGCGAGTTGCTGGTTCGCGTCGACATCGACTTTCGCCACTGTCGCAGCGGTCTCGGCGGCAACTGTCTCGACGACGGGTTCGAGCATCTGGCACGGCCCACACCAGTCGGCGTAGAAGTCGACCAGCACGACGTCGTGCTCGGCGGTTGTGTCGGTCAACTCGGACCTTCCATCGACCGAAATCGGCTCGGAGACGCGTCCCGACTCTGAGCCGTCGGCACTCCCTGATTCGTCCCGGTTGCGAAGCTCGTTCAGTTTTTGCCGTCTGATCTCCTCTAGCTCGTCAGTCATCGCCCCGAGGTACGAACCGGATTGACTTATTTGTTTTGCATACTCTGCGCAATACTGTACCGCACCGAGAGCGATTCACCGATGGGGCGCCACCAGTCGGGGACTCCGGTTCTCGGCGTCGCAGCCGCGTATCAGCAATCCGTGACACGATGTACCCCGTAGCCACGTCTCAGCCACTGGACCGGCGTTTTCCGGGGGGACGCGGCCTTCGGGGGACGTCTTCGTTCGATACGCGTGGCAGTGCCTGCAGTGGGCGTCGGTGACTGGCCACTGTGCGCCGACCCCAACCACGAGACCGGGCGAACCGGTCGACCCGGTAGGGCCGCGGTTCCGACGGTAACCGAACCCTCTGGCCGGGTAGATGGTCATACGCATCTCCGGCCACGTGACAGTGTATCCGAAGACCCTTTGTCCTGTAGGCACAATACAATACACGAATGGTACTCCCAATCGACCCGAGTCAGATAGACCCTGAAGACATCGGCGAACAACAGACGACGCTCGAAATGAGCCACGAAGACGCGATCGAACACGTCCGAGACGTGTTCACCGACGCCGGATTCGGTGTCCCCGTCGAGTTCTCGCCCTCCGACATGCTCAACGAGAAGGTCGACGCGGGTCGTGACCCCTACTACGTGCTGGGAGCCTGCAACCCCGGGGTCGCCGACCGCGCCCTCGACGCATCGGACAACAAACTCGGCGCGCTCATGGCCTGTAACGTCGTCATCTGGGAGGAGGAACCCGGCCAACAGCGCGTCTATCACGTCTCGATCATGCGCATCGCCCGCCTCGTCGGGATGGCACCCGACAACGAGGAGATGGCGGACATCGTCGCCGACACCGGCGAAATCGTCGACGAGGCGTTCCGGAACCTCTAAGATGGGGTATCACACGTTCGACGCCGGCCGGGCCGACAAGCTCGAAGACGCACAGGACCGGTACCGCTCCCTTTCGGCGGAAGAGCTCCGCTGGGCGCTATCACCCGAGAGCGACGAGACGGTCGCGGACCTCGGCAGCGGGACCGGATTCTACACCGACGACGTCGCACCGGCCGTCGACACCGTGTACGCCGTCGACATTCAGGAAGCGATGCACGACTACTACCGGGAGAAAGGCGTCCCTGACAACGTCGACCTCGTGACGAGCGCGGTCGACGACCTCCCGTTCGATACCAGCAGCCTCGACGGGGCGTTCTCGACGATGACGTACCACGAGTTCGCTA
>JAZKTU010000169.1:0-5312 GCA_036625385.1 Halovenus sp. | reverse complement strand
TCCCGGTGGGCGGCGACGTGGCGGGACAGCTCCGAGAGCGGGTGGCCCTTGCAGGCCACCTCGAAGCGCTTGTACCAGCCAAAGGGGGCGCGGAGTATCTCGTAGCCGTCGGTCAGTTCGGCCTCGAGATTCTGCATGACTGCCTTTGCCGTGTCGGGGCTCGCCAGGTCGTCGCTGAGGTGGGCGTACGGGTACAGTACGACGTTTCTCGTGTTCAACTGGTCGGTGACGTCGGTAATCTCCGACAGCGCGTTCGCGACGACCCCCTCGACGCTCTCCTCGTCGCCGGATTCGACGCTAATGAACACCGTCGCACAGTCCTCCATCCGGCCCTCCATCGGGACGCCCTCGGTCTCGGCGAGGTCGTCCGGTCCGGCCTTGTCCCTGGCCTCGAACTCGAGATGGTCCGAGTGAATAAACAGCAGTCGCATACTGACCCAAACCGACGGCCGGTAAAAAGCGTGCCGGAAGCCGCGTCAGTCCTTCTTCAGTTCCTCGAGTTCCTCGTCGATTTCGGCCTCGTCGACGTCCGCCTCGATATCCTCGACGTCTGCCTTCTCGACCTCACTCCCGACATCTTCGGCTTCGCTCTCCGTGTCCCCCTCGCTTTCCTCCCGGTCCATCTCGGATTTGAGCGTATCCAGTTCGCGGTCGACGGCGCTGTCGGTCGAGAGCTGTTCGAGTTCCCGGTCGATCTCGCTTTTGTCCGAAAGCGAGGAGTCGATCGCACCGCTCTCGCGCAACTCGTCGAGCGCTGCGGCGCGGGCCTCCATCTCTTCGGTCTCCTGTTCGGCGCGCTCTATCTGTCTCGAGATACTCTCCATCTCGCTGCCGGCGCCGGTCACCGCCTCGTTGACGCGGACGCTTGCCTCCGCCGCGTCGTGGCGCGCCTTCATCGTCTCCTTGCGCGTCCGGAACTCCTCGATCTGGCGTTTCAGTTCGTCTTTCTGCTCGAGGAGCTGGTCCTGTTGTCCCTCTAGCTCGGTTATCTGGCGCTCGAGGTCGTCTATCTGGTTCATCTTCTGTTTTTTTTTCTCGAGTGCCCGCCGGGCAAGGTCGTCACGATCCTGCTCGACGGCCTGGCGTGCCTGCTCGTTGTGGCGCTCGACGTTGTCCTCGAGGCGGCGTTTCTGTATCTCCAGGCGCTTTTTCTGGGTGGTCAAGTCCGCAATCCCCTGCTTGACGTTCTCCAGTTCGTCCTGTAGTTGCTCGTAGGAGTAGTCCAGCTGTTGGGCCGGGTCCTCCGCCCGGTTGAGCAGCGAGTTGAGCTTCGACCGGATAATATAGGACGTGCGCGAGAGTATTCCCATACACTATTAACGTACCCGCGGGACTTAAAATTCCTACACTCTTTCACCCGGTATGGCCGAACGCTTGCGTCTCCCCGGGTCGCGCGACGTTCGCGCGACGCTCGACAGTGCGGGCGGCGACCGTCTCGTCGTTGCCTGCCCACCACATCCACAGATGGGTGGCGACCGAACCGACGGCCGGCTCCGCGCGGTCAGTGACGCGCTCGGGAACCGCCATATCGACTGCCTGCGGTTCGATTACGGCCCCTGGGATGAGGGGGCGGGCGAGCGAGCCGATACACTCTCTGCCCTCTCCTGGGCCGGTGAACGGTACGACGCAGTCGGGCTCTTCGGGTACAGTTTCGGCGGCGCCGTGGCGCTGCTCGCGGCTGCGAAGGCGGACCCCCCTCCCGACGCCGTCTCGGTCCTCGCACCCGCTGCCGGGTCGACTGGCGACCTGGACCCGGTCCGCGCGATCGAGGATATCGACTGTCCGCTCCAGGTCGTCTACGGCGAGCGCGACGACGCTGCAGCGTGGGCCTCCGTCGTCGAGCGGGCACGCTCGGCTGGCTGTACGGTTACTGGCGTTCCGGCAGACCACTTCTTTATCGGCCAGGAGTCACGCGTCGCCGACACAGTTGCCACCTTCCTCGGGCGTGCACTGGACTGATACGGCCGACTGTCCGTTCGAACAGATATCCGACACCCCGGGTGGCGAATTCGTTCACACTGGTGCAGCCAGCAGTACGACCTGGTCGGCGCCACACACGACAAACGTTCAATAGGCCGCCGACGGAACTGCCGCGCATGCGCACTGGTGGGATACCCCGCGACGGACAGGAGTTGACAGCGGACGACTGGCCGACAGCTGCGGAACGGGAGTACGCACAGTTGCAGACTGCCCTCGCGGATCACTACGGTGTCGGTATCGCGTCGCACGCGCTGGACGTGGACGATGTCGGGCCTGTCCACTATCTCGAGGCCGGGAACTCCGACGGCGACCCTGTTTTGCTGTTGCACGGGCTCTCGGCTACGGCTGCCACGTGGCTGCCGATCGTTCCCGCGCTCGCCGACGCGTACCGGCTCGTGATCCCCGACCGCCCCGGCCGGGGGCTCTCGGCACCCGTCGACTACCACGGTCGCGACCTCCGGCGGTTTCTCACGGCGTATCTCGACGCGCTCTTCGGCGCTCTCGACATCGGCCGGACACACGTTGTCGGCAGCTCGCTTGGCGGGTTGCAGGCGTTTCTGTTCACGCTGGATTACGACCGGACCGACCGGCTGTGCCTCGTCGGCGGGCCCGGCGGGCTGACCCGCGACCTGCCGCTCGTGCCACGCCTGTTGACCGTTCGCGGACTCAACAGGATTCTCTACTGGCTTACGACCCGTGGCGATCCGGTGGAAACCACACGGGAGCAACTCGCCCGGATCGGCGTCGCTGACGATTCGGCCATCCCGGAGCTGTACTACGAGACGTGGGCCGCGGGAGCGGGGCTTCCGGGTCGCTTCGCGAGCGTCAAGTCGTACAACGAAGCAGTCGGACGGTTCGGTCGGATACACCCCCTCTACGACATCACCGACGAGGTCGTCACGATCGCGAACCCGACAGCCTACATCTGGGGTACCGAGGACTACTATTTCGATCCGGAGGTCGGCCGCCCGGTCGCCGAGCGGATGCCAAACGCGACCTTTCACACGCTCGAGGACCACGGCCACATCCCCTTTCTCGAACCGACAGACGAGGCCGAACGGCTCGTCCGGTCGTTTCTCGACGGGTGACCTGTCCCGGTGTCCGGACTCGGTTCCAGGGCGGTCACGGATCCTGGCTGTCGGGACCCGCCTCGCCGCGCCATACGGGGTCGAGTTTCAGCCGCTGAGAACTTTCCTCTCAGGCAATACTGTGGTCGCATCGTAACGATTTAGAGGGCCGGATGCAGACGGTCAGTATGCCAACGGAACCCGACACAGGCTACGATCCGGGTCTGGGGCGGAAGTTCGTTTTCGTTACCGGCGGCGTGATGTCCGGACTGGGCAAAGGCATCACTGCAGCCAGCACTGGCCGCCTGCTGGCAAACGCCGGTTTCGACGTGACCGCGGTCAAGATCGACCCCTACCTCAACGTCGACGCGGGGACGATGAACCCGTTCCAGCACGGCGAGGTGTACGTCCTCAAGGACGGTGCGGAGGTCGACCTGGACCTCGGCAACTACGAGCGCTTTCTCGGTATCGATATGACCTCCGACCACAACGTCACGACGGGGAAGGTCTACCGGGAGGTCATCGAGAAGGAGCGCGCCGGCGACTACCTGGGTAAAACGGTCCAGATCATCCCGCACATCACTGACGAGATCAAACGCCGGGTGCGCGAGGCGGCGGCGGGCAGTGATATCTGCATCGTCGAGGTCGGCGGAACCGTGGGCGACATCGAGGGGATGCCCTACCTCGAGGCGCTCCGCCAGTTCGCCCACGAGGAGAGCGAGGAAGATATTCTGTTCGCTCACGTCACGCTGATCCCCTACTCCAAGAACGGCGAGCAGAAGACCAAACCGACCCAGCACAGCGTCAAGGAACTCCGCTCGATCGGTCTCCAGCCGGACGTCGTGGTCGGGCGCTGTGCCGACCCGCTCAAGGCGAAAACCAAAGAGAAAATCGCGCTGTTCTGTGACGTTCCCCAGGGTGCCGTGTTCTCGAACCCCGACGTCGAGGATATCTACCACGTCCCCCTGATGGTCGAAGACGAAGGGCTCGACGAGTACGTTATGTCCCATCTCGCGCTCGACGACGAGGCGCTCCCAGTTGGGCAACGCGACAGCGAGTGGCGTGACCGGGTCATCCGCGAGACGACGGGAGAGGTCCAGATTGCCCTCGTGGGCAAGTATGGGCTCGAGGACGCCTACATCTCCATCCACGAGGCGCTCAAACACGCCGGGCTGGAGGAGCGAGTGGACGTCGAGCGCACCTGGATACACGCCGAGGACCTCCGGTCCGGCGACAACGGGGACGACCAGCTAGACGCCGTCGACGGTATCGTCGTCCCCGGCGGCTTTGGCTCCCGGGGAACCGAGGGAAAAGTCGCGGCAATCAGATACGCCCGCGAGAACGACGTCCCTTTCCTCGGGCTCTGCCTGGGGTTCCAGATGGCCGTCGTCGAGTACGCCCGGAACGTCCTCGGACTCGAGGGGGCCCACTCCGCGGAACTCGAGGAGAGCACGCCCTACCCTGTCATCGACCTGCTTCCCGAACAGAAAGACCTCGACGACATGGGCGGCACGATGCGGCTGGGTAGCCACGTCACCGAGATCGAATCGGGGACCCTCGCTCACGAAATCTACGGCGAGACGACCTGCAAGGAACGTCACCGCCACCGCTACGAAGTCAACCCCGAATATATCGACGACCTGGAGGCCGCCGGACTGGTCTTCTCGGGGACCTCCGGTCGCCGGATGGAGATCCTTGAGTTGCCCAACCATCCGTACTTTCTGGGGACGCAGTTTCACCCCGAATTCCGGTCGCGACCGACCCGTGCCAGCCCACCCTTTGTCGGGTTCCTCCAGGCGGTACTTGCTCTGAACGGGGGTGAGGTCTGATGGTCGACGTCGATTCGTTCATCGAGGAGAAACTCGCGGAGATCGGCTCAGAGATTGGCACACAGAACGCCGTCATCGCCCTGTCCGGCGGCGTCGATTCCTCGACCGCCGCCGCGCTCGCTTACGAGGCGGTCGGCGATCAGCTGACGCCCGTCTACGTCGACACCGGCCTGATGCGCAAAGGCGAGACGGAGCAGGTCCGCGAGACGTTCTCGTATATGGACTCGCTCCGGATCGTCGAGGCGCAAGACCGGTTTCTCGACGCACTCGAGGGTGTCACTGACCCCGAAGCGAAGCGCCACGCCATCGGCGAGCAGTTCATCCGCGAGTTCGAGACGGTCGCTCGCGACGTGGACGCCGACTACCTCGTCCAGGGGACCATCTACCCCGACCGGATCGAGAGCGAGGGGACGATCAAGTCCCACCACAACGTCGG
>JAZKTU010000023.1:0-26383 GCA_036625385.1 Halovenus sp. | reverse complement strand
TTCATCTGCGGTTGCGGTGCGGTATCAGTACCGAACTTTGTGAGGTACTGATACTCGATCGTGCCGAACAGTTCCTCTGCGAGTTCCTCGATCGGCGTGAAACGGCGTTCCAGCCCTAGCCGGCGCTTGAGTCGCTGCAGCACCGTGATGTCGGCCCGTTCGCGCTCCCTGATACTGCCGGCTGTAAGTTCGTAAAGATATTCGCTACCCCGGGATTGCGAATTCGTTCAAAATGTTACAGCCGGCAGTATGAGGACGCTCCTGAACGCCTCGACACGGCTCCACTGTTCGTCGGTGAGTCTCGCCGTCCGCCGGACGGATCCTGGACGGACACCTGGTCGAGAAGACACACCCGGAGGGAGGGTCGCGAGGGTTCGGCGGCGTCCCGCGGAGCTTGATCCGATCCGTGCCGACGCTCGGATCCGGCTGTGGAATCGCCGACAGCAGCGACCGCGTGGACGGGTCCTCGGGACGGTTGGTCGGCGGTCTGTACTTCCGGCCCGGACTCGTGGTCGGTGGTTACGGCGTTCTCCAGTCGGACCGGGCCAACGTGCTGGTGCTTTCACTCCACCGTTTTAGTGGCTACAATGAAAAGGGGGAGCATGGTCCCAGTTTGCTCGAACGCCGGCCGTCCGTGGAGGCAGCGATGGTAGACCTCCTCTTCTCGACGAGTCGGCTCCTCCTGGCCCTGTTTCTCGTGGTTCTGAACGGCTTTTTTGTCGCGTCCGAGTTCGCCTTCGTCCGGATCCGCTCGACGTCGGTCGAGCAACTCGCCGAGGAGGGCCGTGCGGGTGCGGGGAGACTCCAGGAGGTGATGGCCAACCTTGATAATTACCTTGCGGTCACACAACTGGGGATCACCATCGCCTCGCTGGGGCTGGGGTGGGTCGGCGAACCCGCCGTGGCGTCGCTCATCGAACCCGTCCTGGCGCCGGTTCTCCCGGAGAATCTGATCCACTTCGTCGCCTTCGCGCTCGGGTTCGGTATCATCACATTCCTCCACGTCGTCTTCGGCGAACTCGCGCCAAAGACGATTGCCATCGCCCGGGCGGAGCGACTCTCCCTTCTCGTTGCCCCGCCGATGACGCTCTTCTACTACCTGTTCTATCCCGGCCTCGTTCTCTTCAACGGGACGGCGAACGCGTTCACGAGCTTGATCGGCATCCCGCCGGCCTCCGAAACGGAGGAGACACTCGAAGAACGGGAGCTCCGGCGCGTGCTCGCCCGCTCGGGTGAGAAGGGCCACGTCGACATGGCGGAAGTCGAGATGATCGAGCGGGTGTTCGAGCTCGACGACACCATCGCCAGACATATCATGGTACCGCGACCGGACGTGGTCAGCGTGCCGACCGACGCGTCGCTGTCCGAGATCCGGTCGACGGTCTTCGAGGCCGAACACACCCGGTACCCGGTCGTCGAACCCGACGACAGCGACCAGGTGGTCGGGTTCATCGACGTCAAAGACGTGTTGCGTGCGAGCGAGCAAGACAACGAGGAGACGACGGCGGGCGACCTGGCACGGGAGATAATCGTCGTCCCGGAGACGACGGCAGTAAACGACCTCCTGCTGCGGTTTCGCGACGAGCAACAGCAGATGGCCGCAGTCATCGACGAGTGGGGCACACTCGAGGGGATCGCGACCGTCGAGGACGTTGCCGAGGCCATCGTCGGGGACCTCCGCGACGAGTTCGACACCGACGAACGCGAACCGTCGATCCGCTCGCGTGCGGACGGCCGGTTCGACGTCGACGGGAGCGTCCCGCTATCGGCGGTCAACGAGACGCTCGGGGCCGACGTCGAGAGTACGGAGTTCGACACGATCGGTGGACTGGTCCTGGACCGCCTCGACCGCGCGCCGGAACCCGGTGACTCTATCCAGGCCGACGGCTATATCATTGAGGTGGAAAGTGTCGACGGGACCCGGATTTCGACACTCGCGATCCAGGCAAACAGTGACGAACGCGAGTGATCTGTGCTCACCCGTCGACGACCGCCCGCTAGACGGGGTCACCGGTGCGCCAGGCGTCGATGACGTCCCGGAGGAGGTCGGTGTCGATGTCGCCGGTGCGCCAGTCGTCGATGGCCTCCCGGAGACCGGGGGTGTCGACGACGCCCTCGTCGTTGGCGTAGTCGGCCAGCCGGGGGCCCTCGGTCGGGTCGCCGTACGGTCCTGCGCCGTACCCACCCGCGCCGTAGCCGGCGTTCTCTGGCGCGACGGGCGCGTCGGGGGCGACCGTCTCGCCGGTGCTGGCGTCGGCGCGGCCGACCGACGCCACCGCCGCAAGCGTGACGAACGTCCGCCGGTTGAGCCTGGGAGTCATCGGTCCTCCTCCACGGTCCCGCCGTCGGCGACGGCAGATCCGGCATCGTGAGTCGGTTTGCGGGACTGGCCGCGGACAACCTCCTCGTTGTCGTGGCCGTCGCGGGTGCCCTTGACCGTGGAGGCGAACTCGTAGTCGCCCTCGCCGTCGAGGTTGCTCTCCTCGTCGCGGAGTTCGATGTCCACGTCGAAGTCGGTGAAGTTCGCGTCGAGCGGCACGTGCCAGTTCTCCTCGCCCTCTTCAGGACCGTTGTCGCCCTGGTTCAGTGTGTCTCCCATTGTTGTCTCCGTGGATACCGAGACAGCCGACGGCCCCGTCTGTTGCCCGCCTGCCCGTCCGCTCGGGGACGACACCGCTTGCTGCACACGTCGGGTGTCATCGGTGTGCTTGCTGTGGTCGCCGAAGACCTACGTAGTTCGGGTCGTGACGATACCCTCTCATACGGACTGTTGTGACTCTTTTCGGCAGTGCCGCCCAGGTATCGGCGTCTCAGCGTCTGACACCGCGTCACTGTCTCAACGGAGCGGTAACGAATCACAACAATCCCTGTCAGTCCGGCGATACGTCTATATGTTTGTTCTACTACTTATTGGTTGTCCCTGCGTACACCGTGCTTGGCGCTATCACAGTCGATTCTCGGCCCGTAGCGCACCGGTTTCATACTGCCGGCTACAGGCCCGCGAGCAATGTCGACCACCCGTGGGGCCGAATATCTTCACGTAGTTACAGCCGGCAGTATCAGCCCCCGGCGCAGGTTCTTTCGCGCCGCGGAATGTCCGTCCTCGGGACGCGAGGACAGGGTCACCCCAACGTTTTCGTTCCGTTTCGCACAAACGTCCGGGTATGGATTCAGAAAGCACTGTCCGCCTCGAGGATATGACGTGGCCGGAGATCGACTCGGCACTGGAGAACGGCACGCGGACGGCGGTCGTCGGCGTCGGTTCCATCGAACAGCACGGGCCACACCTGCCGATACGGATGGACACGATGAGTAGTGACGAACTCGCCCGTCGCATCGCGGCGGAACTCGGCGACGCGCTCGCCGCGCCCACGATACGGCCCGGCTGCTCGGGACACCACATGGACTTTCCCGGCACGATCACCGTCCCGCCGGAGACGCTCATGGACACGATCCGTGCGTACTGCCGGTCGCTTTCCGAACACGGCTTCGAGCACGTCGCGCTGATACCGACCCACGGCGGGAACTTCGCCCCCGTCGAGACGGTGGCACCCGACGTCGCCCGGGAGATCGACGCGAGCGTGATTTCGATCGCCGACCTCGGCGACATGATGCAGTTGATGAACGAGGGGATGGCCGAAGCGGGCATCGACTACACCGAGGAGGTGATCCACGCCGGGGCTGCGGAAACGGCGATTGTCCTGGCGATCGACGAGGGGCTCGTCCGGGCCGAGGAGTTCGAGGTCGGTCACGAGGGCGACGTCTCCCCCGGGCGCCTTCTCAGCGAGGGGTTCAAGTCGATATCGGAGAACGGCGTGCTCGGCGATCCGAGCAAGGCAACCGCCGAAGCGGGGGAGCGTATTTTGGAGACGATCACGGACGCGTATGCGGAACACGTCCGGGCCGAGCGCGACGCGATCTGAGTGGCAAAATCCTCCCGGTATCGGGTCCCCGGATCCGTTGCACCTGCTGCACCGGCCCCGGAGCAAACCGTTCGTCAGACGGACGGCAGACATCGGGGCCCGGAGACGGGCGCATGCGGCGGAATACCCGAAAATTCGCCCTGTTTTACCATTTTATGGTATTGAGTGGTATTGGAAGTAAGACTTAAGCGTCGGCAGGACGAACAGTCAGGTAGAGAAACAATGGTCGACTACACGACTCCCGTTACAGCGACGTTCGAGATGCAGCGCCGGTCAATCAAGCAGGGCCGCGACGCCCTCGAACAGGCAGTCCAGTTCCAGCAGCGCCTCAACGCGGCTGCCGTCGACGGGCTCGACGCACAGGAAACGGCCCAGCGCCAGGCTGTCGAGTTCCAGCAGAAGACCCTCCACGCCACCCTCGACAGCATCGAGGAGAACGTCCCAGGCACGATGGGGAGTACCGACGACATGCGGGACACCGTCGACGAGCAGTTCGCGCTCCTGCTCGACAACCACGCGGAGCTGTTCGAGGTTGTCGCCGGCGAGTTCGAGAATAGCGTCGAGATGTACGACGACGTGGTCGCCGACTACCTCGCCGCGCTCGACGACCAGCTCGACCTGCTGGTCGAGGCCCACGAGGAAGTGGAGGCCCAGTCCGTCGAGGCGACGGAGGAGTTCGCCGAGGGCATGGAGGAACTGCAGTCCCAGGCCGAGGAACTCGCCGAGCAGATGCAGGACGCCTCCGAACAGGCAGTCGAAGCCGTCGAAATGGTCGAGGCGTAAACTACTTCTGACGCCCGGCAACCACGTTTGCGGGCACTCGTTCCCGGCCACCGGAATCGGCTTCCCCCGCGCCATCGTCACCCCGACCTGCCGGCACTCGAGTGGCTCGGACAGAAAACGCATCGCGTCCGAGACCTGTTCCACCTCAGCCGTGTTCACCAGCGTGTGGGTCGTTCTGACTCCCCGTACGCTCCGGGACCTGATAATAGCTTCACCGCCGTCGAGACGCGTCACCTCGACCGACGCGACTACCCAGCGGAGGCTCCCCGGACGGGGCCGGAGCGGGAGACCCCCGGTCGTGAAGTGGGGTATCTACATCGCGAGTATCACCCTCGGGTTCCTGCTGCTCGGTCCGTTCGAGGAGGCGAAGACGCGGGAACTCGTCCCGGAGACGTCGACGGAGTCGACTGACGACGGGCCGGCCTGAGACGTCGCGCGAACGGTACTCGCCAGCCGGCGACGGCGAGTGCGTCGAGGGCATCGATTCGACGGTGCGGCCCGCCCGCCGAATCTTTTTGCGCCGGCCGGCCCGAAGACGGGTATGGTCTCTGAGCTGTTCGACAGTGCGGCGTGGGAGCCAGTTGATGGGTTCGACCTTTCGGACGTGACCTACCACCGCGGCGTCGACGTCCCTGCGGTCCGCATCGCGTTCGACAGGCCGGCCGTCCGGAACGCCTTCCGCCCGGAGACGGTCGACCAGTTGTACGCGGCGCTCGACCACGCACGCCGCCAGACTGACGTAGGCTGTGTGCTCCTGACGGGCAACGGCCCCTCGCCGAAAGACGGCGGCTGGGCGTTCAGCGCCGGCGGCGACCAGTCGATCCGCGGCGAGTCAGGCTACGAGTACCGGGACGGTGACGAGAAAGCGGCCCAGCAAGGCGTCGGGCGCCTGCACATCCTCGAAGTGCAGCGGCTCATCCGGTTCATGCCCAAACCCGTCGTCTGCGTGGTCCCCGGCTGGGCGGTCGGCGGCGGGCACTCGCTGCACGTCGTCTGTGATCTCACCATCGCCAGCCGCGAGGAGGCAGTGTTCAAGCAAACTGACGCCGACGTCGCCTCCTACGACGCCGGCTTTGGCTCCGCCTACCTCGCCCGGCAGGTCGGCCAGAAGAAAGCCCGCGAGATTTTCTTCCTGGGCCGGGACTACGACGCCGAGACCGCAGCGGAGATGGGCATGGTCAACGAGGTCGTCGCCCACGACGACCTGGAGGACGCCGCCCTGGCCTGGGCCGACGAGATAACCCGCAAGTCGCCGATGGCCATCCGTATGCTGAAGTACGCCTTCAACATGGCCGACGACGGAATGGTCGGCCAGCAGGTGTTCGCGGGTGAGGCAACCCGCCTTGGGTATATGACCGAGGAAGCACGCGAGGGCCGCGAGGCGTTCAACGAGGGACGTGAGCCCGAGTTCCGACAGTTCCCCTGGCACTACTGATGCGGTCGTGTTCGCCGTCCGGGAATAGCGAAACTCTCCCGGGGTGTTCCGACAGTATACCCCACATCTCCCGTCAGAAAATGGCAATAACCGCAGTCGCTTTGAGGGTCCCGTCCCAAAGTCTGTGTGATGACAGCCGCCGCGGATATCTCGCGCAGGCAGGCGTGGCTGATAGCCGCCCGGCCACAGACGCTCCCGGCTGGTGCCGCGCCGGTGGTGATGGGTGTTGGCCTCGCAGTCGCAGACGGCGTCTTCGCGCCGCTGCCGGCGCTCGCCGCGCTGATCGGTGCCCTCCTCATCCAGGTCGGGACGAACTTCGCCAACGACTACTTCGACGCGGTAAAAGGGGCGGACACGCCGGACCGCGAGGGATTCACCCGCGTGACGGCGGGCGGCCTCATCGACCCCCGCCGCGTCCGGGCTGCGATGGTAGGCACGTACGCGCTCGCAGTGGTCGTGGGCTGCTATCTGGTCGTCGTCGGCGGCCTCCCGATCCTGGCCGTTGGACTCTCGGGTATCTTCGCCGGGATCCTCTACACCGGCGGCCCGTACCCGTACGGCTACTACGGTCTCGGTGACCTGTTCGTGTTCGTCTACTTCGGGCTCGCCGCAGTCGCCGGGACCTACTACGTTCAGGCGGTCGCCGACGCGGGCGTCGGGGCGCTCCCGCTCACGGTCCCGGCCGGCACGCTCCCGGCGGCGGCGCTGCTCTCCGGTGTCGCGGCAGGCAGCCTCTCGACCGCCATCCTCGTGGTCAACAACCTGCGCGATATGGAGACCGACCGGGCCGCCGGCAAGCGGACACTCGCGGTGTTGCTGGGCTATCGCTGGTCCCGGGCAGAGTTTCTCGCGTTGCTCGCCACCGCCTACGCCGTGCCGGCCGTACTCGTCGTCGGCTACGGCTACCATCCGGCTGTGCTCGTCACGGTGCTTTCCGCACCGCTTGCTGCCGCCGTCACCCGGACAGTCCTGACACGAAACGATGGCGACGCGCTCAATCCCGCCCTCGAGCGGGTCGGCCAGGTGCTTGCGCTGTACGCACTGCTCTTTGCGCTCGGCCTCGCAGTCCCGGGGGTGCGTTGACGTGCTCACTATCGAACCGTTCACCGTCCGGCTGACGTCGCCGCTCGGGACCGCCAGAGGATCTATTCACGAGCGGCGAGGCTTTCTGCTCGCCCTCGAACGGGGCGGAGAACGTGGCATCGGCGAAGCGACACCCCTGACGGGTTGGACGGAGTCCTACGAGGAGTGTCGGAACGCCCTCGAGCGGGCACAGACAGCCGCGTCCCACCTCGACTGGGGTATCGCACTCACACGCATCGAGGAACCCGCCGCCAGACACGGCCTCTCGCTCGCGCTGGCGACTGCGCGAGCGCGCGCCGCGAACCAGCCACTGTACCGCTCGCTCGGGCGTGACCAGCGCGTCGAAGACGTGCCGGTGAACGCGGTCGTCGGTGCGGCAAACCGGACGCCGGAGGCGATGGGAGAGGTAGCCAGGCAGGCAGCCGACGAGGGCTTCGAGGCGCTCAAACTGAAGATCGGAACCGACGGCATCGAGGAGGACATCGAACGCGTCAGAGCCGTCCGGAACGCGGTCGGACCGGCCGTCGAGTTGCGTGTCGACGCCAACGCCGCCTGGACCTACGAGCAGGCCCGGGACGCTATCGACGCGTTCGCCGCCCTCGACGTCGCCTACGTCGAACAGCCGCTGCCGGCTGGCGACCTCGACGGCCTCTCGTCGCTGCGCGGGAACGGCGTCGACGTCGCCCTCGACGAATCGCTCGCGACCCACGATATCGGGACTGTCCTCGCCGCCGACGCCGCCGACGTGGTCGTGCTGAAACCGATGGTCGTCGGCGGACCGGACCTCGCCGCGGAGGCGGCAACGCAGGCCCGGTCGGCGGGAGTGACCCCAGTCGTCTCGACGACCATCGACGCCGCCGTCGCCCGGACGGCTGCGGTACACGTCGCCGCCACGGTGCCGGACGTCCGGCCCTGCGGTCTGGCGACCGCCGAGTTGCTCGCGACGGACGTCGCGTCCGACCCCGCACCAGTCGCGAACGGCACCATCCGCGTCCCACAGGAGCGTGGTCTCGGACTCCCGGGCCACCCGATCGAATGATGTTCGACGGGATCCCTGATCTGCTCGCTGCCCGGACCGCCGTTACGCCGAACCGGACCGCACTCGTCGATACCAGAAAGGACCGCGAGTGGACGGTCGCGACGCTCGACGGGGTCGTCGACGACGTCGCCGCCCAGTTCTCGGCCCACCTCGACGGAACCGAATCGCCGCGGGTCGCCTGCTTGCTCTCGACGCGGTTCGCGTTCGCCGCAACGTTGCACGCGTCCATCCGGATCGGAGCGACACTCGTGGCGCTCGGGGCAGACCGCGCCGCCGATGCCGTTCGGGCCCAGTGTCTCCGGGTCGACCCGGACCTGCTCGTCTGCGAGGCGGAGACGGAGGCACTGGCTGTCGGGGCTGGCGAGGGGACGGTCCTGTCCGCGGACGACCCCGAGAGAGAGCGCGTCGGTTCGGTGTTCTCGCCAGCTACCGTCGACGACGTCGAACGCACGGCGGTCGATCCGGACGACACTGCCGTGATCCTCTTTACATCCGGAACGACCGGCGAGCCGAAAGCCGTGCGGCTGACCGCACGGAATCTGACCGCGAGCGCGACGGCCTCGGCGTTCCGTCTCGGGATCGCACCCGACGATACCTGGCTGTGCTGTCTGGCGCCCCACCACATGGGCGGACTCGCACCGTTCTACCGGACCGTGCTGTACGGAACCACGCTCGCACTCCAGCCGGGCTTCGACACCGACCGGACCGCCAGGGTCCTCCGGGAGTACGACGTGACCGGTGTCTCGCTGGTCCCGACACAGCTCACGCGCCTGCTCGACGCTGGCTGGTCCCCGCCGCCGTCGCTCGGGACTGTCCTGCTGGGCGGTGCACCGGCGTCCGCGTCACTCGTCGAACGAGCGCTCGATGCTGGCGTCCCCCTCTTTCCCACCTACGGCCTGACCGAAACCGCCTCCCAGGTCGCGACTGCCCGCCCCTCGGAGGCGAGCGACGACCCCGGATCGGTCGGCCAGCCCCTGCTTTTTACCGACGTGACGATCCGCGACGACGGCCCGGGCGAAACGGGCGAGATCGTCGTCGACGGACCGACCGTCACGCCGGGGTATCTCGACCCGCAGCAAACCGCGGCGGCGTTCTGTGCGGACGGGCTCCGGACTGGTGACCTCGGGTGGCGTGACGAGGCCGGTCGACTCCACGTCGTCGGTCGCCGCGACGACATGATTCTCACCGGCGGCAAACTCGTTGCCCCGTCGACAGTTGCCGACCTGCTCCGGACGCACGACGGCGTCGACGACGCGGTCGTCGTCGGACTCGATGACGAGGAGTGGGGCGAGCGGGTCGTCGCGCTGGTCGTGGCGGACCCGGAACTCACAGCCGAGCGCCTGCGGGCGTTTTGTCGTGACCGGCTCGCCGGCTACAAGTGCCCCAAAACGATCAGGTTCGCCACGGAACTCCCGCGCACGGCGTCGGGGACAGTCGACCGCGAGGCGGTCCGCGACCGGTTCTGATACTGCCGGCTGTACGTTCGTACAGATATTCGCCACCCCGGGGTTGCGAATTCGTTCAAAATGTTACAGCCGGCAGTATGAGACTGTCGGTCGACCGTCCTCGACGACGTTCACGGGACGGCGAGTCTCCCTCGTGTTCCGTCCGAAGGAGCATCGTCCCGCCCCGCTCCGGGGCCCGTGGGGGGCTCTCGCGCCACAGCGGCTATTTGTCTCCGCCGCGTAGAGCAACGTGTGTGCACACTCGTCATCGCCTGGCAGGTCTTCCCCGACGCACCGGTTGTCGTTGCAGCCAACCGGGACGAACAGGACGGTAGACCCTCAGAACCGCCGGCTGTCCGGGACTGGGAGGTCCCCACCGTCGCGCCGGTGGACCTGGATGCAGGGGGGACCTGGCTCGGGTTCAACGAACACGATGTCCTCGTTACGGTGACAAACCGCTGGGTCGATACCGACCTCGAGGGCGAGCGGTCCCGCGGGTTACTCGTCCGTGACGCGCTCGCCGAGGACAGCGCCGAGGCGGCAGCGCGGTTCGTCGAACGGGAACTCCGGACCCGGTCGTACCGCGGCTGTAACCTGCTGTTCGCGGACGCCTCGGCAGCGATACTCCTCGAGTGGGACGGCACGATCCGGGCACAGACGCTCCAGCCCGGCGTGCACGTCGTCGTCAACGTCGGCGCCGATGGGGAGTATACCGTCCCCGAGAGCCGCCGGGACGCCGGCACCGACCAGGCCACGAACGCCAACGCCGTCCATGCCGCACTCAAGCCGGAACCGGGTGAGAAAAGCGACGCCTGGCTCTCCCGGGCGCAGTCGGTCCTCGGCGACCACGGGTACGGCGTCTGTGTGCACGGCGACGGGTTTGGCACCCGGTCGTCCTCGCTCGTCCGTCTGGGGGAGCACCCGGTTTATCGATACGCCGACGGGCCGCCCTGCGAGACGGAGTTCGAGCCCTATCCCGCGCGTCCCGAGTGAGCGGGACCGCCTGGCCGGCTGCAAGAACACTCCGTATGGCGTTTCCGAGGCCGTCGGATACGGAACAATAAGGCTTATGCGCGCACTGCGTTTGGAAGCACCTAATGAGCAACTGGCGGGAACAGTTCGGCGAGGGCGAAGAGTCCCGGGCCGTCCTGGTGTGGCTGGAGCGGTACTACCACTACCCCATTATCGGTGTCTTACTGCTGTTCGCCTTCTGGAACCGCATCCGCAACTGGACGAACTTCGTCGTCGGTGACCGGATATATTTCCGCGGGAACGACCCCTACTACCACCTTCGACAGACCCAGTACGCCGTCGAGAATTTCCCGTACACGATGCCGTTCGATCCGTGGACACAGTTCCCCCTCGGGGTCAATGTCGGGCAGTTCGGGACGCTGTTCGACCAACTGATCGCCCTCGGGGCCCTGCTTGCCGGCCTCGGCAGCCCCAGCGAGGAACTCGTCAGGCAGGTGTTCCTGCTCGCCCCGGCGTTTTTCGTCGTCCCAACAGTCCTGGTCGCGTACTTCCTCGGCAAGTACCTCGGCGGTCGCTTCGGTGGTCTGGTCAGCGTCGCGATTGTCGCGTTCGCGCCCGACCGGTTTCTGTCGGTGAGTCTCGCAGGGAACGTCCAGCACGAGTCCGCCGAGTTGCTGTTCATGGGGCTCGGCGTCCTTGCCGTCATGATCGCGCTGACGGTCGCCGAGCGGGAGAAACCGGTGTACGAACTCGTCGCTGCCCGGGAGTTCGGTGAGCTTCGCGGGACGATCGGCTGGTCGATGCTCGCCGGCGTGGCGATGTCGCTTTACTTGTGGGTCTGGCCGCCCGGCGTGTGGCTGTTCGGTATCCTCGCGGTGTTTTTCCTCGTCCACCTGAGTATCGAGCACGTCCGTGGCCGGAGCCCGGAGCATGCGGCGTTCGTTGGGGTGGTCTCGCTCGTGACCGCGGGGTTGCTACAGTTCGCGTTCATCGAAACGCTCTCGCTCAACGTGGTCAGCCGGACCATCCTCCATCCCGGTCTGGCGTTTGTCGCCGGCGGCGGCGTGGTCTTTCTCGCGTGGCTCTCCCGGCAGGTCGAGCGCCGTGACCTCCCGCGGAGTGCCTACCCGGCAATCACCTTCGGACTGGCCATCGGCGGGACGGCGCTTTTCGCGCTGTTGCTCCCGGACCTGTTTGGCTTCTTCGTTGCACAGGTCGACCGTGTGCTCGGCTTCGTGACCTCGCCGGGCACCGCCGCCGGGACAATCGGCGAGGCCCAGCCGATCGATATCGGTGACCTCGCCGACTCGTACAAGCTCGCGGGCTTTACTGCGATCGTCGGTGGTGTGTTTCTCCTCCTGAAGCAGGTATTCGACGAGGAGCCAAGCGGCGGGGAACTCCTCTTTGTCGTCTGGGGGCTTTTCATGCTCGCGGCCACGCTCACCCAGTTGCGCTTCGAGTACTACCTGACCCTCGTCGTCGGTGGACTGAACGCTGCACTCGCGGGATACGTGATGGCGCTTATCAGTCCGAGTGACCGGGAGGTGCGCATCGAGTCCTACCAGGTGTTCACTGTCGCCGCCATCGTCCTGGTGATTATCGTCCCGATGTTTCTCGTCTCGCCGACGGTCATCGAGTGGTCCGACGGCCAGAGCCAGCCGGCAAACAGTGTCGAGTGGGACGACAACCTCCAGTGGATGAACGAGAACACCCCCGAACCGGGACAGTACGCGAACCCGGACGGCGAACCGATGGAACTGTTCGGGACGTTCGACGAGACCGACGACTTCGAGTACCCGCCGGGCGCGTACGGGGTGCTCTCCTGGTGGGACTACGGCCACTGGATAACGTCAGAGGCCGAGCGTATCCCGGTCGCGAACCCGTTCCAGCAGGGGGTCCGTGACGCCGCAGACTTCCTGCTTTCCCAAAACGAATCCGAGGGACTGGCTGTCCTCGAGAGCATCGACGAGAGCGACGACGCGCGCGTCGAGTACGTGATGGTGGACTGGAAGATGGTCCAGACCGACACCGCCCTGCAGGGCAAGTTCTTTGCGCCGGTGGACTTCAGCGGCCAGTACGAGCGGTCGGACTTCTACAACCGCATCATCGACAGGCAGTTGACCGAACAGTTCGGGCTCGTCGCGGGCACGTCGGTGATGCAGCACAAGCAGCCTTACTACGACTCGATGGCAGTCCGGCTCTACAAGTATCACGGCAGCGCGAAAGACCCACAGCCGTACGTCCTCAGCTGGGAAGGGACCGAACAGGACCTCGGGGGTGGCGATACGTTCACCAGCGCGCCCCAGAACGAGCCGGCGATCCAGTTCTACGACTCCATGGCGCAGGCCCGAGAGGCGGCTGAGAACAGCAATACCGCACAGGTCGGCGGCATCGGCCCGCATCCCGCGGAGCGCGTGCCGGCACTCGAACACTTCCGGCTGGTCCACCTGGGCGAGACGTCGGCACTCTCGCCGGGGCCCGGCCAACGGTCGGGGCTCGATTTCGACTTCCAGCGGACGGCACGGAACAACAACCTCAGCCAGCGACTGGTCGCGGAAGTCCCGCGGTACGAGGGGGTCGAGCCGACCAGAGCGCTCGCCGACTTCATGTTCCAGACGGACCCGTCCTGGACGAAGACCTTCGAGCGCGTCCCGGGCGCGACGATCGAGGGAACGACGAACCCCGAGGCGGAGGTCATGCTGTCGGTCACGCTCCAGCCCGAGAACGGCACCCAGTTCACATACAGACAGCGAACGACGGCGGACGAGGACGGAGAGTTCAATGCCACCGTCCCGTACGCGACGACCGGCTACGGCGAGTGGGGTCCCGAGGAGGGGTACACGGACACGAATGTCCGGGCGACAGGGCCTTACGAGGTACAGTCGCTCCTCGAGAACGAGACGTCGGGTGGCATCGAAGCGTTCGAGGTCGGTCAGGTCAACGTCACCGAGGGACAGGTCCTCGGCGAGGATAACACGCCGGCGACAGTCGAACTCGAATCCCTGACCGGGGAACAGAACGTCACGATCGAACCCGGTGACGGGGAGCAAGAGGGTGGCAACGAGGACAACGGGGAGGCGGACGGCGGGACCGAGGAGTCGACAGCCAGGGACGAGAGAACGGCGAACGGATAGACAAAGTGACGAGGAAACGCCGGACGGAGAGACGGGAAGGCCCAGGAAGCACCGCGACAGAGGACGCCGACCGCCCCCACCCTGGGCCGGCAGCCGGGACCGCCAGTGGAGGGTGGTTGGATGGTTGAACCCGGCGGTGAGACGCCGACCGGGGACCGAAGCGGGACGCGTGACCTGCTGGTGACGTATCTCAAGGGACTCGCGATGGGAGCGGCGGATACGGTTCCGGGTGTCTCGGGCGGCACGATCGCGCTCATCGTCGGTATCTACGAGCGACTCGTCCGGGCGGTGACGGCGCTCGACCCCCGCGCCCTGTGGTATCTGCGACGACTCCACGTTCCCGAGGGACGGGCGCAGTTTCTCGCGTCCCTCCGCCGGATGGACCTGCCGTTTCTCCTCGCGCTCGGAACCGGGATGGTTACCGCGATCGTCGCACTCTCGCGCGTCCTGTCGGTCGCCATCTCGGCATACGCCGGACCGACGTTTGCGTTCTTTTTCGGTCTCATCGGCGCCTCCGCGGTCACTCTGTTCGAGCGGGACTGGCTCGACACGCCGGGTCGAGTCGGCGCGGGTGTGGCCGGCCTCGCCCTCGGCGTCCTCGTCGCTGCTCCCGGGGTGCAGGGGTCGCTCCCGAACGCACTCCCGGTCGTCTTTGTCGCCGGCGCTATCGCTATCTCGGGGATGATCCTGCCAGGTATCTCCGGCGCGTTAATCCTCCTTTTGCTTGGCCAGTACGAGTACCTCGTCACCACCCTCCGGATTTTCACCGACCAGCTCACGCTGCTTCCCGCCGGCGATGCGACCGGCGCACTCCGCGAGAGCGGGGCTGTTGTCGTCGTGTTCCTCGCCGGCGCGGCTGTCGGACTGTTCACGGTTGCCTACGCCGTCCGATGGGCCCTCGACCGGGACCGCGCTGCGACCTTCGCGTTTCTGGTGAGCCTCATGATCGGTTCGCTTCGCCTCCCGGCACAGGAAGTGCTCGCGACCCGCGACGCCTTCACCCTCGTCGGGACTGCGACGGTTCTCGTGCCAGCGGTTCTCGGGGCCATGCTGGTGCTCGGTCTCGACGCCCTGACAGCCGACATCGGCTACGACACCGTGTGAAACCCGGCGATGCACTCTCCCGACGGACCGGCGGTCCTCGGGGGACTTCCCGAGCCACCGTCAGCGAGTGTCCGCCGTCTCGCGCGGTTGCCGGGCGGCGGTCGGCGAGACCGGCCGAGCGTCCGCCCGTCGTCCTCTTTACCCCCGGCGTATCTGTGGGGGTGTTCACTCGGCTGTCGCGTCCGCACACCAGGCCGCAAACGGCGGGTGAACGTCGCTCGACGAGGGCCTCGGCGCTGCCCCCGGTCGTTTTCGCCAGAAGTGCTACCTCCTCGTCCTCGGTGACAGTCCCTTCCCGGCGGTAGACCGACGAACACTCGAACCGGTTGACGCAGGCAGCCAGCCGTTCCTCGACCACGGTCCGTGCGAGATCCACTGCGGTAACGAGTCCCAACAGCCACTATCAGGCGTCCTCGCGAACCGGGCTGTAGTTGCCGCTGATATTCCACTCGTGGAGGCAGTGGGCCGTCCCCACCTGGCGCTCCCCGTCGACAACTGCGGCAACCCAGGTCTCCTTTCTCTCGTCCCAGACAGAGTGTCGGCCACAGCGGACGCAGAACCGTTCTTTCGGCGGCACGATGGTTGTCATACGCGTCACCAGGTCACGAGGGATATTGAATGGCCGGTTTCCCGGTGTTGACGCGTCCGGGTCGCAGTCCGGTGCCCGGTCGACGGAGCAAAACACGTTCTTGTCCATCACATCTGTGCAGCCAGCCAATGCCGACGATCGAGTACTCCCCCGGATCTGCTGCCGTCCCGGCGTTGTGTTCACTGTACCGGACCTACGACTGGTAGACTGACCGCGAGCAAGCGGACGTCCACCGGGCGCTGGCCGCCACGGACGAGATCGTTGCGCTCCGGGACGACGACGCTGACGAACTCGTCGCGCCGGCGCGCGTGCTGACAGACTACACCTACTACGCGATGGTGTTCGACGTCGTCGTCCACGCCGACCGCCGAGGCGATGGCCTGGGCCGGGAACTGATGGCTGCGGTCGTTGCCCACTCGGCGCTGTCCGACGTTGCTCGCCCGCGACGGGTTGGTCGAGTTCTACGGGTCCTGCGGATTCGAGGCCGTCGGGCCGGTCACACACCCGGAGGGTGATGCCGTCCCTGGGTGTCGACGCTCTGGACGGGCCAACAGGTAGTACGGACTCTCACGCCCGGGTCGTTCACGGGGCATGGTGACAGACCCGTGGCGTTGATACGCACGGCGTACGTGGGCTGTGTATGAAGCACCTCCCGAAACACCTGCAACCCCGCTTTCGGTATCTCGCCGTCACCCTCGAAACGTGGCCGGCGGCGACAGTCGAGCGTGAAGCCTTCCAGCGGGCGCTCTGGTTCAGCGCCCAGAACCTGCTTGGGGACGTCGGCAGTGCGGCACTCGATCTCTCAGTCCTGCAGTTCGAGCACCGCAGTGGCCGGGGCCGGGCGATCGTCCGGACGCGTCGGGATGCGGTCCCGCGGGCACGGGCGACAATCGCTGCTGTCGACAGCGTCGACGGCACGGAAGTCGGCCTCCGCGTTCGCGGCGTCAGCGGAACGGTTCGTGCCTGTGAGGAAAAGTATATGAGTCGCCCACTGAAAGTTCCTGAAGAGAGAAACGTCGCGTTCGAGGGTACCGAACAGTCTGCCGTCGTACGGGGTTCCCGTGTCGACGTGCGGGCCGACGGAGCCGTTATCGGCGCGACGACGACCGATCTCGAGTAACTATGCAGGGTCAAAATCAACAGCAGGCGTACGACCGGGGGATAACCATCTTCTCCCCGGACGGTCGCCTCTACCAGGTCGAATACGCCCGCGAGGCAGTCAGGCGCGGGACAGCGAGCATCGGCATCCGAACAACCGAAGGCGTCGTCATCGCCGTCGACAAGCGCATCCGCTCGCCGCTGATGGAGCGCGACAGCGTCGAGAAGATTCACAAGGTTGACGACCACATCGGCATCGCCAGCGCCGGCCACGTCGCCGACGCGCGCCAGCTCATCGACTTCGCCCGCCGGCGCACACAGGTCAACGAACTCCGCTACGGCGAACCGATCGCGGTGGAGACGCTGACCAAGGAAGTCACGGACTACATCCAGCAGTACACGCAGGTCGGCGGCGCGCGCCCCTTCGGCGTTGCGCTCATCATCGCCGGCATCGCCAACGGCGAGCCGCGTCTCTACGAGACCGACCCGTCGGGAACCCCCTACGAGTGGAAGGCGCTCGCGGTGGGTGCCGACCGCGGCGACATCCGCGACTACCTCGAGGAACACTACAGCGACGACATGGCGCTCGACGAGGGCGTCCAGCTCGCACTCGAGGCGCTCGCCTCGGTGAACGACGACCAACTCGCGCCCGAGGGCATCGGCCTCGCGACGGTGCCGGTCGCGACAGAGCAGTTCCAGGAACTCTCGATGGACGAGAAACGCGAGTACCTGGCGGAGTTCGACCTGCTGCCCGACGAGGGGAGCGAGGAAGACGAGGAGTAGGCGACTCCGCTCGTCCGGCCTCCGCATTTCCGTCACAAACACCTATTAATCGGCCGGAAGTAACATCCGGTATGATATCGCTGGAGGAGGCAGTGACAGCCCGCCTCGAATCACACGGCGAGCGATTCGAGGTACTGGTGGACCCGGACGCAGCGCTTTCGATCAAACGTGGGGAGTTCGAGGGTGACCTCGAGGACGTCATCGCCGCAGAGGACGTTTTCGAGAACGCATCGCGAGGTGACAGACCGCCCGAGGACGCCCTCGAGGAGGTGTTTGGCACCACGGATCCACTCGAGATCATCCCCGAAGTCATCGAGCGCGGGGAGATACAGATAACCGCCGAACAGCGCCGGGAGATGCAGGAGCAAAAACACAAACAGCTCGTCAACCGCATCACCCGCAACGCGGTCAACCCGCAGATGGACGACGCGCCACACCCGCCCGAGCGTATCGAGTCCGCCCTCGAGGAGACCGACTTCCGGGTCGACCCGATGGAGCCAGTCGAAAACCAGATCGACGACGCGCTCGACGCGCTCCGGCCCGTCATACCCATTCGGTTCGATACGATGACCGTCGCCGCACAGCTCCCGCCGGAGTATGCCGGGAGCGGGCAGGCGAAGATCCGGGAGTTCGGTGACCTGAAACGCGAGGAGTGGCAGGCAGACGGCTCCTGGATCGGCGTCGTCGAGTTCCCCGCAGGGATGCAAAACGACTTCTACGGCCTCGTCAACGAGGTGTCGAGCGGCGAGGCCGAGACACAGATCATCGAAGGCGAAGACGAAATCGGGACACGGTAGCGGTGTGGCGGTTACCGGCCCCGGATATGTAGGTACGGACGCCGGGTCCGACGGGAGTGGACGCCCCGTTGATTTTTGTCCGTGACCGTCGTCTGTGGGGCATGGCGTACGACCTGCTTGTGCGTGAAACGACCCACCCAGCGGTCGGCGGGCGGACCAACATCGGGGTTACCGACGGTCGGATCGAGTACGTCGGCCCGGAACCAGGGTCGGGTGAACGGGAGATAGCTGCCGGTGGTGGGCTCCTCGCCGAACCATTCGTCGACTGTCATGTCCACCTGGACAAGGCCTTCATCGCGGACTCGCTGCCGCCAAACGAGTCCGGCACGCTCGGGGAGGCAATAGAGAACATCCACGAGCGCAAAGCCCAGTACACCGTCGAGGACGTCCGCGACCGGGCGGAAACCGCGATCGAGCACCACGTCAGAAACGGCTGCACACAGCTCAGAACCCACGTCGACGTGGACAGCATCGGCGGCCTGAGGCCGCTTGAGGGCGTCCGCGCCGCCCGGGAGGCGTGCACGGATATCGCGAACGTCCAGATCGTGGCGTTCCCACAGGAGGGGATCCTGAAAGACCCCGAGACTGAGGAACTGCTCGCGGATGCGCTGGAGGGCGGTGCGGATGTGGTCGGCGGGATGCCCGACAACGAACGGAGCGAGCGGGCGAGGGAGGCCCACGCAGACATCTGCCTGGAACTCGCCGACGAACACGACGTGCCGGTCGACATGCACGTCGACGAGACCGACGACCCGAACGCCCGGTCGCTCGAGTACGTCGCCGCGCGGACGCTCGAACTGGGACTCGACGACGTCACAGCCGGCCACACCTGTGCGCTCGCGGCGTACGAGGAGAACCACGCCCACCGAGTGATCGAACTGCTCGAGGAAGCCGAGATGAACGTCGTCACTAACCCGCCGACGAATCTCCTGTTGCAGGGACGGCACGACAGGCACCCGAAACGCCGCGGTATCACCCGGGTCGACCAACTCCGGGAGGCGGGCATCACTGTCGCCGCGGGACAGGACTGCATGCAGGACGGGTTCTATCCGTACGGGCGCGCGAGCATGCTGGAGACGGCACTCCTCACGGCGCATGCGGCACACCTGGCGACACCGGCCGAGCGGCTCACCGCCTGGGAGATGGTGTCGAGCCACGCCGCCACCGTGATGGGTATCGAACACGGTATCGCGGAGGGCAAGCCGGCAACGTTCAACCTCTTTCCCGCATCGGTGACGAGCAGAACTGACGCGCTCAGAGCCGGGCGTCCGCCCCGGACCGTGATTCACCGCGGGCGTGTCGTTACCGAAAATACGGCGGAATCGACGTTGCACCGCGCGAACTGATACGGATTGTTGTGACTATCTTCGGCGGTGCCGTCCAGTTATCGACGCCTCGGGATCTGACACCGCCGAAGATGTCATGAGAGCGGTGAGCCGAGCACAGCGAGGCGAAACTCGCAAGAGGAACTCTTCGGGCGAGAAAGACTCCAGCAATCCGTATGAGACCGTCGGCGTCGCTCCGTGGAGCGGTTCGGCACTGCGGGCGACGGCCTCCGGCTGGGTACCGCCGGAAGCCCGAACCCGGATTTATATATTGCCAGTTCGTACGTTCGACCGAGTGAAAGAGCACACGACAGGTGAACTCGCCGTCGTCGCCAGGCGGGTAGATGCGGGGGCGGCAGACACCGAGGAGATTCACAGTCTCGCACGCGCAGCAGGCTACGAGGTCACAGAGACGGTCACGCAGACCCGGACCGAGGACCCGGCGTTCCATTTCGGGGAGGGAAAAGTCGAGACGATCGCAGCGGTGCTCGCGGAGACGGGGGCGTCAGTGCTTCTCGTCGACAACGAACTGGGGCCGTACCAGACGTTCAACATCGGCAACAAGCTTCCCGAGGACGTCAGAGTGCTCGACCGGTTCCGGCTGATCCTCGAGATTTTCGGCCAGCGGGCCCAGACCCGGAAGGCACAGCTCCAGGTCGAACTCGCGGAGTTGCGCTACGAGTTGCCCCGCGCGGAGGCGAAAGCGAGCCTGGCAAAACGCGACGAACGCCCCGGATTCATGGGGCTGGGCGAGTACGACGAGAGCCGCGAGCAGGACATCAAGGCCCGCATCGCCCGCATCCGTGACGAACTCGAGCAGATCGAACAGACCGACCAGCACCGCCGCGAACAGCAACGCGAATCGGGCTTCGACCTCGTTGCGCTGGCGGGTTACACGAACGCGGGCAAGTCGACGCTTCTGCGCCGACTCGCCGCCGACCTCGACGTCGACGAGAACGAGGCGATCCACGCCGACATCGACGCTACTGCCGAGTCCGAAGACCGGCTGTTCACGACGCTGGGAACGACGACCCGGCGGGCCGACCTGACGCGGCGCGACGTGCTCGTGACCGACACCGTCGGGTTCATCTCCGACCTTCCCCACTGGCTCGTCGAGTCGTTCAAGTCGACACTCGACGCGGTGTACCGGGCGGACCTCGTCCTCCTCGTCGTCGACCTGAGCGAATCCGTCGAAGAGATACGGGCGAAACTCGTCACGAGCCACGACACGCTGTACGAGCGCAACGAGGCCCCGATCGTCACCGTCCTCAACAAGTGCGACGCGGTCGACGACGAGGCGATCCAGCAAAAGCGCGAGGCGCTGTCGGCGCTCGCCCCCAACCCCGTCGTCGTGAGCGCGCGGACCGGTGAGAACGTGGACGCTCTCCGCCAGCGCATCCACGAGGAACTTCCCGACTTCGAGCGCGAGCGTCTGGTGTTGCCGATGACCGGCGACACGATGAGCCTCGTCTCCTGGATTCACGACAACGCCCACGTCGAAGACGTCGAGTACGGCAATCAGGTAATCATCGAGTTCGAGGGTCGCCCGTCTGTCGTCGAGCAGTCACGGGCGAAGGCGAGCGCGCTGGTCGAGCCCTCGGCGTGACTTTCTGGCCTACTGCATCGCTTCCGGAATCGCATCCAGCAGGTCACTCGCAACCAGCCCCGCGCCGCGCTCGTCGGCGACGGCGTCCCCCGCACGGCCGTTGACGTAGGCTGCCACCCCCCCGGCATCGACCGGCGGAAGCCGGGCGGCGAACGCCCCGGTGACGCCGGCGAGCACGTCGCCGGTTCCGCCGACGGTCATGCCCGGGTTCCCGGTGCGGTTGACCCGCGTCCGCTCGCCGTCCGAGACGATATCGTACCGTCCCTTGACCAGCAGGGTGTGACCGAGCGTGGCTGCGAACTCGGCGATGCGGTCGCGTCGGTCGCGCCAGTCGTCGCTTCGCGGGCCACCCATCGCTACCAGTTCGCCCTGGTGTGGCGTACAGAGCAGGGTCGCCCCGGTATCGAGGTCCGGGACGATACGGAGCGCGTCGGCGTCGACCACCGCGGTGCCGTCGTAGGCTTCGAGGACGGCACCGATGGTCTCGAGTGCGCCGTCGGAATCGCCCAGCCCGGGGCCGACGACGAGCGTGTCGTGGTCCGCCGCGAACTCCATCACTTGCCCGACGTGACCGGGCTCGAACTCGCGACCCTCGACCGGACGGACGATGAGGTTCTCGCTGTATCCCTGCACCTCGTGGGCGATTGCGGTCGGACAGCAGATACGAACGAGGTCGGCGCCGGCACGGAGTGCGGCCTGCCCGGCCAGTGCCGGCGCGCCGACGTAGGGGCCGCCGCCGATGACCAGCACCTCGCCGTGGTCGCCCTTGTGGCTCGCAGGGTGCCTGGAGAGGCGTTGCAGGTCGCCGGACTCGACGAAATGTTTCGCGCCGTCGGGGATGCCGATATCCGCCACCGTCACGGTCGCGTCGACGACATCGAGTCCGGGTTTGGTCTCGTGGAACGTGACGACGTGGTCCGGTTCGACGGCGTTGTCGGCGATCTGTCCCGTGTCCGCGTCCAGCCCCGATGGGACGTCGACGGAGACGACCGTCGCGGTCGCGTCGTTCATTGCGGCGGCGGCAGTGGCCGCCGGTTCGCGGAGGTCGCCGCTGATACCCGTCCCGAGCATCGCGTCGACGACCACGTCGGCATCTCCCAGCGAGACGTCAGCCGAGTCGCGGATGGTCCGGGGTTCGTGGCCGGCGGCGACGAGCGCCCCCCAGTTCTCCCGGGAGATGGTCGAACGGATGTTCTCGGCCCGGCCCAGCAGGGCGACGTCGACCGCGTAGTCCTCGAGAAAGCGCGCGGCGACGAACGCGTCACCACCGTTGTTCCCTCGCCCGGCGACGATAGCGATTCTGTCGTCGGCGTCGGCGATGTCGCGGACGACACGGGCGATGGCGTTGCCACTCGACTCCATGAGCTGTTTGCGGGAGACGCCGAGCGCGGCGGCGTTCGCGTCGACTACCCCCATCTCCGAGCCAGTAATCATACCCGACGTTTCGGCACGCCGGGCCATAACTGTGGGGTCGTCGACAGTCCACAGCTCGCCGACGCAGATCATTCTGGACAGCGGACACAGCCACATCGACGGGGGAGCGTACAGCCGACCGAGCGTGACAGGGTCGGCATCGGGACACTGGACCCGTGCGCGCAACTGCGATCGTATCCATGAGAAATTGATCACGGTCCTCGGCGTCGTGCTCTACTACTGGCACGGATCGGGGTTCGAGAAATCCGGATTCGTGATCGGCGTCGTGATGTCGCTCACGGTCGCACTGTTCATGGTACTGGCTATCGCGTTCTGGAAGGACTCCTACGTCGATTCGTGAGGCGGGCCACGTGAATCACCACTCATAGTGGTCTTGCGATTATTTTCGCGACCGGGTTGCCCATCTCCGTGTACGGGATAGTGCATCCCGCGTTCTGTCCCGCCACAGCGGTAACGAGTTACAACAGCCACTATCAGATCCCGGGGACGCCAATGGCGTCCAGCCCGCCCACACCCAGCAGAGCGAGGAGTGCAAGCGTGACGAGCGCGGCGAGCCAGGCGCCGATCCCGATGAGGCTGGCGCGGATCCAGCCGACCCGGTACCGCCACCGGACGACCCACACCCAGACGAGCAACCCGGCGATGGAGGCGAGCGACCCCTCGACGCCCAGCCGCGAGAACAGGACGTCGACGAGCGCCCAGGCGACCGCGCCCAGCAGCGCGGTGACCACGGCATGCGAGTAATCTCTCGACTTGAAGGCGAGTTTTGCGCCGATAGAGATCGCAAAACCGCCGATGAGGAGGCTGACGGCGAACACGAGCAGTGACGTTTCGACGCCGTGAGCGGCCATACAGGGTGGGGCATCCGCTCGCGTGTCAATTTTGTGGCCTCGGCCACCCCTCCTCGTCGGCAGTATCACTCGTCCTGTTCGATGAACCCCTCGGCGCGGTAGTCTTTGACGTCGCTCCCGGGCCTGTAGGCGTCGGGGAAGACAAAATACGGCTGGGGACTCACCCCGCGGCCCAGGGAGTAAAACTCCCGCTCCTCCCAGGACTCGATCGGTTCGCCGTCCGGAGCATACTCCAGTACGACGACGACGGTGCCTTCGCGCCGTTCGGGGTACTCGTTCTCGATGGTCACGCGAACAAGCATATCGTCGGGGTAGGTGTAATCGACATTGCCGAAGCCGTTCTGGTGGATGACCTCGAGGTTCGTGACGAGAAACTCCGGATTCTCGTCGATACACCCGGCTACGCCGATGCCGAGTGTCCCGGCTACGACGCCGAGATACTGCCGTCGTGAGAGGTGGCCCATCAGTCACACATCCGGGACGAGAAGACTTGTGCGTTCCGTACTACCACCGCACCCGGAAGCAGTCTTCACCTTCGGGTTCCTCCTCGGACGCGTCGACAGCTTCCACCTCGGCTGCCTCGCTCCCCTCGTGACAGAACTCGACGAGACGGTCGACAGCCTCCTGTGGCCCCTCGAAGACGGCCTCGACCCGGCCGTCGTCGAGATTCCGGACCCAGCCGTCGACGCCGTGTTCGCGGGCTACATCCCGCGTCGTCGCGCGGAAGTAGACGCCCTGTACCTTCCCGCTGACGTAGACGTGTGCGCGTGTCCGGTCCACCATATCCGGGCTGTTCGTCGCGCGGAACAAAAACGCTACCCCATCGCTGCGTCCTCGTGGCGCAGGTGGTGGAACAGGTAGGTCTGCGTGTACCCGGCGTACTCCCCGCCCAGTCGGTCCCGGATCGCGCGCGACGTCTCCTCGTAACTGCCTCGCTCGCAGTCGGGGTAGTACTCCTCGATCGTCCTGCGGATCCAGGTGTCGAGCGGGACCGCCTCGAGATAACCAAGCGAGAAAAGCAACACGCAGTCCGCGACTTTCTCGCCGACGCCCACGAACGCCGTCAGCGACTCGCGGGCCTGCTCGTAGGACTGTCCGGCGACGGCGTCGGGACGCGTCCCCTCCGCGACCATCCGGGCAGTCTCCTGCACGTACGGGGCCCGGTAGCCAAGCGAGAGGTTGCGCAACTCGGCCTCGGTGGCGGCGGCGAGTTGATCGGGTGTCGGGTACGCGTGGGACATCTCACCGGCGAGTTCGACGGGCGTCCCGAACGCCTCCCGCAGCGACTGCTGCATACCGTGGATCCGCGAGACCCGCATCTGTGCGGAACAGATGAACGAGACGAGCGACTCGAAGGGCGGGTCGCGAACGATGCGCATCCCCCAGAAGCGGTCGTACGCAGTCTCGACAAGGTCGTCAGCAGGAGTCGACGCGCGGATGTGCTCGAGGTCATCGTCGAGACCCAGTCGGGTCCGGAGCACGGGTTCGGCATCGACGGTCGACTCCCACTCCAGTCGGTCGCCGCGCTGGCGGACGCGGACGACAGCAGGTTCCCCCGTCCTGCGGGTCGTGGTCCGGTACCAGGCATCCCCGCCGGCGGGAACAGCACCGGCGTAGTCGTTCCCGTCTTCGCGCCACCAGAGATATGACTGTCCGCTCTCGACCGTCGACTGGAGGTCGAAACCACCCGACAGCGAACTGATGTCGATCGTGCCCCGTTCCATCGTGGTGGACCAGGTAAGCGAGCGGTAATTGCCTTTCGAGTGACGGGGCGTGTGAAGGCTAACCTTGATTAACATTGCCAGCCAAGTAACAGGTATGAACTGCCGAGTTGTCGTCGAAGCCGCCGTTCCTGTCTACGACGTCGAGACACCCGACGAGGCGGTACGAATAGCTATCTCCAAAACGGGAGAGATGCTGAATCCGGATCTAAACTACGTCGAAATCGACATGGGGGAGCGTACCTGCCCCCACTGTGGTGAGGAACAAGATCCCGCCTTCCTCGCGGCTGACGAGAGTCTCGTGGCACTGGAACTGGAGATGACCGTTTTCAACGTCGAGCGCGAGGAACACGCGGCACGGATCGCCCGGAAAGAGATCGGACAGCGCCTCGAGAACATCCCGCTCGACGTCCTCGAAATCGAGGTGCTGGAGGAGGAATCGGACGACGAAGAGGCCGAAGCGGAGACTCAGGACGACGACGACACCGACGACGAGCAGACTGTCGAAGAGGCTGAATCAGCTGACGAATCCACCAGCAGTTCCGGTGGTGACGACGAAGTACTCCCGGAGTTCGAGGACCTCATCGACGAGTGATACTGCTGGCCGTACGTTCGTAAAGCCAGTCGCTCTCCGGGGGTAGCGAATACGTTCAAAACGCTACAGCCACAGTATGAGTTGCCGCGTGGAAGCCCCCGCGCCGTGCCCCTTGTCTTCGAAGAATGTCATCCGGGGCCCTGCAAACCACTCGACCGACCGTAGCAAATAAATAGACACCACCCACAGCGGGTGGCTTGCGTACTCATGCTACCCGCTGACGCGCGATCTGGGTTACCGTTTGATAATAACCTGGGGGATAAAGTTACCGCCTGGAAAAACTATCAGTCGGCTGCAGCAGAGACGCGCTCGGTTTCCTCACTGTCCATCTCGCTGGTGAGACTCCCGGCGAGAGCGAAGACGGCGTCTTTGTGGTCCGTCTTCGATTTGTGAATCGAGGTTGGCTGGACCCCGAGCGTGAGATATTCCTCCTGTTCGACTGTGCTCCCTGTTTGCTCCTCGTAATGATTCTGTACCTGTGCGAGGAGACCGTGGAGGTGAATAAGCTCCTGCTTCTTCATGGTCACTTATTCATAGAAACTGGAGGTTTATAGTAGTACTCTGAGTCCCGTTAACATACTACGTTCGAGATTCTGCGGAAGAGCCCCTCTACCTACCGTGTGTGGTCCTTTCGCACGATTTGACGCCGGATTTAAGTTGTTAACC
>JAZKTU010000168.1:0-5446 GCA_036625385.1 Halovenus sp. | reverse complement strand
ACCGCCGGAAGATCCTCTTCCGAGGCTCGCCTCGCTGCGCTCGCCTCACCGCCGGGCCGACCCAACTATCACGCGTCGGCAGTTGAAACACTGTAGGAGCCGTGCCGACAATACTCCCAACAGTCCGTATCGGTCCTCACCCGGGAATTATGCCTGTCGCCTCTGTCCGTTCTCCAGGGAACGCGTTACCGCTTCGTACTGGAAGTCTGCAGGCGTTGGCCATGCTAGCAATCGGATACTCCCTCCATGCCGAGTCCGGCCTGACCGAGCAAACCGAGCAACCGACCGGCACGGCTGCGTGAACACTGTGGCTGGCAACGACCCTGACACTCATATACGAGACCGGGACCAGCCACCATATGTCCGACCGAACCAACGTCATCGCCTGTCGCTGTACGACCGTCTTCGGGGGCTCCCGCGACCGCGAGCAGTACGGCGACATGATCGTCCTCGTAAAGCCCGACGGGACCGTGCTGGTCCACGATGCCGACGGCTACCAGCCGGTGGCCTGGCTGACCCGCGCGTCGTCGGTGACGGTCACCGAAGACCGGGTGACGGCGACGGACGGAGGGGAGACACTCGAAGTCACCGTCCACGAAACCTACGCCCGCAGCCAGCAGCCGACGAGCGAGGCAGGCGTCCGGGTCGGTGGCTGCCCGTGTGGCGGGTCGCTGGTCCGTGCCGGCGACGTCACCTGTCCCGACTGCGGGGACCGGTACGGCCTGCCGGCGAACGCGACGGTGCTCGGGGACACCTGTGGGGACTGCGGTCTCCCCCTCTTTCGGGTCGACCGGGGCGAGACGTTCGAGGTTTGCCTGGACCGCGCCTGTGACTCGCTCGACGCGCGGGTCCGGGCGGCCTTCGACCGCGAGTGGTCGTGTCCGGCCTGTGGCGACGACCTGCGCGTCCTGCGTCGGGGTGGGCTCATCCTCGGCTGTGCGAGCTATCCCGACTGTGAGACCGGCTACGCGTTCCCCGCGGGCGTCCACAGCGGGACCTGTGGCTGTGGGTTGCCGACGTTCGATACGCCGACCGGACAGCGGTGTCTCGACGCTCGCTGCGAGCGGTAGAGCCCGGTTCGCGCGCGAGGACTCGCCCGGAACGGACACCGCAGGGGCTTTTGCCCGGCACGGCCGACAGGAACGTATGGAGGTCACGTTCGACGGCGAGACGGTCACCGGCGGCCGGCAGGCCCGCGAGCAGTTCTACGATGCCCGCGGGTACGGCCAGCCGCGCGACGACGGCGTCGCCCTCGCCCCGGTCGAGGCTGCCCATCTCCTCTTTCGTGGCGATATCGCCGCCGTCGTGGACGGCCAACCGGGAGGAACCGGGACGCTCGATTTCGGTTCGCTGCTCGCCGAAGCAGTCTCGGAAGTCGATTTCTTCGTCTACAAGGACCTCCGAGACCGGGGGTTCTATCTGTCGCCGGCGGACGATGGTCCCGTCGATTTCACTGTCTATCCCCGCGGTAGCGGCCCCTGGGACGACGACGTGGCCTACCAGGTCCGGGCGATCAGCGAGCGCGCGGACGTGGCTGCGGACACGCTGTTCGCTCTCGCGGATGGTGACACACGGGGTGTGCTCGCGGTCGTCGACGAGGAGAGCGAGGTCACGTACCTCGGCTGTACGCGGGAGACGATCACGGGCTCGACGTCTCACGACGTCCCGCCGGTCGATGGTACGTTGCTCTCGGACCGTGTGCTCGTCGCTGACCCACCGGCTGCGCTCCACGAGCAGGCGTTCTACGGCCAGCGGCTCGGACAGGGCTCGGGACCGGTCCAGCTCTCGCTGGTCGAAGCCGCGTACCTCGCCGGCCGGGATCTGCTCGTGGCCGAGGGCGGGCAGGGTGCGCTGGTCGACCGGGGCCGCGCCGTCGAGGGCGAGCGGTTCGACCGCCGCCTCCGGGCCTACAGCGCGCTCCGGACTGCCGGGGTCGTCCCCAAAACCGGCTACAAGTTCGGCGCGGACTTTCGCACCTACGCCGACGTCGAGTCCGTCGACGACCTCGGGCACTCGGATCTACTCGTCCGCGTGCTCGCGCGGGACCACGCGTTCCAGCCCCGCGACCTGGCACTCGACGTCCGGCTCGCACACGGCGTCAGAAAGCGCATGGTGTTCGCGCTGACCGACACCGACGAGGGCATCGTCTGGCTCGGGGTTTCCCGGGTGACGCCGTAGTCAGTCCCCAGTTGCCGGATCGGTGTCGTCGGCTGCCGCTTCGAGTGCAGCCGCGAGCTTCCGGGCCTCTTTCGGGGAGAGTCGGACGGTCTCGACGTGTGCATCGAGATGTTCGAGACCCGTCGGGTCGAGCTCGAAATCGAGCGTGACTGCTGGCGGCGCATCGTTTGAGGTTCCGACGTCGACGACAGCCGTCGCGTCGTCGACCCAGTCGATCCCGTGGGCCTGTGCCCGGACGTAATCGAGTGTCGTGGACGCTGTGACATCCAGGATTCGGTGGTTCATCTCAGTCGCTGAGTAGGGTCGAGTGTGAGTTCTCGCCATATCGCGCGTTTGCACCACGACACAGCCTCTCCGGTTCGTCTCCCATAGTCACTGTCTTGCATGACCCGGGGAGTGCTCGTGGGGACCGCCCACACCTGGCCGGTGCCCGTCGATACAGATGGCTGGTCTTCGATTGTCCAATTTTTCAGTATATTGGTACTTGTATCGGTTCCAATCCATGTCTTACAGTCTATCTCTTGAAGTATATAACCGTGACTGTTTAAAATATCGTATTATGCTGCCGGGTGTCGGACGTGTGTTCGGAATACAAACGGATGCAAACGATATAAGGGGATATTCTGTCCAGTTTTTCGGTCGAGAACCTCTGAGATCCCAAAAGTCCGTGCGTCGCGGCTGGCCCAGGCCGCCGTGGGTGGGGAGCGGATCCTTTTTGCCTTGTCATACGGTCGTGCGTGATTATTTACCGCCATGGACTCGTTCCCTTCGAGTCTCAGACCGTGAAACCAGCACTGTCGCACTGCGGTGTCGAAAACAGTCACGCACGACCGTATCAGGAAGGCACAGCCACGGCTCCCGACGAGGGACTACCGCGTACGGCCCGAGTCGAGGTCGATATCGAGGTCCTCGAGGCGGTCAGCCCACTCGTCGCGTTTCTCCTGGTGGTCCTCGAGAAACTCCGCCATCAACTGGGCGGCTTGCTCCTTGCAGTCGCCACAGAGGCGTTCGCCGCCCACGCACTCCTCGTAGACCTCCTTCGCGAACTCGTCGTCGTCGCCGGCGAGCAGGTAGGCGTACAGTTCGTAGACTGGACACTCGTCGGCCTCCCCGCCGAGTTCGCGCTGTTTCTCGGCGGTCTCCCGGCCGCCGGTCGTCGCCGCCTTCACCTTGTCGTACCCCGCCTCGGGGTCGTCGAGGAGGCTGATGTGGGAGGCCGGGACCGAGGAGGACATCTTGCCGCCGGTGAGCCCGGTCATGAAGCGGTGATAGATCGAGACCGGGGGAAGGAAGCCGAAGCCGCCGTGTGCGAGTGCGACTTCGCGGGCGACGCTCTCGGCCTCCGCGCGGGACAGGTCGAACGTATCAATGTGGGCGTCGTAGACACGCTTTTCCCCGTCTATGGCCTCGATGAGTGCCTCGAAGGCCTCGTCGGTCGCGTTGCGGTCGACGATGCGGACGCGGGGACGGAGCGGTTCCTTCCCGGCCTCGTTGAGCAGTATGATTGTGCTGTCGAGAGTGGTCGTCTCCGTGCGCGCTCCCGTGCGCCTCTCGCGCTCGAGTAGCGCCGCGGCGTCCTCACACCGGACGGTGTCCTCGCTCTCTGCCAGCGTCCCGTAGGCCTCGGCGATGAGCGAGTGTTCGTCGGGACCGGCCTCGAAGCTGGCGTAGGCCTCGGTCACCCCGAAGTACCCTACCCGGGCCGCGAGGTCCCGTGCCAGCCGGACGTGGGGGTCCTGGTCCGGGCCGACCGGGATGACCGTCGGTTTCGGTTCGTCGAGTTGCGGGTAGAGGATATCGGCCATCTGGGTGACGACCGACTGCATGTGTGAGACGTCCGTCTCGCCGTCGAAGTCGTAGATTGCCTGGAGTTCGGAGAAGTTGGTCTCGACGCCGAGCTCGAAGGCGAGGTCCTGGACCTCGCGATTGCTCGACTGGCGGTAGAGTTCCCCTTCCTCGGGGTCGAAACCCAGCGCGAGCAGGGAGAGCACGTAGTTGCGCGCATGCTCGTCGATCTCGTTCCACGGCAGGTCGCGGGCGCTGTGGGCCTCGAGGTCGGCGATGAGGCCGTAGGCGTCCCCGCCCTGCTCCTGGTGCCAGATGATCTCGTCGAAGACCAGTTTGTGACCGATGTGGGGGTCGCCGGTCGGCATAAAGCCCGACAGGGCCGCGAAGGGCTCGTCCGCCCGCATCGCCCGGGCGACGTCGCGGTAGTCGCGGTGGCCGAAGATGACCCCCCGACGCATCAGGTAGTGGGGGTCCGGTACCTCGTCGAGTATCTCCTCGAACTCTTCGATCCCGAACTGCTCGAACAGCCTTCGGTAGTCCGCCACCGTCGAGGAGCCCCACGGGTCGAGCGCCACGTCGCCCGTTGCTGTCTCGCTCCCGCCGTCCGGGCGGGGCGGTGACGCCTCCTCGTCCGCGCCGGCCGGGGTCTCGCCCGGGTCGGATGGGTCGTGACTCATCGAATACCGGGATATCGCCCGACACGCGCAAAAAGCGTTCGCTTCGCCGCCCCCCGCATCCATCCCGTCTCCTCACCCTCTCGCACCCGCGTGCGACTCGCGCATACCTAAACAGTTGGCAATTGTCTTTATATTAGTTAAAACCCTTTCATATGACGGGTGTCCTGAATGATCGACCCACAACGACGGAGAGTACTGCGGACGTTAGGTATCGGAACAGCGGCGCTGATCGGCGGCGTCGGGACAGCAACTGCACGACCACCACAAGGCGCTAGCGCAGAGAAGAATTTGGTCGAAACGGCGATTGCACTCAATGACAGTGGTCAGTATGCGGGGGCCTTCGACGAACTCATCGATGCGGTAGTGAACACAGGACTGGACGCCACTCTGTCGGATGAAGACGAACAGTTCACTGTTTTTGCCCCCATTGACGACGGATTTGAGAACGTGTACGCTGCAGACAATGGGATCGACGATGCTACCGATGTCCCGGCGGGCATCCTCCTGTACCACGTGACAGACGGGCGTCGCTACTCTCCCTCGGTCGTCAATGCCTCCGAGATCGAGATGCTCAACGGCGGTACGGTGACTGTCGATGACACGACGCTGAACGGTGGACAGGCTGAGATTTTCGTCACTAATGTCGAAGCCTCCAACGGTCTCATCCATGCGATAGAGCCCGGGAACCCTGGTGTTCTCATCCCGTAAGGGGGTCCACACACTATTTATCGCCGTTCGATACTCCCGATTCCAGAACGTTTTTTACCGGCCGTCACGACCGCTTACACATGACATCCGGACCC
>JAZKTU010000167.1:0-5627 GCA_036625385.1 Halovenus sp. | reverse complement strand
CCCACCGCTCGAACTCGTCGTAGTAGTGGGCGTCCTCGAACTGCTCGGGCGGGTGCACGTCCCGGGTGAAAACGACGTCCGCACCCGCGGCACGCGCCCGCCCGACGAGGTCGACACAGCCCTCGATTGCCGCTTCGCTTCCTGGTGCGTGGAGGCTCCCTTCGGGGTGACAGAACCCGTTTTGCATGTCGACGATGACCGCAGCGGTCCGCTCTGGATCGAGTGGCATACTCGGCGGTAGGTGTTGCTCGCACTGAAAATTTGTGCCGGCCAGGGCAGACGACTTTTGGTTCCCGGGAGCCAAGCGGGGACAACGTGCGCCGTGCCCTCCTCGTTGTCGCACTCGTCGTGCTTGCCGGCTGTGCCGGTCTGGCACCCACAGCCACGCCTGACGACCCGACAGACTCGCCGGAACCGACGGCCGAGGCCGATACCGACGGGATCAACGCGCCGTCGACGGACGGGCAGGAGGGCGGTGACGCGGACGCCCCTGCCACGGACAGCGTCGTCCACGAGGAGCGTCCCGACCCCGAGACGGATGTACTCGGCTGGCACGACGGCTACTGGTACGACGACCCGGTCACGATAAACGTGACTGACGGCCTCAACGAGAGCGAACTCGACGCCGTCGTGGCACGGACGGGTGCCCGGGTCGAGATGCTCCGGGACCTCCCCTTCGAGGAGACGGTCGACGTGCGTCTCATCAACCGGTCGTCGCTCACGGGCTCGGGTGGGGAGGCGAGCGACACCACGGCGGCGCGGTTCGAGGACGAACAGTTCCGGGCGCTGTTTCTCGTCGGCGACACGGCGGATGCAAGTCAGCGGGAGGCCGAGACGACTGGCCAGACCGTCGGCGGGTTCTACAGCCCCACTACCGGCGAGATTCTCGTCGTCACGGACTCGGGGACTCCGCGGGTCGACGTGAGCGTGCTGGCACACGAACTGACCCACGCCCTCCAGGACCAGCACTTCGACCTGCGCGGCGTGATGTCGACGACCACCCAGGACCGGACACACGCCCGCCTCGGCCTCGTCGAGGGTGACGCGGAGGTGGTCCGCACCGGGTACGAGGAGCGCTGTGGCGAGGTCTGGGCCTGCGTCGAGTACGGCCCATCCGGCCCCGGTGGGAACGGTTCGGGGCAGCAACCAGGATCCAGTGTCCATCTGGGTCTGTATATGAACTCGTTTTTCCCCTACAACGACGGGGTCGAGTTCGTCGAAGCGCTCCGGAGTGGTGAGGACTGGACACCTGTCGACGAGGCATACGAACGGCCACCCGACACCAGCAAGGAAATCATCGACCCGGCGCAGTACGGGCTGTTCGAGCCCGCACCGACCGATCTGCCCGACCGGAGTACCGACGCGTGGGAACCGCTCAGCCCCCCGGGCAGCCCGCGTGCACAGGTCGTCGGACAGGCGAGCCTGAGCGTCATGTTCGCATACACACTCTACGATGATTTCAACCAGGAGTCGGTTGTCGGCCCGGATCAGGTGTTGAACCGCGAGGACGGCGAGTCGAACGGAACGAATCCGCTGAACTACGACCTCGCGCCGACGCGGGGCTGGACCGGCGACAGGCTTCTGATCTACGACCACGCCAAAAGCGACGAGACGGCACACGTCTGGCGCATCACCTGGGAGTCGGGCGAGGACGCTGAAACGTTCGTGACCGCTTACGAGGAATTGCTCGCTCATTGGGGTGGAACGGAACGCGACGGCACGTGGCAGATTCCCCCGGAGAGCCCCTTCACCGGCGCGTACGACGTCCAGGTCGACGACCGAAACGTCACGATCACGAACGCACCCACACCCGCCCAGCTGGAGGAGGTCAACCGTGCAGCGAGGTAGGATACTCCGCCTCGCACTGGTCGCCTCTCTGGTCGTGCTCGCCGGCTGTACGGGTGCGTTCGCCCCGACTGACTCGGACTCGGATGACCTGGCACTCGACGACGACCTCGGCACCGTGGAGGGGGTCGCGCACGACGACGAACTCGACATCTCCGCCGACGACGGATTCAACGGGACAGAGCGGGAGCTGCTGGTCACGCGGGCGATGGCCCGGATCGAAGCGATCCGGGGGCTTCCTTTCGAGCGCGACGTCGACGTCGAGGTCATCTCGCGTGCGGAGTACCGCCGCAGCCGGTCGGACGGCTCGACAGACGAGACGCACGCTGCGTGGAACAACCAGGTCTGGCGGGCGAAGTTCCTCGTCGGGGCGGACCGCGACATCGAGACGGTGTTCAACGAGACGCTCGGCGCGGCGGTACTGGGCTTTTATGACGTTGGTGAGGACCGCATCGTCCTCGTGAGCGACGCCGACGAGCCCACGATCAGCAAGGAGACGCTGGTGCACGAACTCGTCCACGCGCTCCAGGACCAGCACTTCGGGCTCGACGACCGTCCGGAGACACAGGACGCACAGCTCGCGCGCCGGGGTGTCGTCGAGGGGGAGGCGGAGCTCGTTCCGGACCTCTACTTCGAGCGCTGCGGGGAGGAGTGGTCCTGTATCCGCCCCCCCACTCCCGCAAGCAGCGGCAGCGACACTGCAAACATCGGCGTCTTGCGGGTACTCTCTCACCCGTACACAAGCGGCCCGGACTTCGTCGCGACGATTCGCGACCGGGGCGGCTGGGCAGCCGTCGACGACCTCTATCGGAACCTGCCGGTGAGTACGACACAGATCCTCCATCCGGAGAAATACCCCGACGAGCGTCCCGTAAACGTGACCGTTCCGGATCGGTCTAGCTCCGCGTGGTCGCGGTTCGACCACGACCCCGTCGGAGAACGGGTCGGCGAGGCGTCGCTTTACGTCATGTTTCGCGATAACGACCTCATTCAGCCGGAGGGTGACGACCCGTACAGCCACCCGGCTACCGAGGGCTGGCGCGGCGACAAACTCGTGCCCTACCGGCGCGGCGACGACTTCGGCTACGTCTGGGAACTCGAGTGGCACAGCCCCGACGACGCTGCCGTCTTCGCCGAGCACTACCGCGACCTGCTCGACACCCACGACGCCGTCGAGCGCGGCACCGACGCCTTCCTCATTCCGGATGGCCCCTTCGCAGGTGCCTACCGCGTGAGCCAGGAGGGAACGACGGTTCGTATCGTCAACGGGCCGACTGTCGCCGCGCTCTCGGCGATACACTAGGGTAGTCTTTTGGGCTGTCGGCGTAGAAGGGGACGTATGACTGACTTCGATATCGTTTCGCCGGATGCGATCGACGCAGGCCGGGCAACCGACGCGTACTTCGACCGGACAGTCGAGACGCTCGAACACGCCGGCAGAAACCCGACTGTCGTCGCAGAGGTGACGGCGTCGCAGTTTCCGGACGGGGAGTGGCACCTGTTCGCCGGGGTCCGGGACGCGGCACACCTGCTTGCGGGCCGCGATATCGACGTCGATGCGATGCGCGAAGGGCGACTGTTCGACGGGGGCCCCGTGCTCCGCATCGAGGGGCCCTACCTCGAGTTCTGTCGCCTCGAAACTGCCCTCCTCGGTTTTCTCTCCCACGCGACGGGGGCCGCGACGGCGGCCCTCGAGGTCCGTCGGGCCGGCCCGCACTCGACCATTCTGAGTTTCGGGAGCCGCCACGTTCACCCCTCGATCGCGGCCATGATAGAGCGCAGTTCGCTGCTCGCTGGCCTCGACGGTATCTCGAACGTCGCCGCCGGCGACGTCATCGGGCGGGAAGCGGGCGGGACGATGCCACACGCACTCCTCATCTCTTTTGGCCGCGGCAACCAGGAGGTTGCCTGGCAGGCTTTCGACGAGGCGGTCGACTCGTCGGTCCCCAGGGTCGCGCTCTGTGACACCTACAGCGACGAGGTCGAGGAGACCCTCCGTGCCGTCGAGGCGGTCGACGACCTCGACAGCGTCCGCATCGATACGACCGGGTCGCGGCGTGGCGACTTCAGACACATCCTCCGGGAGATCCGCTGGAAACTCGATGCCCGCGGCCACGAGGACGTGGACATTTTCGCCAGCGGCGGTATCGACCCCGCGACCGTCCGGAAACTGCGGAACGTGGCCGACGGCTTCGGGGTCGGCAGTCATATCACCGACGCGGACCCGCTCGATTTCGCGCTCGACATCGTCGAACTCGAGGGCGAACCCGCTGCAAAGCGCGGCAAACTCGACGGGACAAAGCAGGTCTATCGAACCGCCAACGGCGGCCACCACATCGGTCTCGCGGACCGTCGAGGTCCCGAGGGCGGCGAGGCGCTTCTCGAACCGCTCATCCGTGACGGCGAAATCGTCCGGTCGTTCGACATCGACGAGGCCGCGGCCCGTGCACGACAGGATGCGGACCTCGTCGGCTTCGAGCCCTGAGAACGGATCGGGGACCCGTCGCGGGATTGCTCATACTGCCGGCTCTCCCATTTTGAACGAATGTCTGACCGAGCGTACACCGGCAGTATCACTCGGCAGCGGACCTGCCCGGCAGTTTCTCGCGGATGTTCCCCGAGTATGTCACCTGGATGATAAGCGCTCCGACGCCGCCGAGAAAGAGGATACCGACGACTCGAAGGACGGCGATTCCCGTACTGCGCGCGGTCGACCAGGGTGTCCCGACGAGTGCGCCCAGTGCCATCAGGAGGAGAACGGCTCCGGCGAGAACCCCGAGCAGTTCGAGCTTGTCCTTGTAGCTGACGATGCTCATACCTGCCTCTCGCACGGATGGCTCCTAAATGGCGCGGTTTCGAGCGACGCTTCCTTTCGTGTCTTTGCGACTGCGCGACACCATTTTGCCGTCGTCGTAATATTTGCGATCCTATGGGTGCTTATCATCTTTCAGGCTGATCATACAGTTGTAATGCCGAAAGTAGAGCAAAAGCAACTAAATAGCGAGGATTGGATTACAGTACGTGACTTTGACGAAGACGACGAAGGCCTCGCGCTCTCTCGGTACGAGGCGAAATACGTGGCGAACGTCGGGAAAGACTACGTCGAGAACGACCTGGTCGTCATCAAAGAGACCGACAAGCGAAGCGGGTGCGAGCAGATGTACCACCTTCCCAGGGAAGCCATCCAGACTGTTGCCGACCGGCTTCCCTGACAGTCACCGACGGTCCCACCGGCATACCTCCTAAGGCTCTCTGCTACGGACTCGGGGTATGTCCCTCGCCGACCGAGTTTCGCGACTGGAGGACAGGGTGACGATCACGGAACTCAAGTACAGATACGGCTACTATCTCGACCGTTTTCGGCGGGACGACTTCGTCGAGTTGTTTACCGACGACTGCCGCCTGGAGTTCTCGCGCGAGGGCCTGGATAGTTTCGAGGGTCGTGAGGACCTGGATGCCTTTCTCGAGGGTGTCGAGTCACAGCGGGACTTCATGGCGCACATGTTCCACAACCCGATCATCGATATCGACGGGGACCGGGCCGAGGGAACGTGGTACTTCGAGGCGGCCCTGACCGACCACGAGGGCACCGCGTTGTGGGCGCAGGGCCGTTACGACGATGTCTACCGCCGGGTCGACGACGAGTGGAAAATCCACCGGATGACGACCACCTACCACTACAGCACCGACTACGAAGACGGCTGGTCGAACGACGTCCTGGCGGAGTGAACGCGAGTCCGCGATCAGTGGGCCGTGAAAACGGGCCGGGAGGGATTTGAACC
>JAZKTU010000166.1:0-5668 GCA_036625385.1 Halovenus sp. | reverse complement strand
GACCGAAGCAAACTCACACACCGTCAGCTCGAAATACTGGAAACCGCCTACGAGATGGGGTACTTCGATCGTCCGCGACAGTCCAACGCGACGGAAATCGCGGCGGAACTCGGTATCAATCCCTCCACTTTCAGGGAACATATCACGGCGGCGGAATCGAAAATCCTGAAAGACCTCCTCTAGCGGACGTGTGGGACCGTCTTCGTTCCGCTCACTCGAGTGGTGCCGGGCTCTCGCTGATCTGAACCAGAAGAGTCCGAAGGTGTTCGGCCCCCCTTTTATAAACCTACCCGGGTAGTATGGCTGTGTGTTACTCCGTGTGGCTGCTGTTATACTCTTATATGAGCCAGTCATCGATGGCGTCTGTGACTGCCCGTCCGTCCGAACAGTCCTCGAACGACGTGCAAACCATCGTTGCTGAAACTGCTGTGCAAGCGCTCCTCGATGCGCTCGACGATGCCGACTGTCGTGCCATTCTCGATGCGACACGCGAAAAAGCCCTGACCGCGAGCGAGATCTCCGAAATCCACGACCTTCCGCTTTCGACGACGTATCGCAAACTCGACCTCCTCACGGAGGCGGGTCTGCTCGAAGAACGGACCCGCATCCGCCGGTCCGGGAAACACGCCAGTGAGTATATCCGATTGGTCGACGACGTCGCCATTTCACTCGGCCCTCGGGGAGAGACGGAGGTGCGACTGTCACAGGGGAAGAGGAGGGGCCTGAGCAGATCGGAGCGCCCGTTGCGATAATGGGGGAGTGGAGCGGGGCAGGTCGTCCCGACCGGCGCGCGCCTCGCGACATCCTCGACTGCGTTCTGTCCGCCCTGGTTGATACTGTCGGACACACGTTCGTGAACGGGCGATCCGCTGTTCGGGGATGACCCGTCAGAAAAACCCCGAGACAGTCATCGAACGGTGGCAGTGCTTGTGTCCGACAGTATGAGGAGGCCGACGACACTCCGGGGAGCGTCCTCGAACCCGTCCGCCGTCGTGTCGACGACGTAGATCACGTGGACATCGGCGCCGTACCGTTCGGCGATGCCCAGCGCGTGATCGGCAGCACGGTCGGCGGCATCGCTCCCGTCAGCAGGGGTCACGACGTAGTCGTCCATCCCGTATCCCGATCCGGGAATGGCCGCGTCCTCAGCCAGACGGACAGCCATGACCGGTACGTCAGCGAACCTGACCACGCGTTCGGTGGTACTGCCGAACGGGGCTCGTTCGCCTCCGGTCCGGCCATGCGTTCCCATCACTACAAGATCAATATCGTTTTCATCGAGGTACTCGAGCGTCGCCCGATACGGGCCCCCTCGTGGACGGCTCGGACGGTACTCGTCGGTTCACTGGACGAGAGGCGTGACACTCCTCGACCTTCCCGTCGGCGTTCGTCCCTCGATGCCGCTATCTTTCTCGAGACTGAAGCGGTCGCTCGAGCCCCGACCGAGCCGTCACGGCGGTACCGGATGACAGCAGTCCCGACGGGCCGTTCCTCGAACATCGAACAGTTAGTGATGTTCACGGCCCTCGCGATACTGGGGTCGCTATGTGACTCGGTCGCCGTCTCAGTGATTGCGTGGAAGATCTTGGAGTTACGAGCGCTAGCTCGTGGAGAGGACCCGAGTGACCCAGAGATTCTGTTGAGTGAAGCTGAACGCGCAGTTCTGGAAACGAAATTTCCAGAACTGAGCGGACAGAGTGCCAAAGCGTACGCGGTCAATGTAGCGAAACTTGGCGGGTATTTGGACCGGGGATCTGATCCACCACCAGGCTGGGAGACGATGTGGAAAGGGCTGCAGAAGCTCCGAATGTGGGCAGAAGGCTACGAACTCGGTGCTGAATGAGCGCCAAGGCTGCTCATTCAGCGACCTTCACAGTGAATTCACTGTTCTGCTCAGAGACATAGGCACACAATCATCTGAATGTTTGGAGTCGACGTCGATAGCCCTGATTTATGCGTAAGAGACAGCCCTGAAGGGGTGGGTTTCCGCGCTGTTACCGCTATCAGTGTCCGGGTGATTCCAGGCGACTGGGAAACATCCGCTCGGTCTATGTGATGGCTCGCCGAGGAACTACACGGAGGGAACGAGAATGCCGATAGAAGACCTCGCCCGAGAAGACGTCGTCAGTGCCAGCCCGGAGACCCCCGTCACCGACCTCGCCCGGCAAATGCGAGACGAAAACGTGGGGAGCGTCGTCATCACGAACGACGATATCCCGACGGGGATCGTTACGGACCGCGACCTGACGACGCGCGTGCTCGCCGAAGAGACTGCTTCGACTGACCAGACTGCCGACGACGTCATGTCGACGGACCTGTGTGCCGTCGGTCCGGACGCCGGGTTCTACGAGGCTGCTCAGGTGATGAGCGAGAACGGCGTTCGTCGCCTCCCCGTCTGCGACGAGGCCGACGAACTCGTGGGGATCATCACCGCCGACGACCTGACCGAACTCCTCGCCGACGAAAACCAGCAACTGGCGGCAGTCATCCAGTCCCAACGCCCCGAGTACTAACGACAGGCCCCGAAACCCAGGAGGGGGCAAAAACTACTTCGGGGCTTCTTTCCAGCCTCTCTGTGGCAGTTCTCTCCGCACCAGGAGAGCGCTATGAGAGCCCGGCACACGGGTCGGGGCCGGTATTCGTATCGAGCTATCTCTTTGCTTCGGACGGTCGGACCGGAACCTGTGCCCGACGACCGCCTCGACGCGGTCCGAGAAGCGACCGGGGCCGAGGGCGTCGTAACGCACGGCAGGAGGCAGTCGTCTCCACGGCCGAGGGGCTGACCGCCGTGGACAGCCCTCGGACTCCCCGGCCAGAACGTCACACCGGGGGTGGTGACCGCGTTACCGGAGGCCTCGGATACGGACTGGCGAGCGACCGGGACTGTGAACCCGCGCTGGCGTGGGGGAATGCCGGCGCTGCTCACTGCGTCGAAACCGGCGACACTACCACGGTCGACGAATCGTCGAGTTCGTCCTCGCCAGACCCGACGCCGAGTCGTGAATACCGGCGGCACACGATTACTTACCGGACGCCAGCGATAGTCCGTGTAGGAGTCAGACCCGGATGAAAAACCAGGAGATCGCCACCATGCTCCGCGAGATCGCCGACTTCCTCGAGATCCAGGAGGCGGAGTACAAGCCACGCGCCTATCGGACGGCCGCACGGAACATCGAGTCGCTCTCGGAAGACCTCGAAGACGTACACGATCGGGGGGAACTCGAAGAGATCGAGGGCGTCGGGGAGTCGATCAGCGAGAAGGTCGCGGAGTATCTCGAGACCGGGGAACTGGCGTACTACGAGGACCTCAAAGCGGACCTCCCCGTGGACATCGAGGCGCTCACCAGTGTGGAAGGCGTCGGTCCGAAGACGGCCAAGAAACTGTACCTGGAACTCGACGTCCAGACGCTCGACGACCTCGAGAGTGCGGCCGAGGCGGGTGAGATCGCCGACCTCGAAGGGTTCGGCGAGATATCCGAGCAGAACGTTCTCGACCACATCGAACGGGCGAAAGAGAGCCAAGAGCGGATGCTTCTCCGGCGGGCCTTCCCGATCGCACAGGACATCGAAACCCGACTTCAGGACGACGATGCGTTCGATCAGGTTGACATCGTCGGTTCGTTCCGACGGCGCCGACCCACCGTCGGCGATATCGACATCCTGGCGGCCGCGTCCGATCCGGAGACAGCGATGGAGCGCTTCTGCACGCACGACGACGTGAAGGAGGTCCTGTCTCGAGGCGAGACGAAGTCGTCGGTCGTCGTCTCCGGCGACCTACAGATGGACCTTCGGATCGCCGACGAGACGGAACACGGCTCCGCTCTCGTCTATTTCACAGGTTCAAAAGACCACAACATCACCCTCCGGAATCGGGCGATCGACCGCGACTGGAAGCTCAACGAGTATGGCCTCTTCGACGTCAGTGGCGTCGACCCTGCGGAGGACGGCCAGCGTGCCGGCGAGCGCCTCGCCAGCGAAACCGAGGCGGACGTCTACGACACACTGGACCTCGCGTGGGTCCCCCCAGAACTGCGAGAGGACACCGGGGAAGTCGGCGCAGCGGCTGCAGGCGAACTCCCCGGTCTGGTTGCACTCGACGATATCCGCGGCGACCTACAACTGCACACCGATTACTCCGATGGGTCACACAGCGTCCGCGAAATGGCCGAAGCTGCGGCCGAGCGGGAACTGGAGTACGTCCTCGTCACCGACCACGGGCCACACGCTCCGATTCCGAGCACCCTGGACGGGGAGACGTTCCCGGAACAGGTGGCGGACGTCGAAGCGGTCAATGAGGACAGAGACGTCACGGTCCTCCAGGGGATCGAGGCCGAGATCACCGAAGAGGGACTAGAGATACCCGAGTCCTGGTACGACCACTGTGACCTGATAGTCGCGGGGATGCACAGCGACCCGTCAAATCCGACCGAGCGGGTGGTCGACGCGCTTCGGGAGTTCCCGGTCGATATCTTCGCCCATCCGTTCAACCGGTTGATAAACGAACGAGCACCGCTCGATCTCGATACGGAGACCGTGATGGAGACGGCCGCCGCGGAGAGCGTGGCGGTGGAGATCAACGCTCAACCCCAGCGGCTCGATCTCGACTGGGCGTCGGTCAAAGAGTATCGGGAGACCGTCCAGTACGTGGTCAGTACGGACGCTCATACGACGGGCGAACTGGATGTCATGCACCTGGGGGTCGCGCAAGCGCGACGGGGGTGGTGTGAAGCGAATGACGTGCTGAACACGCACTCGCTCGACGACCTGCTGTCAGTTTTCGAGTGATACTCCGGATCGGGACAGCAGATGCGGTCTGACGCTCGCTCTTCGCGAAGGACGTCGGCGTCTCACACCGAGGCGCTATCGGTCCACCCCACCTTGCAGACGGTCCCCGTCGGTCAAAGGGACCACTCGACGTCGGGTGATATGGTTTCGGTGATGTCCGGGGAGAGGGGACATGCTGTCCTCGGCAAGACAGTCACAGATGCGTCCCTGACCGGAACCGCTGACGAACTGTGACTTGTGTCCGACAGTATGAGGATACCGCTGTCGAACCCATCGACCACGCCGTCTCCGTTAACAGACGCTTTTTAACCCGTTCCGCCGCAATCACTCACGTATGCGAGGATTTCGGATCGGTTCGGCGGTCGGTATCCCGATCAGGCTCAACTGGACGTTTCTGATCGTCCTCCCTCTGTTTGCCGCGTTCATCGCCCGGGATATTACCGGATTGACACTCGTGATCAACGAGACGTTTGCCACGACGATCGACTCGGGGGACCTGACGACCGGATATCTCCCCTGGATACTCGGACTGGCGTCCGCTCTTGGACTCTTTGTCGGCGTCCTCCTGCACGAGTTCGGCCACTCGCTGGTCGCGTTGCGGTACGGATACGAGATCGAGTCGATCACCCTCTGGTTGCTCGGCGGCGTCGCCAGTTTCTCTGAATTCCCTGACGACTGGCGCCACGAACTGGTGATCGCTATCGCCGGGCCGGTCGTGAGCGTCCTCATCGGCGTCGGCTCCTACGTCGCGTTCATCGCACTACCATCGAGTCTGGACCCCGTCCGCTTCGTCTTCGGCTATCTCGCCGTTCTCAATATCGTGCTCGCCGCGTTCAATCTCCTCCCCGGCTTTCCGATGGACGGGGGACGTATCCTCCGGGCG
>JAZKTU010000165.1:0-5890 GCA_036625385.1 Halovenus sp. | reverse complement strand
GATATCGAGACTGGGGATGTAGTTTTTGTCGAACAAGGACTCGAACACGACTTTTTCAATGTCGACGAGGAGATCACTGCGCTGACAATCTTCGTCGGGTCTGACAACCCGAGTTCGTACAGTATTCGTGAAACAAGCGGCTGAACACGTCCTCAAAAGAGAGTGTTGCAGTTCTTTCAGTGCGGCTCGAACCGGTATTTCGACTCTTCGGACCGGAGAGCGTGTCAGACGGAAGTCTGACTAACCCTTTTATACGTGACTGTGCATCGATAGCTCGATGGCAACGTCGACGGACAGGATCGGCGGTACAGAGGGACTGACAGAGAGAGGCCCGGTCGTCGGAGGGGCACTCGTCGTCGTCACGGTACTGGCCGTGGGTGCGGCGAGCTTTGTCGGCGGAGCGACCACGGGATTCGGGATCAGACTCCCGGTGTACGTCCTCTCGGGGGCGGGCGTTTTCGTCGGTGCGTTGCTGACGATGCGATACTTGCCCCAGGACGGGACGACTGTGCTGCGACGTGCAACAGCGGCGGGATTCCTGGGATTTGTCGGTATCGGCCTCGGGACCGAGGCGGTCGTCTACGGGCTCATCGTCGTTGCACCCGAACTTCCCCTGTACGTGATGGCAGCGGTGACCGTCGCCGGTGGACTCGCGTACTGGAGTGTCCGCAACTGGCACACTGTCGATGATCTAACCCGGCCCTGGTGACTCGCTCCCCGAGGCTCCAGTCGAAGTTGACTGCCTCGGCACGCAGGACTCCGCTACGATCTATAGCGACGGTATTCGACCCCACTCCGGCAGCGTCCGTCCGTTCACCGTTCGGGCAACGATACCGGGACGCGGTTTTTTCCACCCGGACGACCACGCTTCGGGGTGAGTACGTGACAACCGGTACCTGGTTGGCATCACACGCTGACTCCCGTCGCACTGAAGCGGACCCCTTCGACCACCCACGCCTTCGACGCTCAGATCGGGGAGTTCAGCGTGCCGAAGTACACCTGCCATGCGAGGGCGGATTTGGCCACCAGACTCAACAGAACGTACGTTTTCTCCCCGAAGAGGTATTTCTTCCACCGTGATACTTCCAGATACTGCAGGGCCATGTTCAGCGCAAAGAGGTTGAAGAAGATGAAAATCGAGATGTAGATGTAGATGACAAACTCGGGAAACTCGCCGCCGCTTGCCGTTACCGTGCCGACGAACGTGATCGCGATTACAATCCAGGGCACGATACCGGCGACGACGCCGACCCAGTACGGCGTCCAGTCGGTTTCGTCGGTCGACTCGTTGCGTCGTTCCATCAGGAGTCCGGCGAGGTTCATCACTGCAACGAGCGCGAACAGGGCCACGAGCGTCCCGAGGTCCCAGATTCCGGCCAACATGCCGATGACGACGATCATCAGCGAGGCGCTCACGGAGTACTCGTACCAGCGGTAGGGATTCATCCCCCTGTCGAGATACTCGACGTACCGGTCGTACAGCACAGTCGCAATAGCGGTGTGCGCGAACGCGGAAATGAAGAGAAAGCCCGCCACGAGAAGCGGGAGATTTGCGTCGATAAACGAGACCGTCTCCGGAAAGATGGTTTCGGTTTCGGCGTTGAAACCGTATCTCGTGCGTGTGACCGGCCACAGAACCTGGTCGGCCAGGATGACCATCGTCACCCCTTGCAGAAAGTGGAGAACAGCCATGACGGCGTTCCACAGCCGGAGCCGAGTATCCCGCGCAGAGGGTTGCTGGTTGACCCTGGTAGCTGTCGTACCTGGTGTAGACATAGCACAAGTAAACAGCACGCGCTCATACATCTGTGGGGTGGTCGTGACTTCGTGGGACGGGAGCGGGCGTGTCTCTACGACCGCTTCGGCGTGTTCCTGTCGAAAAGTCGGTTCTCTCGTGAAGAGTCGTCGGGGGGAGTCAGTTGCGCTGGTGATCGAACCTGCTAATATTTCGTCTGGACAGCCAATTGCTGCAACAGGTGGCAGAGACTGACCGGCAGTACGACCTCGTTGTCTGGGGCGCGACCGGCGTCGCGGGACGGTTCGTCGCCGAGTATCTCACGGAACAGTACCCACCGGACGAACTCCCGATCGTTGTCGGCGACGCAACAGAGCCGGAGAGTCTCATAGTGATTAGTGCGAGTCGTTACCGGTCTCTCACCACCTCGGGGTGGTGAAGAACCGGTAAACAGTCGCACTAATCACTATCAGAGAGAGTGCGCGTAGCACGGCGGTCGTCTGGACGACAGTCGGCCCGTATACGAAATACGGCACTCCCCTGGTCGAGGGGTGTCGGCGTCGAGACCGATTACTATTACAGTGGACGAAGCGACCGAGGGAACGGACGTATAGCCGGCAGTATGAGTGCCGGCCGGAGTCCCCGACCAGTTCCTCCAACGTGGATTGTCGCGTGCCCAACCTGACCACGAACCCATAGACTGCACCGCGTGACAACTAATATATCATTTCAGCAAACACTATGCCGGCAGCTATCGATAGGAAAGTCTATGGGTGGAGACGACCAGACACTCGGGCCGTTCCTGTGGCGTGCGGAAACCATCTATCCTGACCGCGAGGTCGTAGCTCGGACCCACGAGGGAATGCAACGGTACACCTACGCCGAGTATGCGGATCGGACACGACAACTCGCAAACGCACTCGACGCCCTCGGAGTCGACGAGGGCGACAGGGTCGGGACGTTCTGCTGGAACCACGACCGTCACTTCGAGACGTACTTCGGCGTGCCGAACATGGGCGCGCAGTTGCACACCATCAACCCGCTGCTCCCGGACAAACACATCCAGTACATCGTCGAGGATGCCGCCGACCGCGTCGTCTTCGTCGACCCGTCACTGGCCGAGAAACTCGCCTCGGCATACGACCCCGACGCCTTCGAGAGCGTCGAGCAGTTCGTCGTGATGGGCTCTGCAGTTCCGGACGTCCCCCTGGAACCGCTGACTGACTACGAGTCGTTCGTCGGGGACCAGTCCACAGACTACGACCCGCCGGATCTGGAAGAGGAGGACATGGCCGGCATGTGCTACACCTCGGGGACAACCGGCAAGCCGAAAGGCGTCGAGTACACCCAGCAGATGATGTGGAGCCACACGATGGCAATGTTGACCCCGCAGGCGCTGGGTGTCGAGGACTCCGACGTCGTGATGCCAGTCGTCCCGATGTTCCACGTCAACGCGTGGGGCATGCCCTTTGCCGCGACCGCCGCCGGTGCAAAGCAAGTGTTCCCTGGGCCAGCACCCGAACCCGCCGACCTCGCTCGCCTCATCGAGGAGGAGGGAGTCACCATCACGGCGGGGGTGCCGACCGTTTGGCTCGGACTGCTCGAGTACCTGGAGGACAACGAGGTCGACCTCTCGACGCTAGAGGAGATCGTCATCGGCGGGGCGGCAGCACCGGAGGCCGTCATCCAGCAGTTCGACGACCTCGGCGTCGACGTTGTCCACGCGTGGGGGATGACCGAAACGTCACCGGTCGGGACCGTCTCCCGACTCACGCACGATCTGCAGGACGCGTCCTACGGGACCCAGGTCGAAAAGTGGAGCAAACAGGGGCTCATCGTCCCGGGCGCCGAGTTCAAGGTGGTCGACGACGACGGTGCCGAGATCCCACAGGACGGCGAGGCATTCGGCGAGTTGCTCGTTCGCGGGCCCTGGGTAACGACCGAATACTACCAGCGACCGGCAGCGAACGAGTCGGACTTCGAGGGGGCGTGGCTCCGCACAGGTGACATCGTCACCGTCGACGAGGAGGGGTACATCGAAATCGTCGACCGCGCCGAAGACGTCATCAAATCCGGCGGCGAGTGGATCTCTTCCCAGGAACTCGAAAACGCCATCATGGCCCACGACGACGTCTCCGAAGCCGCCGTCATCGGCGTGCCACACGAACGCTGGCAGGAGCGCCCGGTCGCGATGATCGTCGCTTCCGGGGACGTCGACCACGACCGTCTGACCGAGGAACTGAACGCGATGCTCCGCGAGGAGTACCCGAAGTGGTGGCTTCCCGATGGCTTCGAGTTTATCGACGAAATCCCGAAGACGGCTACCGGCAAGTTCTCGAAAATCGACCTCCGAGAGCAGTACGAGGGCGAAGAGTTGCTAGAGGAGGACGCACCCGCGGACGCCGCCCCCGACGACGCCTGATAGTGATTAGTGCGACTGTTTACCGGTTCTTCACCACCCCGGGGTGGTGAGAGACCGGTAACGACTCGCACTAATCACTATGAGACGGACTGCTGTGGTCGGTTAAGTCGGCACCCCGGGATGTCGAATTCGTTCGATATAGTACCGCCGGCAGGATCAACCCGGATTGTCGTCGTTCGACCCAGCGCCGTGTGACGCCCACTCTTCGTGGTACGCGCGCTGTTCGCCACCTATGTCGTCGATTTCGACGTCCATCGCGGCCAGTTTCTCCCGGGCAACCTCCCGGTCGAGGTGATCCGGTACTGCGTGGAGTCCCGCCGCCAGATCGACGCCGCGCGCGAGCGCTGCGAGACTCCGGGCCATCATTGCGAACGTCGTGTCCATCACTTCGCTCGGGTTGCCCGCACTGGCCGGCGCAGCCAGGTTGACCACCCGTCCCTCGGTGAGCACGGTGACGTGGCGGCCGTCGGGGAACTGGTACCGCTCGACACCCGGTTTCCGCTGTTCGACCGACCTCGCTCGCTCCGCGAGTGCATCCGCGTCGATCTCTATCGGACTGCCGATCGAGGCGATCACTGCACCGTCGGCGAGCGAATCGAGGTGTTCCCGGCCCACCACCTGATACCGACCGGTCGCGGTGAGCAGGAAATCGGCCTCCGTGACTGCCGATTCCATCGGTTCGACGGCGTGTCCGTCGGCCAGCGCCTCGAGCGCTTTCCGGGGGTCGACCTCGGTGACGATCGTCCGGGCGCCGAGCGAGCGGAGTTTCCGGGCGAGCCCGCGCCTGCAGTGGCCGTAACCGGCGACCACCGCGACCGACCCGGCGATCATCGCGTTCGTCAGGGAGGAAAGCGCCGTGAGCGAACTCTCCGCCGTTCCGTGGACGTTGTCGAAGTGTCGTTTCATCGGCGTCCCGTTGACGTCGTACACTGGAAACGCGAGCCCTGCCTCCCTGTCAATCGCCTCCAGACGGGTGATACCGATCGTCGTCTGCTCGCAGGCCCCCCGGACTGACGCTGCCGTCTCCGGGAACTCTTCGTGGAGCAGACTCAGCAGGCGTGCGCCGTCGTCGGCGATCACCGCCGGCTTCTCCTCCAGGAGTTCTCTGCGCGTGTCGTCGAGTTCGTCGGTGGACATGCCGGAGGTCGCAAGCGGTGTGATCCCCGACCGGTCCCGGAGCCACTCGACGACGTCGGCGTTGGTGCTCCCCGCCTCGCCGGTGACGAACACGTCGCCGCCGCCGGTCGCAAGCAGGTCGACGAAGAGCCCGGTATGTGGCGTCAGCGGTGCAGAGACACCGACGACGAGCCCCTCGAACGGCGTCGATTCGCGGTACTGGTCGGCGTACCTCCGGAGAAGTGGGGAGCGGTCCCGGACGTCCGCAACCGGCCCCCAGTCCGCGGTGTTGCTCATGCGGGGAACCGACCCCGCGGGGGAAAAATGCTTTCCTATTCCGAGAGGAACTTGTCGGCATCGCTCCGATACGCCGCGGGTTCCTCGTACTCCGCGAGATGGCGATGACAGCGACGGACCTGTCTTTTGCCAGCCTCGTGCAGGTGGGGCACCTCGGTCTCACAGACCGCACTGAAACGCTCGTCGAGGAGTTCGCGGGCGCCGGACGTGTTCCCCGCAGCGACGAGACCCGTTGCCCTGCCCAGGTCCGCCTGTACCGACTGGGTATACTCAGTACCTCACAAAGTTCGGTACTGACAACCGCGACCGCACCCGCAAAC
>JAZKTU010000164.1:0-6053 GCA_036625385.1 Halovenus sp. | reverse complement strand
GCGGGCCCCCGTCACTCCCGTCGTCCGGTGGGCCCCCGTCACTCCCGTCGTCCGGCGGGCCTCCGTCACTCCCGTTTCCCGGGTTACCATCCTCGGGCGGACCCGGGTCGCCGGGCGGGTCCGCGTCGCTGTCGTCGTCCGGCGGGCCTCCGTCACTCCCGTTTCCCGGGTTACCATCCTCGGGCGGACCCGGGTCGCCGGGCGGGTCCGCGTCGCTGTCGTCGTCTGGCGGCCCTGCATCATCCGGCGGGCCTGCATTACCCGGCGGCCCCGCATCGTCCGGCGGACCGCGGGGGGCGTCAGTGATGTTCCGGGCGACCGCCGCAACCTCCGGTCCGGTCATATTCGCTGCCTCGGTGCGAAGTATCCCGAGACGAGTAGCGTTCACCCCGACCCGCGCTGCCGTCTTTGCCGTCTGATCGAGGCTCACTTCGACGCTTCGAAGCTGTGTCCGGAGGGCTGCTGCCCGGGCCTGGTAGGCCGGTTCCGGCAGGGTACCAGCTTCCCGTTTGGCTCTCAGGTCGGCAATGCGCTCCTCGAGGCGCTCGAGGCGCTGTTCGAGCGCTGCCGTGCGCTGCTCGACCGCCTCACTGGGTCGGTCGGTGGTATTGACCTCCACAGCCCACATCCCCCGGTCGACGGTACCGTTCGCGCTCTCTGCGGTCGCCTGAGCGAACGCCGCGACTTCCGTACCGAGTGCGGCTTCGGTCTCGTCGTCCCCATGGTCGGCAGCGAAGCCAACCCCCAGCGCCGGAGGCACGAGCAGACCGACGCCCACCGCGGCGAGGAGAGCAACGACGGTACCCTGACGCATATCCATAGCTTTGTTTTGGATCCTTACCAATATAAAGCCGAACGTCCGTTCGTTCCGTTCACCCATCGCCCGGGCGTCCGTTCGTTCCGTTTACCGAGCCTGAAACGGTCTGAGACGCTCCAAGAGAGTTTAGAGAGATATTTCGAGGCGTATCGTGCACGTCACAAGAGACGGACCGACGGGCCGGTGTGTCCTGTCATTGAGCCGGATACTCGGGTCAGGCGACCGGGCAGCCCGGATAGACAGTTCCTCTCGGGACCCGGACGATCCTGGACGCGATACTAGTATCTTCGTTTCAGTGTCCCCGGGTCGACGGGCTCCGGCCGGAACTGTACCACAGGATTCAAATGTTGAAAAGTAATACTATATAAACCTTTGCGGTAAATTTAAGTAAAGCAGTCGAGTATGCTAACGTGTACCGCATGTTCGAGCACTTCTCAAGCGGGTACTACCTTGGGCGGTTGTACGTCGAACCGGCCGGGGGAGAGACGCCGGCGATGTGTCGCACACAGTACAGACGAGTCAACGAGCACCTCTACGCCGAGGGAACCGGGGTCGAATCCCTCGACAGGCCCCTCGTGATGAAAGTCGGAACCACGCATCTCACAGTGACGGGCGAGGAGGGGATGCCAGCCGACACGCTCGCAGTACCGGAGCAGGTACTGGAGTCCGCGGGCATCGAGAACCCGCCGGAACTCAGCGAGGTGTTCCTGGCCAAGGCCGACCGTGCCCGCCAGCTCCTCGCGCTCGACCAGTCCGCGTAGCCTCGCTGTCCCGCGAGGATGGCAGCCGTCGGGTTTAAGACCCGGCGGCTCCCCGCTTGTGGTGATGTTCGACGACCTGCTCGGTCGAACGGAACTCAAAGATCGCATCGCCGACCTCGAGGAGCGAAAGGGCCGGCTCGAGCAGCAACTCGAGGCAGAGCAGGACCGGCGTGCCGAAGCCACTACGGAAAAGCAGGAGGCCGAACGGCGCGCCAACAGGCTCGAGGATCGCATCGAGCAACTCGAGGACCGCATCGACACGCTGGACTCCGCGGAGACCGCGCTGACCTACCGCCGGGAGACCCGACTCGAGGGCCGGCGAGCCGACGAGATACTCGACCGACTCCGCTCGGTGGAGACCAACCCGCAAGGTGCCTTCAGCGCGTACGTGCCCGGGGGAAACGACATCCCGCTAGCTGTCCGCGAGGCCTTCGGCGACCGGACGGCGCTTGTCACCCGCGCCGCCCCGTGTCTTGCGCTCACTGACGACGCCGGACTGGTCGGCGCGTGCCTCCGCCCGCCCGTCGCGCCGGAACCGTTCACCGAGTGGGACAGCGGCTTCCGTGTCGAGGAGTCGTGGTTCCGCCCTCGGGGTCGGTACACGCTTGCACTCGTCCGGTCTGACCTGTTCGCCATGGGGACGTACCAGGGCGACGAGCGCACCGCGTTTCACGGCTTCGACAGCGCGCTCAAGAGCCAGCACTCCAAAGGCGGCTTCTCGCAGGCACGTTTCGAGCGACTCCGCGACGAGCAGATCGACGACCACCTCGACCGATGCCTGGCTGCCCTCGACGAGCGTGAGGGCGACCGGCTGTACGTTGTCGGCGAACGGTCCGTCCTCGGGGAGGTCATGCACCTCGCGGACGCCACCGCGACGGTCGACGCAACCGGCGACCCCGAGGACGCACTCCGGGAAGCCTGGAAGTCGTTCTGGACGGTCCCGCTGCGTGTCGTGTGATAGTGTGTCTCCGCAGGACCCGCCGACGACACAACGCTTAACGGCACGCCAGTGCCCGGGCTATACATGCGCGTCGCCATTCTCGCCCACGGAAAGTTTCCCGACCACGCGAAGACGGCGGTCGGCATCCTGCGATACGGCGACCACGAGGTCGTAGCAGTGCTCGACCGGGAGCGCGTCGGCGAGCGCGTCAGCGACCACCTCCCGGAACTCCAGGACGCACCGATCGTCGAGTCGATGGCCGACGCACCGGACTGCGACGAACTCGTCATCGGTATCGCCCCCATCGGCGGCGGCTTCGACGAGTCCTGGCGGCCCGACGTCCGGACGGCGATCGAGCGGGGCTGTGATGTCGTCGCCGGCCTGCACTACTTCCTTGCCGACGACGACGAGTTCGCCACGCTCGCCCGGGAACACGGCGTTTCCCTCCGGGACGTGCGCCGTCCACCCGACGACCTGACTGTCGCCGACGGGACTGCCGGCGACGTCGACGCGCGCGTTGTGCTGACCGTCGGAACGGACTGTTCGACGGGGAAGATGACAGCGTCGTTCGCCCTGCGCGATGGCGCGCGCGACCGCGGACTGGATGCGGCGGTCGTGCCGACCGGTCAGACGGGCATCATGATCGCGGGCTGGGGAATCGCCATCGACCGCGTCGTCGCAGATTTCGCAGCCGGCGCGACCGAACGCCTCGTCGAGGACGCCGGCAACCACGACGTGCTGTTCGTCGAGGGCCAGGGGTCGCTTGGCCACCCCGCGTACTCGGGAGTGACCACCGCCATCCTCCACGGTGCACAGCCCGACGCGCTCGTGCTCTGTCACATCGAGGGTCACGACGCCGTCCGAGGGTACGAGTCCTTTCCCATTCCCGATCCTGCCGCCTACGCTGACCTCTACGAAGAGATGTCTGCACCCGTCTCCGGGGCGGCGGTCGAGGCAGGGATGTTGAACACACAGGGACTGGCCGAGGACACAGCACGGGAGGCGGTCGTGGCGTACGGCGAGGCGCTCGGCACGCCGACGACCGATCCGGTACGGTTCGGCGTGGACGGCGTCCTCGACGCGTTGCTGTAGAGGGCCAACGGCTCCTGTCGCCGCACTCGCCCGTGCTCCTCCGCGAGGGGGCGCGGGCGCACCTGAAAAATATTAATTGGCGCTGGCCCGTCCTTTCGGACGTGCCGGAACGGGTCCTCGAGACGACGGTGCTCGATATCACCGACACCGGTCACCTCGTCGAACTCCGCTACGACGACGGGGAGAGCGACGAGCGACTGGTCTGTGCTGCCCACGGCGGCGCCGTCGAACCGGGGACGACGGAGCGGGCACTCGAACTCGCCACCCAGCTTCCGGGGACTGTCTGCTGGAGCTGTCTCGGCCGGGACGACGGCGGGGCGTTCGAGCAGTACCACCCCCCCTCCTCGTCGTTCAGCCCGGCGTCGTACCCGCTGCTCGGGGCCGTCGCGGAGCGGGAGTTCGCGTCGGTGCTCAGCCTGCACGGGCTGGCCGACGACGAGATACTGGTCGGGGGTGCGACCGACGCCGAGCGCAAGCGTCGGGTCCGCGACGCACTCGCAGAGACGGTCTCCGTGCCCGTCGAGACGGTCGCGGCGGGGGCGTACGCCGGGACCAGCCCCGATAACTTCGTCAACTGGCTCGCCGCGGACGGCGGCCTCCAGCTGGAACTCGGGCCGACCCCGCGAAGCGAGGAGGGCCATGCGGTCGTGAACTGTCTCGCGCGGCTGTGTCGCGAGGGAGTGATATGAATTAAAGCGTCCCCTGCAGCCGCTCGAACTGGTCGGGGTCGTGCCCGTACAGCACGGTCGCGTCGCTCCGACGCTCCCGCCTGCGCACTCTGCGGAGACTCGCAGACAGCGCCGCCGTGTCGTGAATGAGGCTCGCCCCCATCGACCGGTCGTCCTCGTAGTTTGGCGCGAGGAAGGCGGCGTCACCGGCGATGAGCACGGTCCCGTCCGCCCGGTCGATCTGCGCGCCCAGCATCCCCGGCGAGTGGCCGGGCAGGTGCAGCAGTTCGACACCGGGGGCGAGCTGTCGATCGCCGTCGAGGACCTCCCAGCGCAGGTCGCGGTCGAAGTCCGCCCCCACGTACGCGTCGTCGCCGGCGGGGCTGTTCGCGCTGAGGTAGGCGTGTTCGAGTTCGCGCCGGTGGACGTATACCGGCACGTCGGTCCCCGAGAAGTGTTCCAGCCCGCCGGCGTGGTCGAGGTGGAGGTGTGACTGGACCACGGCGTCGATGTCACCGATCCCGTAGCCGACCTCGTCGAGGGCGGTTTCGAGGTCGCGCTCGGCTGCGTCCTCGTGGGCGAACACCTCGAACAGCCCCTCGGGCCAGTAGCCGTCGCCCGCGTCGGGGTGAGAGCCCGTGTCCCAGAGGATGGTCGTCTCCGGGTGGTCGATGACGAGGTTCCAGACCGCGAACGACTCGTACCGCAGGTCGGGTGACTGGGAACTTCTGGTCGCGACGACCTCTGCGTCGAGTGCGAAGTTGACGTCCGCCCGGATTGTCCCCCGATCGAGGAGGTGCAGGTCGATCTCCATACCCGCCGTTGGCGTCTGGGATTGTTATACTGTCGGCTATACGCCCGTTAGTAATGTCGACCCCCAGTGGGGTCGAATATCTTCACGTCGGTATAGCCGGCAGTAGAGTTCTGTCCGAGTCCGGCGCCACCGACACGGCTATATCCGTCGAGACGGATCTACAACCTGTGCCAACGCTGTCACACATCGCGGTGTATCCGGTGAAAGCGCTCGATCCGGTTGCTCGCGACCGGGTCACAGTGACTGACATCGGCGGCCTCGCCGGCGACCGGGCGTTCGCTATCGTCGACGAAGCGGGCGAGTACGTCAACGGGAAACGGACGGACGCGGTTCACCGCTTGCGGTCGGACGTCGACCTCGAAGAGCGGACCATCGGACTCGCGGTCGGCGAGGACGAACCCGAGCGATTCCACCTCGACCGGGACCGCGAGGCCATCGAGGCGTGGCTCGGCGAGTACCTGGGCCTCACTGTCCGTCTCGAGGAACGAACCGGGGGGGCCCAGACCGATCGTGCGGTATACAGCGACAGTTCCAAAACGGGCCCGACGCTTGTCAGCACAGCAACACTCCGGAAAGCGGCGTCGTGGTACGACGACATCGACGCAACCGGGATGCGCCTGCGGCTTCGACCGAACCTCGTCGTCGCCGGCGTCCCGGCGTTCTGGGAGGACCGGTTACTCGCGACCCACTCTCACGTCCGGATCGGCGATGTCCGACTCGAAGGGGTCGAGCCCGTCCCCCGGTGTATCGTCCCCGTGCGTGACCCACAGACCGGCAAGGAAACCGAGGAGTTCCGGAAACGGTTCGTCGAGCGCCGCGAGGCGACGCTGCCCGCCTGGATGGATTCGGATCTCCTCGACGGGAACTTCTTCAGCATGACTGTCGGGACGCGCATCCCCGAGGCCGACCGAGACGGGACACTCGCCGTCGGTGACGACGTAGAACTCGTCACAGGCGGAAT
>JAZKTU010000022.1:0-28692 GCA_036625385.1 Halovenus sp. | reverse complement strand
CTCGTCGAACCCGTTCGACGGCGGTGAGGCGAGCGCAGCGAGGCGAGGCTCGTCGCAGACGCCGTCCGCGAGGACGCCACCGTGTCGTCCCGACGCGGGGGTGCTCCCCTGATCTGTCGGGCGAGTCCTACGACTCCCGCCGGTCGGCCCAGGCGATGACGAGCGGTCCGCCGACGAACCAGAGCGGGGCCATCGCGAGCATATAGACATTCCCCTCGGCGAGGCCCGCGAGAAACGACGAGAGACCGAAGACGATGCTGATAGCGAGCAGAATCTGGTAGAACGGCTGGAGTTTGACGAACCAGCGGATGTACCCCTCGACCATACCCGAACGTCGGGGCGGCTTCCCAAAGGTGTTTTCACAGTGGGTGACCGCTCTCTGAGCGACGGTCTCGTACTGCCCGGTATACGCCCGTGAGCAATGTCGACCCCACGTTGGGTCGAATATGTTCACGTAATTATAGCCGGCAGTTTCAAACCGTTCGCCACAGTCCGGCGACGTCCCCGTTCGTTGTCCCGGCACTCCCCCCGGGGAAACCGTCTGCAGCGTCCGTTGCAGTTCCGGGGCTCGAAGTGAACGGCCGTGTCCCGTCGAGCTGTACTCCGGTCTCTCGACCGCTGAAACCCGTTTTTGCGCCGGAACCGGCTCCGGACGAATGCCGACAGACGAAGGGTAGCCCATTTATGGATGGGACGCGTATATCCATTCGACACTTCGGCTCGGGTGCAGGGCCGTCAACCCACAAAACTATGACCAGTCGCGTATACAGACTCCACTCGACACTGGAACTGCCGCTCGAAGACGTGTACGACTATTTCGACGACGTCGGTCTGCCGGAGAACGTCGACGATGTCGACATTACTCGACGCAACAACACGCTCATCATCAGCGCCGTCACTGGCGACGACAGCATCAGCAAATACACGCCGACGGCACAGCTGAAAGCGAGCGTCACGGAGAACCGAGTGTACGAGGAAGAACCCGAGGACGGGCCGGGAAGCCCCCCGCGAGGGGGTGGTGGGCCACAGTGGGGAGCACTCGAGGAAGAGGAAGAGATCGAGTCTGAACTCGTCGAGTACGCCTGTTTCAAGGGCGACCGCGAGACTGTGCTCCAGAACACTGCCCTGCAGTACGAGATGTTCGAGGTCCTCTGTGGTATTGCTCAAGAAGCCGAGAAGGGAACGCTTACCGCGGTCGCCGCGGACGAGGAATCGCTCGAAGCGATCCGCATTGTGGATGGCGAGAAGCGCCCGGCAAGCGTGACCGTCGCGGAGGAACCCAGCGACGACCGCGGCGACGACAGCGTCGACTGGCGCAACAACGAGTTTATCTGATACGGATCGTTGTGACTATTTTCGGCAGTACCGGCCAGGTATCGGCGTCTCCGGGTCTAAAACCACCACACTGTCTCGACGTCGCGGTAACGAATCACAACAATCCGTATGAGAGCCCGGAACACTCCGCCACGAGCTCGAGCGGCTGGTCCGCCCCGGGAGACCCGGCTTGCCACTTACAGTGGTACGGTCCGGAAGCCAGCGGCTGAACCCGCTGGTCGCTGACACGGAAGCCAGTAGCGGCGCTGACGCCCTCCGAATACACGTTTAGCCACGACGAGGCCGCCCGACACGACTCCGGCAGCCGCGAGCCTGCCACAGTACGGGCCCGGCAGCGGGACCGTCGCAACCAGTCGATAGAGTCAAACGGCCGTCCTGACTAATGGGGGGCATGGGTACGTTCGACGGTGACCCGTCGACCGAGACGGTGGAGTACGAGCCGGTCGGAGTGAAGGACCTCCTCATCGCGATGAAAGACGGCTCCGAGCTCATCGTCGACCTGGCCTACTCCGCGCTGTTGCACAACAGTACCCAGCTCGCCGAGGAGGTTCTCGCACTCGAATCCCGGATGGACATCCTCCAGATCCAGGCCCGGATGAACCTGCTGATGGCAGTCAGAAAGCCGAAGGACGCAAAGCAGCTCGCGCCCGTGCTCGCTATCGTCGCCGCGACGGAGAAAATAAGCAACGCTGCCGGTGATATCGCGACGGTCGTCCTCGAGGAGGAGGGATTGCCCAGGGGGATCCGTGCTGGTCTCCCCGAGGCGACCGAGGTGCTCGCCCGTGCGACGTTGACAGCCGACTCCGACTACGCCGGGCGGACGCTGGAGGATATCAACCTCGAGACGGAAACCGGTGTCCGGATCATCGGCGTCCGGACGGAAGACGAGTGGGAACTGGAGCCGACAGCGAAGACCCGTCTCGACCCCGGGGACGTCCTCCTGCTTCGTGGCGGGGAATCGAGCGTCTCGAAGGTTTTCGAGACCCTGACCGGCGAGCCCTACGACAGGCCGGAACCCGTCGAGACGGAGATAGCGGATCTCGAGAGGGCGGTCGACACGATCGTCCTCATGAAAAACGTCAGTGAACTCTCGGTCGACCTGGCGTACGTGAGCGTGCTCGCAGACGACGAGCAACTGGCACGGGAGGTCCACTCGCTCGAAGTCGAGGTCGACTCCCTGCAGGCCCGCCTGGAGGCGTGGACGCTCTCGGCGGCGAGCGAGGTCGACGACCCGATCTCCCTGCGGGGCCTGCTCCGACTCGCAAACAGTGCCGAGACGATCAGCGACGCGGCGCTCGAGATAACCGAAGGAATCCTGCGGGACATCGACATGCATCCAGTCATCGCGGAATCCGTCCGGGAGAGTGACGTGGCCGTCCGGCGCGTACCCATCGCGCCGGGTAGCGCGTTCGACGGCGTGTCGGTCGACCAGCTGGTCGAGGCACACCCGGGTGTCTCGGTCATCGCAATCCACAGACAGAACGACGACTGGGTCTTCTATCCCGACGGCGTGGAGACTGTCGGCACAGACGACGTCCTTATCGTCCGCGGGACGTGGGACGCAACCGAGGAGTTGCTGGCCGAGGTCGGCGCGTAGAAACAGCCAGGCCCGTCACGCTCACACGGCTGCAATGGAGACGCCAACGAAGATGACCATCCCGAACACGTCGACGAGGTTCGTGACGACGGGGATCGTGGTGTCGTCGGGGTCGATACCCAGCCGGTAGGAGACGTAGGTCGCCACGAAGCTGAAGATGACGGCGAGGAATGCGACGCTCATGCCGCTCACCAGCGAGATGAAAAGCAGGGTTCCCAACCCGAGTTCGGCGCCGATGACGAGTCCGAGGACGTACGCGGCCAGCGCGAGTGTGGTGAAGATGGTGAAAGCGAGCGCGAGTATCGCGAGCACGTTCGCCCACAGCACCCGGTCGCGGGGGTCGAGTTCGGTCGTCCCCAGGTGAAATCGGGTCGAGAGCCGCGCACTGAGAATCGCCCCGAGGTTGCCGCCCATGGCGACCATCGTCGGGACCATCACGGCCAGGAGCGCGAACTCCTCGAGGAGTTCTTCGGCACTCTCGAGACGGATCCCGGCGAAGAGAACGACGACCGACAACACAACCAGCAGCGGAAACATGTTGGTGATAATGATCTTTGCGTCCCACGACCCCAGCGAACCGGTCGGGGCTACCACGTGATCAGCACCTCCATCAGCCGGACCGAAAGCAACAAAAACATCATTCCGAAGATATCACCGAGTGTCGTGACGAGGGGGCCGACGAGGTTGTCGGGGTCGTACCCGTACGCGAACCCGTAGAAGATGACCACCAGCAATCCGAATATCATCACGAAGGAGGTCAGAAAGCCGGCGACCAACATGATACCGACGAGGTGATGTGGGGGCGCCACAGGCCAGCCCAGGATCACCAGGACGAGCCAGGTAAGCGCGCCGATGACGACCGAAATGCCGATACCGTTGACGAACGAGGCGACGACGGCGTTGACGAGTCGGTCGTTCCACTCGAACCGTGGTTCGATCAGCCCCTGGTGGAGCCCGCTCGAAATGCGCCCGCCCAGCGCGCCGTAGACGTTGCCACGCGTCGCGAGAAAGACGGGGACCATCACCAGGAGGCCCGGAAACACCGCAGCGCTTTCGAGAATGACCTCCAGAACGAGTCCCGCGAATAGCCCCCCGCCGAGCGCGACGAACAGGATCGGTAGGGCCTGCCGGTAGATCGACCAGAACTCGCTCCGGACACTCATATCTGGACGTGGCCGAGTCGTCTGTTAAATCTAACGAGAGGTGGCCACAGCGAACTACGTCGCAGGCGGGCAGACGTCGAGTTGCTGTCGGATGACGTCCCCCTCCTCCGTGACCGTATCTATCCAGAGCCGGAAGGGTTCACTGCCGGTCCCGTTGACCGTCACCGTCTTGCCCTCCTCGCTGAACTCGGGGCCGGGTTCGTTCTCGAACGACCACGTGAGGCTGTTCAGGACAGTCTCTTCGACGGTCACTGCGAGACGGTAGCCGTCCGCGTCTGTCGACCCGTTGACCGACGCGATGCCATCCGCGCTGGTCGACCTCGCGGTCACGCCGTAGTCTGTCTCACCGGGGAAGGGGACGTCACGGTCCTCGTCCGCACAGGCGAACTCGTCGAGTACCTCCGACGCAGGGGTCTGCCCGGGACCGCCCCCTGTCAGGACGACGAACAGCCCCGCGAGTCCCGCCACGACGGCGACGAGACCAAACAGTATCGCGCCGAGATAGAGCCCTTTCTGTGCCGACTGGATATCGGCCATACACGAACCTGAGACCCCGCGGTTTACAACGGTTTCGAGCCAGGTCGGCGGTCCGACCGGGAACACGCTCATACGGACGGTTGTGACTCGGTACCGCTCTGCCGTGACAACATACACGTTTCGCGAGCTGATACGCCTTCTATTGGACGTCCCTGCCGAAAAGAATCACAACCGTCCGTATCAGAGAAGCCCCTGCGCCCGGTCCAGCCAGACGACGATCGCCACGTGTGGCAGCGTCAACATGGCGATGAGGGCGAGATAGAGCCCGACGAGGTCGGCGACCTCCTGGGGTGCGGCGGGCACGAGCAGGTACAGGCCGCCGAGTAACAGGAGCGCACCGGCGGTCATCGGTGCGGCATCCCACGCGAACTGCCGGACAGTCGCTCCGAGCTGTCCGTTCTCGAGCCAGCCGACCGACCGGTCGTGAAGCAGGACTGTTCGGATGACGTGTCGCAGCGAATGCCAGAAGCAAAAGTAGATACCGATGGCGAGGATCGGCGGGACGACCAGGAAGTAAACGGTCAACAGCCCGATCTCGCCGGTGTCGACGAGCCACGGCTCGCGCTCGTCCGCCCCGTGGAAGCCGAGCACCACTGTCGCGAGCGCAGCGACACCGTACAGCCCCGCGACGACGGCCCGTGCTGTCGGCTCGAACAGCGGGGCGAGCGCCCCGGCGGCACCGGCGTCGAACAGGCCGATCAGCGACGTCGCGACAAACTGATACTGCTCCGGGAAGGCAACGAGCGGCAGGGCCATCGGTGCGCCGCCCCGGACTCCCACTGTCAGCGCCTTCTGGCTCGGCCGGCGGAGGTACGACGAGCCGACGATCTCGACCAGCGGATACAGTTCGCCCTGTCCCCAGTGAAACCAGGTCAGTCCGATGAAGAAGGCGAAGGCGGCGACCGGGAAGAGAAACCACACGAGGCCGTACAGTCCGCCAAGGACGAGATAGATGAGCCCGACCAGAGCCAGCCAGCGGCGTGTCAGCGACTCGCCACGATGACGCGCCATCACCAGGTGGTCGACGGCGCCGTGCGGGAGGCCGATGAACACGACGCTCACCAGGAGAGGGGCGTACTGGTAGGCGAGCGGGAGTTCGCCCAGCGCCAGCGCGGCGACGATCGTCACGAGCAGTGCAAGCCACCCGGGTCGGATCGCGTAGGCTGTCGCGACCTGTCGGACGCGTCCCGTCGGGACGGTGATGGTACTCATCGGCTGAGACACCTCCTCGCTGCGCGTACGAGACCGCTCAGGGTCCTATTCGGGGTCGAAAAATTCATCGAGCAGTTTCCGCTGTGCCGACCGCAGATGCTGGTGGTAGGTCTGTCGCGAGATATCCATCGATTCGGCGAGTTCCTCGCCCGAAACTGGCCGCGGGAACTCGAAGTAGTCACTCAGATACGCCGTCTCGAGGGCGGTGTACTGCCGGTCGGTAAGCCGATCGGCGACCGCCGCGGTGAACTCGGCTGTCGGCCGCGGTGCCCGCTGGCGTTCGCGCTGACGGACAAGTTCGACACCGTCGTACGCATCCTCCAGGACCTCGAGGACTGACCGGACCTCGCCTTCCGGCGGGAGGTCGACACGGAGTTTTGCCGTGCCGGTCTGCCCCGACACGGAGAGGTCCCGTATCGTCGCGCCGTACTCGGCGAGTTCGAGGAAGGGAGACGGATCCGCGAGTTCGATCGAGACGGCTGCGACGCCGCTTTGCCGCGCGATGACGAACCCCTCGCTGATCCCATCGCAGTCCTCGAGGACGCTCTCGAGGGCGCCATTCGTGTCCTCGACGGTGAGGAACAGGCGCAGAGAGTCGGTTTCACTCATCGTCGACCCGTCATACGAGATCGACCCCTCCGCTTTGTGCGCGAGGACCGACAGCGGGAAGGAACGGTCGGCTATCTCGAAGCCCAGTTCGGTCAGACGGTCCGAGGTCAGGATCTGTTTGGTCTCGACGGCGTTGATGCCGCTTGCGATCATCCGACCGAGCGCCTCGAAGACGGCACACTCCCGACGGTCGAGCAGTTCGGAGGTTTCAGCGTAGACACAGAGGACCCCGTAGGAACTCCGCCGGTAAATAAGCGGGATAGCGGCGACCGTCTCCGCGCCGAACTCCCCGGGACTCATCGACGGCGGCATCTCCGCAGCGCTCGAGGTGGTGACCACGGACCCCCGCCGGAGTGCCTGCTGCGGGGCGGTCTCCGTGTGCTCGGTTGCGGTACTCCCGATCTGTTCCTCGCCGTCTGCCGTGACTCGGACCCTGACGGTGGAGCCGGCAGCCGGCATCTCGCCGACCCACGCGTGGCGGTAGCCGTCCGTATCGGTGATCAGCGAACAGACACGCTTCTCGAGTTCATCCCGGTCCGTCGATCCGACCAGGACCTCTGACGTATCGTTGAGCAGGCCGCTGACCCGTCCGAGCACGCGCTCGAGTGCCTGCCGTTCCTCCCTGAGTGCGTCCGCGCGCCGCTGTGCCGTCGCTTCCGCTTCCTTGCGCTCGGTGATATCGGACTGGAAGCCGACGAAGTGGGCAAGTTCACCCTGGTCGTCGAAAAGCGGGGCGATGTCGACCTTGTTCCAGAACGGGCTGCCGTCCTCCCGGTAGTTCAACAGTTCGACCGAGACCGGTTCCCGGTTGTCGACCGCCTCCCGCATCTTCCGGACCGGTTCCTCGCTGGTCTCGGGGCCCTGGAGGAACCGGCAGTTCCGCCCGAGGACGTCCTCCCTCTCGTACCCCGTTATGTCCTCGTAGGCCTCGTTCAGGTAGACGAGGGGGTTGTCCGGGAGCACGGGGTCGGAGATCGTGATGCCGACTGGCGCTTCGTCGATCGCCCGGATAATCGTCTCGACCGTCGGGGTCGGGATATCCCGGTACCCGCTCACCTCCCTGACTGCGAGTTCGTCGACAGCCGCCGCCAGTTGCTCGTGTGCGTCCGGTTCGGCCTTCGGGATGTACGCGGAGACGTCCGCGTCGATGGCCTCGCTCGCGACGCGCTCGCTGCCGTGGCCGGTGAACAGCACGAACGGGAGACGCTCGTAGCGCGACCGGACCGAACGCAGGAACTCGAGCCCGTCTCCGTCGGGCAGGCTGTACTCGCTGACGACCAGGTCCACCCGCCCGTTCCGGAGCTGCGTGTGTGCCTCCCCGAGCGAGTCCGCGACGGTGACCTGCCAGCCGGGCTCTTCGAGTGCCGCACGCGTTTCGTCGACCCCCGTACCTGCGTCTGTGAGCAGTATGCGCACAATAGGTAGTAGAAACACGCAGGAGGAGGTAATAAAAATGCTGATAGTATTTGGTTCAGCCGGGAGGAATGGTTCTAGAGGTGAACAATTGCTGTTGCAAGTGTTCGAGGCCCGGTGAGGAGAAGCGACTCCCGTTTCGCGATGCCCACTGGACGGTCGACCGCCGCTACCGCGGGCGGGCGGCGAAAGACGCGTCGGGGAATCTCCGGCGGTCGAGTCGTCGCTGATACCGGCCCAGTGCAGACGGCCTCCCGGCGGGCTCGAGAACAAACCTTTACCCGCCCCGTCGCGTAGGTTTGGCAAATGGTACTCGACGACCTCGGGAGTTCCCTCCGGAGCACCCTCGACAACCTCCGCGGGAAATCCCGTATCGACGAGGAGGACGTCGAAGAGATTGTCAAGGAGATACAGCGCTCGCTCATCCAGGCCGACGTCGACATCACGCTCGTCCAGGAACTATCAGAAAGCATCAAGAGCCGGTCGCTGGAGGAGGAACCCCCGGCTGGTACCTCCCCGCGAGACTGGGTTTTGCGCATCGTCTACGAGGAGTTGGTGGAGCTACTCGGCGAGTCGACCGAGATCCCGCTCGAAGAGCAAACGATCATGCTCGCCGGTCTCTACGGGTCCGGGAAGACCACGACTGCGGCGAAGATGGCGTGGTGGTTCGCAAAGAAGGGGCTGCGACCGGCCATCATCCAGACTGACACTGACCGTCCGGGTGCGTACGACCAGGCAAAGCAGATGGCCGAGAACGCCGAGGTCGACTTCTACGGCGACCCCGACGCCGACGACCCGGTCGCCATCGCGGCGGCGGGACTCGAGGCGACCGCGGACGCCGACGTGCGCATCGTCGACACTGCGGGCCGTGACGGTCTGAACGAGGAACTCATCGACCAGATCGAGCGCATCGAGGCGGCGGTGAACCCGGACCGGAACCTGCTCATTCTCGATGCGGCGATGGGCCAGAGCGCCAAAGACCAGGCCAGGGAGTTCGAGGCCTCGATCGGCATCGACGGCGTCGCCATCACGAAACTCGACGGGACAGCGAAGGGTGGCGGCGCGCTTGCGGCCGTCAACGAGACCGACTCGACGATTGCCTTCCTGGGGACCGGCGAAACGGTCAAAGATATCGAGCGGTTCGAGCCCTCCAGTTTCGTCTCCCGGCTGCTCGGGATGGGCGACATCGAACAGCTCGCCGAGCGCGTCGAGCGCGCGATGGAGGAGACCCAGGAGGAGGAAGACGACTGGGAACCCGAGGACATGCTCGAGGGACAGTTCACGCTGAAAGACCTCCGCAAGCAGATGCAGGCGATGAACCGGATGGGCCCGCTCGACCAGGTGATGGACATGATCCCCGGCATGGGTGGGGGACTGATGGACCAGTTACCCGACAACGCGATGGACGTCACCGAGGAGCGGATGCGGGATTTCGAGGTCATCATGGACTCGATGACCGAAGAGGAACTGGAGAACCCCCGAGTCGTCGGTGCGAGCAGGACGCGCCGCATCGCCCTCGGGTCGGGAAAGCCCGAAGAGCGTGTCCGCGAACTCCTCCAGCAACACAAGATGATGGAGCAGACGCTCGGCCAGTTGCAGGGGATGGGCGAGGGGGATATGGAACGCATGATGCAGCAGATGCAACAGGGTGGCGGTCCCGGCGGCGGGATGGGCGGCCCCGGTGGCGGCAACCCCTTCTGATACCGCCGGCTGTACCATCTCATCACGTGAGAACGTGCGGCGAATTTTTACTGAGAGGGCGAAAAACGGCCGTACATGCGATACCTTGTGGCGGCGGATGGGTCCGAGGAATCCGAGAAAGCCGTCCAGTACGCCTCGAAACAGGCGCTCACGTTCGATGCGACCCTCGAGATCGCGCACGTTCTGGAGCCTCGCGCGGAGTTGATGGACGGCGAGATCGCGCTCCCGGGCGGGGAGAAAGCGACCGAACACGGCGAAGAGATACTCGAACGGGCACGGCAACTGGCAGCCGAGTTCGCCGAGGAACACGCTGACGGCTTGCGGGTCGAAACACAGTTGCTGACGGGCCGGCCCGCGGACGCGATCACGGAACGTGCCGAAGAAACCGGGGCCGATGCCATCTACGTCGGGCACAGGGGGCTCTCCGAACGAGCGGAACCGGTCGTCGGTAGCGTCGCAAAGACCGTCGTTGACAAGGCGACCGTCCCGGTGGTCGTCACCAGGTGATGTCGCCGGGGACAGTTCGGAGGAGTGATCTGCCGGGCGCTCCCCTCACTATCGGTCCTGACCGGGCCTGTTCGGCCTGTCCCGTTCAGGTGTCGGGAATCGTGTCCGAGATAACCATCGCTTCGCCATCGATGACTTTCTCGCCGTCCGCGCGGCGCACGACGGTCGTCAGCCGGAAGCGGTTTTCGCCCATCTGCTCGACGACCTCGCATTCGGCAGTCACCCGGGTTTCGAGTGGGACCGGACCGAGGTATCCGACGTCCTGCGAGAGGTAGATGACGAGGCCCGGGATCCGAGCAAGCGCCGCGCTGATGATGCCGCTTACGAGCGTTCCGTGGGCGATACGCTCGCCAAACCGGGTCTCGGCGGCGTACTCCCCGTCGAGGTGAAGCCGGTTCGTGTCGCCACTTGCCTCCGCGAAGGCCTCGACGTCCGCTTCGGTGAGGGTCTTCGCAAACGTCGACGTATCGCCGACCGACACGCCCGATTCGTCGCCGAGGTACTCGTACTCCCAGCCCTCGTTCTCGTAGGCGGTGTCCACGCGGACGCTCCGGCGCTGCCGGTCCGTTTCGGGGGACTGCTGTCTGCCCCGCCGGATGACGTGTGGCAGGTAGCTCGACAGGTCCGTCGTCGTCACGATACCGACGACGTCGTCGTCATCGTCGACGACGGGCAGTCGCTTGATATCGTGTTCGCGGAGCGTCTCGGCGGCCTCTTCGATGGGTCGTTCGACTCCGATCGTGATGAGGGGGCTCGACATGAACGCCGAGACCGGCGTTTCGGTCGGCTCTCTGCCACTCGAGACGAGTCTGGCGACGTCCACCTCAGTCACAATGCCGACCGAGTCGCCGTTCTCACGGACGACGAGCGATCCGATACCGGCGCTGACGAGTCGGTCCGCGGCAACGCGACAGGACTCGTCGGAATCGATCGTCTCGACTGGCGCGTTCATTACATCCCGGACAGTAATCGGTGTAAGCATCGAACACTCCCCCCATCGACGCCCGGAGACATCAATGCACCGACAGACGGTCGCGGTGTCGGGCGCGGCGGTGCAGTCAGGGCTCGACCGGTTTGCCGTCCTCGGTCGGGGGAGCGATGTGGTCGATGAGCGTCTCGGCGTCGGGTTCTTCGACGCGCACGCGGACCGTGATCGCCCCGAGTTCGCCCGGTTCGTCGGCGACGAAGTTCACGACACCGCCGAAGGCAGCCTGCTTTTTCAACTGGAACGAAAACGAGTCGCCGCGAAGGCTGTCGAAGAAAACGGCCCGTGCGGTATCGAGAATCGCCCGGCGATGGAGCAGTTCCGAGAAGTGTTCGAGGTCGTGGACGGTCGCCCTCACTTCCCCGTGTTTCTCCGTCGGTTCCGCACCGGGGAAGATGTTCGTGACGGCGTCAGCCACGCGGTCGGTGACTTCGGTGTCGTACACGGGGGCGGTGACGTCGTCGTCGATACTGTAGATCATCGGTAGTCGGTCAGGAGGTCGCGGATGCGGTTGCGAAACTGTTCGAGCGAGTCGGTGTTCTCGACGACGTAGTCGGCCCGGTCCATCGCCTCGCCCATCCCGAAATCGAGTTCCCGCGCGTCGCGGTCGGCGAGAGATTCCCCACCATCCTCCGATCCGGCGTCCCGGCCGCGGAGGGCTAACCGCTCGGCGCGTGTCTCGAACGGTGCCTCGATGCTGACGAGCACGAACTCCTCGCCGAAGGCCGCCTCGAAGTACTCGACCTCGACGCCGGAGCGGATGCCGTCGACGACCACTGTGCCTGCTGAGTCGAGTTCGGCTTCGATGACCGGCAGCGAGCGTTCGGCGATCGCCGCAGGGCCGTTCTCCTCGCGCAGGGCCTGTGCGACGGTGCCGTGGTGGGTCGCGGGGTCGAGTCCGCGGTCCCGACACTCGGCCCGGATAACGTCACCCATCGTCACCACCGGCATACCCAGTTCCCGGGCGACCGCTGCGGCCTCGCTTTTGCCGCTGCCCGGCAACCCGACCAGGCCGAATACCGTCATCGACAGGAGTTTCGCCGAGGCAGCGGATAAACACTGCGTCTCGGGGGTCCTGGACCCGAGGGTTCAAGTACGGTCCCGGGGCCAGGCCCCGCTATGGAGGAGGACCTCGAGACGCGTATCGATGCGCTCGAACGGGCGATTACGGACGGCGACGGTGACTTCGCCGAGATCCGGGTGGCAGCCGAGACTGGCGCGCAACTCGACAGGCTCGAAACGGATCTCGGGGAGTTGCAGGACCGCGTATGCGAACTGGAGGCAGCCACACAGGCGCTTCGGGGGTACGTCGGGAACGTCCGGGCGGTCAACGAGGACGTCGAGTCACGGGCCAGTGCCGCACTCGCGAAAGCGGAGACGATCGAGGCGGCGCTGTCGGCACCCGCTGACGACGACTCCGGGACCGGCTCCCCCGACGACTCGGCTCCGCTCGACCGGCGCCACACGCGAACCTCGGAGACGGGCGGTGCAGACGCGACCGACTCAGCACAGACTGACGGGGGTGATTCGGGACGCGAGGAGACGGGACACTGGTCGTCCACCACGGCGGGTGACTGTGCCCGGCGGAGCGCGGGTTCGACTGCCGCAGCCGGGCGACCGACAGAGACGTCCGTCGGGGACGGAGGAGGCCGTAGCAGACACTCGACGAACCCACGGTGTGAGAGCTGTGGCCGGCCCCATCCTGGTGAGCACGAGCGCGGGCGCGGGGAGGGGAGTTCCCCGGATGTCGATCTGTCGGGTACTCGTTCACCCGCTGACGCCCCGAACGACGACGGAACGCTCGGGGGTGCCGACGGGGGGGAGCCGGATCTCGCCGGCCTGAGCGAGAACCGTCAGGCGCGCGCGCGCAGCACGACGACAACGGACGAACCCGGGACCCTGGAGCGTATCCGGCAGCTGTTGTGATGCTGCGGGTTGCCCTGGCGGTGACGCTCGCGGCAGCGATACTCGCGGTTGCCCTCCCCGTGATCGAGACAGGCGGTGTCCAGCACAGCGACCAGCGGGTGGCAGCCGAACTCGACCGCCTCGAAACGGTCGCGGAGACACTCGCCGCGCGCAACGACCCGCCGCCAGCTGGGGTGACGGGTGCCAGACAGCGAGTGACGGTCCAACTTCCCGTGGAGGGCTGGGGAACGGCAGGGATCGAGCAGTTCGCAGTCGAACCCGGGAACCAGGCTGTCAGATGGCGCGTGACGGGCGGTGCCGAGCAGGTCCGCCGGCTCACCGCTGTCGTGCTCGCTGGTAACTCGCTGCGACTCGACGAGGGCGGTCCACACCGGCTTCAGTTGACGCTCAGGCCGGATGGCAGCGTCCGGATCAGCCGTCCGGATGTTTAAGTCCGATTCCGCGGCAGGGCCGTCCATGCTGAGGGTGCGCGGACGGTTGACCGACGCGGTCGATGCTGTGTTCGGGGGTGACGCTCGAAACGGGTGTGGGTGTCGGCTGTCGTTCGAGGACGACACACTCGTCGTCGACGCGGACGACTGCGACGCTGGCGGGCGAATAGAGACGCAGCCGAGTTGCCGGGCGCAGGTCGTCGACGCGCTCACCGACCGGGACGTGGAGACCATTCGTGTGACCGCCGACGGCCTCGTGCGGGCATACGAGGACGCTGCTGCTGCCCTGCTCGTCGCAGCCGGCCGGTTCGCAGAGGCAGTCAACGCCCACGACGACCGGCTGGCCTTGCGGGCCAAACGCGACCCGCTCGGGGCGGCCCACGAGGCGACTGGCAGGGCAGACGCGACAGCGGCTATCGCAGCAGAGAGTGGACTCGCCGAACTCGCCGCCCGTGCCAGCGATTACGAGTCGGGGCTGTCGCCCTTCGTCGGCCCGACCGTCAGCGTGTGGCGCGTCACGGGAGCGCCGCCCGCCGACGCGACGCTGGTCGAGGTCCGCGACCTCGACACCGGCGGAACAGTTCGGCGATACACGCGGTCCTCGGAGATCCCAGTCTACCACCTGGAACCGCTCGAACGGGAGCTTTCGCCACCGGAGTACCGGGTTCTCGCAGCGGCGTACGAGCGGCTGGCGAGGGGAACGCTCGAGGGCGGCACACGGGCAGCAGGCCGTGCAGTGCGCGCTGTCCTGGCCGAAACGGGCGAGGAAGGCCCGGCAATCGACGGACAGCGCGTCACTACTGTGCTCCGGAAGCACGCGAGCGGGTACGGCCTGCTCGCCGACCTGTTCGCGGATCCACGGCTCTCAGATGCCTTCGTCACGACACCGCCTGCGGAGACGCGCCTCCGGGTGACCGTCGACGACGACACACTCGAGACGAACATCCGGTTGACCGGTGCGGGCGTGTCGGCGCTGTCCTCGCGGTTCCGTCGGGAGAGTGGCCGCGCGTTCTCCCGGGCCGACCCGACACTCGACGCAACAGTCGATATCGCGGGTCGCCGCGTCCGGGTGGCCGGAGTGACAGAGCCGACGAGTGAGGGGACCGCGTTCGCGTTCCGGGCGCACGGCGGGACCGCCTGGACGTTGCCGGCACTCGTCGACAATGGGACGCTGACTGCGCCGGCAGCCGCGATACTCTCGGTCGCTGTCGAGCGGGGACGGTCGGTATTGATTGCCGGCCCGCGGGGTGCCGGCAAGACGACACTGCTCGGGGCGTTGCTGTGGGAACTCCCGCCGACAGTTCGGACGGTCGTCATCGAGGATGCGCCGGAGTTACCCGTTGCCCCGCTGCAGTCGAGCGGCCGTGACGTCCAGGCGTTGCGAGCGAGCGACGGCAAGCGCGAACTATCACCGTCCGAGGCACTCCGGACGGCACTCAGACTCGGCGACGGGGCGCTGGTCGTGGGGGAGGTTCGGGGCGAGGAGGCGGGAGTTCTTTACGAGGCGATGCGCGTCGGCGCAAACAGCGAGGCTGTCCTCGGGACGGTCCACGGTGACGGGGCGGACGCGGTCTACGAGCGTGTCGTGACCGACCTCGACGTCGATCCGAGCGCTTTCGGGGTAACTGACGCGGTCGTCACGCTCGAGCAGACCGCAGGTGGACGCCGGCAGCTCCGCAGTATCGAGGAAGTCACCGACGACGAGGCCGTTTTCCGACCGCTGTTCGAGCGCGAGGACGACGCGCTTGCCGCGACCGGGCGCATCGACCGCGGCCGGAGTCAGCTGGTGGCGGCAGTGGCAGATCCCGGGGAGACGTACGCGACGGTCAGGGAGAGTATCGCGGCGCGTGAGCGGTTGCTTGCGGGACTTGCGGCCCGCGGCTCGACAGACGGCGAAGCTGTGACGGAATCACACGGACGGCGATAACGATGCGGGCCCGAACCGTCTACCGACGGCTGGCTCGGTTGTATCCGCGACCGGCGGAGGGTGCCAAAGAACTGGAGCGCCCGCTCGCGTTCCTCGGCTGGAAGCTGTCACCGTCGCTCGTGACCCGGGCCGGGTACGGTAGCGGAGTACTCGTCGGAGGTGTCGGACTGGGACTCACGCTACTCGTGCCGGCAGCGTTCAGGCTCGCGGCCTTTCTGAGTACGCTCGCTCTCGCGAGCGGTGTGGCCTACCTTGTCCAGCAGTCGCCCAAACTGTACGCGACAGCACGGCGGACGAGAGCCCTCGGGGCTGCTCCGGACCTCGTTGCGCGGGCCGTCCTGAGCATGCGGCTCGAGCCGGTACCCGAACGGGCTGCCTCGTTCAGCGCATCGTCGGGGGACGGGGCACTCGCTGCCAGTCTCGCCACTCACGTCCGACAATCACAGTACACGACAACCTCGGCACTGTCGTCGTTCGGGGACGAGTGGGCGGCCCTGTTCCCGTCGATCCGGCGGTCGTTTGCGCTAGTACTCGCGGCTGGATCGGCACCCGCCCACGACCGAGGCCGGATACTCGACAGGGCACTCTCCGTCGTCCTCTCGGGAACCCGCGACCGGATGGCCTCGTTTGCAGCCGACATCCGCGGACCGGCGGCTGCCCTCTACGCGTTCGGCGTACTCTTGCCAATCGCACTCATCGCACTCCTGCCGGCTGCCGGTGTCGCTGGGCTCGCCGTGACACCGGTTTCGGTCACTGTCCTGTACGGGTTTGTCCTCCCGGCAGTCGTCTGTGCTGGTGCAGTGTGGCTACTCGTCAGGCGCCCAGTCGCGTTTCCACCGCCCGAAGTCCCCAGGGACCACCCCGAGGTCTCTGACCGGACGAGGGTGGCAGTTGTTGTCGCTACCGGACTCGCGGTGACCGGGTGGCTCGTCGCAGGGGGGTTCTTCCCCTCGTGGGCGCCGCCGGTCGCGGCGGGTGGACTCGGCGTCGGCGGGTTTCTCTGGATCAGGTCACAGCCGGTGATTGCTGTCTACGAGCGCAGCAGGGCAGTAGAATCACAGCTCGCGGACGCGCTCGAGCTCGTGGGGCGGCGTGTGGCAAACGGGCGGGCAGTCGAGACAGCGCTGGCGCGGGCGGCGGCGGAACTCGACGGTCCGATGGGGGAGACACTCGCGGCTGCTGTGAGACAGCAGCGACAGCTCCAGGTCGGGGTCAGGGAGGCATTTCTCGGCCGACACGGCGTGTTGCGGAGAGTTCCTAGCCCGAGAGTGCGCGGGTCGATGGCACTGCTCGCGCTCGCTGCTCACGAGGGACGGCCGGCGGGGGGTGCACTGCTCGCGCTTGCCGAGCACGTCGATGACCTCCGGACGATCGAACAGGAGGCACGACACAGCCTCGCGCATATCTGCCGGACGCTCGTGAGTACCGGTGCAGCGTTCGCGCCGATGGTTGCGGGCGCGACGGTTGCAATGGCCGGCACCCTCGGCACCAGCCGGATTCCCGGGGCCTCGACGTCCTTGCCCTGGCTCGGTGGCATCGTCGGCTGGTACGTGCTTGTGCTTGCGGTGCTGCTGCCAGCGCTTGCGACCGGGTTGCGCCGCGGCCTCGACCGGGCACTGCTCTGCCAGCAGATCGGCCGGGCACTCGTCTGTGCGACCTGTGTCTATCTCTTCAGTTTCAAGCTGGTCGGCCTCGTGATCTAGCCCATGGTTTATACCGAAAAGCAAGGCGAATATCCCGGCCCACCGTGGACGGGGGAATATTCAAGTAGGAGGCCGGGACCAGACACCCCGTGTTCGAGACGTCACTGGACGCGTGGTACGCCTGGGCTGGGGTTGCGCTCGTCAGCGTCGCGTGTTTCGGCATCGTCGTCGGGTTCCCGACGACGGCTCCGCCGACCGCGTCGGCTGTCGCCGACAGCGTCGATCGTGTAGTGACCAGCCCGAACGAACCACGAACGACGGTTGATGTACCGGCCGAGGAGGTCCGCATCGACCCACATCGGGTCGGCCTCCGGACTGCGAGCGGGACCGTCTGGCAAACGTTCCAGTACGGTCCGGTGACACCGGTCGACGATGGACAACTCGCCCGGCTACTCGACGGCGCTACACCGGAGGCGACGTTCGAGAGTAAAGCAGCGTTCGCGGCTGCCGTCGCAGGGACGACCGAACCTGGTGTCTGGCGTCCGGCACCGGAGCATCTCGTTGTCAGGCGCGTCACGTGGGGTGAGATAAGTGCAACGCTCGTCGGAGAGTGACGACGACCCGGCCGGTGGCTGTACCCGGTCCAGCAGTCGCGGCCAGGTCGAGCCACTCGCGGCGATCGCTGCAGTGCTGGCGGTCGGTGCCGGACTGGCACTCTATGCTGGCGCGGTCGACGACGTCTTCGAGGCCGATTCGGACCGTGAGACTGCCGATATCGCGCTCGACCGGGGTATCGACGCACTATCGGAGACGGGTATCGTCGTGCCGGAGACGATCAACCGGACGCGGGATATCGGTCCGGCGGGGTGGCACCTCAACGTCACTGTCCGTGCACAGGGAGTGAACCGGTCGGTCGGGCCGACTCCGCCGCCGCGGGCGGAGCGTGCGTCGGAACGCGTCGGCGTCAGGGCCGGGCCGGGGGTTGTCAACCCCGGTCGTGTCAGGGTGGTGGTCTGGACGTGAGAGCGATCAGCACGGTACTCGATGTAACCGTGTGTTTGCTCTTGCTCTCGGCAGCTGTCTTCGTGTTGGCACTGCCGGTCACCGAACCGTCCCCTGAACGGGGTGCAGACGAGACGGCGGCGGTTCTTTCGACTACGACGGTCGACCTGGTATATCCTCTCTCGGCGGAGCGGTTTCGTGGCGAAACTGGCTTCGAGATAGGCGGAGAAGCAGCCAGGGAGCGACAGCGGCATGGCACCCTCGCCGGACTCGCCGGCCGTGCGGCGCTGGCAAGTGTCGTGGTCGACGGCGAGCAGGTTGCCCCCGAGTCGGCAGCGTTCCGGGAAGAAGTCGCCGCGGAGCTAGCTGCTGTGACGCCCGCCCGGACCTTCGTCACTGTTCACTGGGAGCCGTATCAGGAGGCAGCGGTGTCGGGACGGGTGGAAGCAGGATCGGAGCCACCTGCAGGCGCTGACGTCCAGGCTGCGACACGCCGGGTCCCGTTGCCGGCACTCGCGGTCGAGCCTGACGGGGCGACGTTCCAGGAAGTCGCCACGGCAGTTGCGAGGAGCCTCGTCACCGCGCTCGTCCCGGAGACTGCCGGCGCACGGCCGATGGACGACCCGCCCCTGGTTGCGTCGACTATCCACCGCTACGAGGCGCTCGCGGGAGATCTCGACGCACGGGCAGCGTATCTCGGTGGCGACGTGCAGTTGCTCGTTCGGGCGGCGACTACCGGGCTCGCCGACAGCGTAGCGGCTGATCTCCGCGAACGGTTCGAGTCCCCGTCAGTTGCGGCTGCTGCAGTCACTGCAGGCTACGCCTGGCTCACTGTCGAACGGTGGGAGTCATGACCGACCGCGGCCACGTCCCGTATGCGTTGCTCGGTGTCCTCCTGCTCGTTGCGAGTGCGTCGCTGAGCGCCTCGCTGCAGCCGGCGGTCGTCGACCGACCTGATGTCGACCGGGAACTGGAGCGGCTGACCGACGAAACACAGACCACGCTCCGGGAAGCGTCACTGACGGCAGCCAGAAACGCAGCGTCCGAACCCGTCCTCGAGCCGTCTAACACGTCTGCCGGCGCGGCGCTTCGCGAGGAATCGGCCTTCGAGGATGCACTGCGGTTACGTATCTACCGCCAGGTACAGACAGGGCTCGAACAACTCGACGCCAACCGACAGGGTCTCGCAATCGACGCCTCACTCCCGCCGGTCGGGACGACCGAGGTTCTCGACGACGCGCGTGACCGTGTGCACGTGACCCGTGCCGGTGTGAACGGGGCAAAACTCGAAGTCACCGTCGAGAACATCACGTTGCGGGCGACCCGCGGGGACCTGACAGTGGCAAACCGGACGGTCAGTCCGACGGTTGTCGTCGCGACACCGGTGCTCGTCGTTCACGAGCGGGTCGCACAGTTCGAGAGGGAACTCGATGCCGGCGTTCTGGATGGGGGTCTCGGTCGGGCCCTGGCGGCGCGTCTTTACCCCGTGGCGTGGGCACGAGGGTGGGCACAGTATGACGGCGCGCCGATCCAGAGTGTCGTCGCGAACCGACACGTCAGTCTGGCCACGAACGACGCTGTTCTCTCCTACCAGCAGGCATTTTTCGGAGCCAGTGACCCGGTCGGAGAGCGGGCACACGCGACGGCCACTGCCGACACAGCTGTCGTCGACCTGCTCGCCGGGCTCGACAGGGCGGAGCTCGACTTCCTCGAGGCCGCCCGCGACGAGGGGGCTCTCAGGCGGAAACCGGGGGACACACTGGCGCGATACGAGCCGGCGGGGTCACAGCCATCGCCACACGACCAACGGCGTGTCAGCCTGGCCGACCTCGCGACGACGGAGCTCGTCGACTTCCTCCGGGGCGAAGACGGCATCCGTCGGCACGATAGCGCCCCTGCTGAGGGCGGTCTCCCGAAACAGCACGTCTCACATCTCGCCGAGACGTTCGGGGCAACGTACAGCGAGGACGTGCGTATCGCTTCGACTGTCGACCCCCGCCGAAAGGAGGTCCTCGACCGGGCCGGCAAACCAGCCGGATCGTGGTCGGAAACCGGGACGGAGCGGACCCGTCGTGTCTCGGTCTCGGATCGTGAGACAGAGCGGAGTCCAGTCCCTGACGGCTGGAACCGTCACGAGTTCTACGCCCGGCTGGTCACCGTCACGGAGACGACGACAAAGCGCTGGCAGCACCCGGACGGGAAGCGCAAGACGACGTCGCGCACTGTCGAGACTACGTACGCTGTTGACCTGTCCGTTCTCGGCCAGCACGCCAACGGTCCGGCCCCGGGATGGAATGTCACCTCGGCTTACGAGGCGGCGGGAAGCCCGGTCGGCGGGCCGAACCTAAGCGATATCCCGCCGGCGGCGCGGGACCTCGTCGCGGACCGCGGCGGGCCGGACACGCTCGCGGCGAAAGCGGTGAACGGGACCCTCGACACGACGGTCGTGCGGCTCTCCGGCGAGTACCCGGACACGCTCGAGGCGTGGGTTTTCGAGGACCTGAACAGCCTCCGACTCGAGTTGTCGGCCATCGGCTACGAGACAACACGGGGTGCGATCGCAACTTTCAGGACGAACCCGCCGGCGCGGCTCGCGGACCGCCTTGCAGAGCAACGGGAGTCGTTGGTCGACGTCCCGGAGCAGTACGGGAGCGTCGCACACCGGGCGAGTGTCGCGGCACAGGTAGCGTACCTCGACCGGGTATCGATGCGACTTTCACTGCGCGCAGAGGAGCGGTCGGAGACGAAAGCGAACCTCGACGACCACATGGACGACCCGCCGGACGGGCAGTTCGACCGGTTGCAACGGGGACTCGACGGCTCGACCATCGTCGCCGACGGACCGCAGGTCGGGATGCGCGTCGACGCCCGGCCGTCGTATCTCACTCGCGAGCCGATCGACGAGGACATCGTTCCGGCGGTTCCGACAAACCACACGGAGCACCCACTCGTGGTGCGAAACCGGAACCTCATCGCGGCTCCGTATGGCGATGTGGCGGACTCGATACTGGGCAAGATTCGGGGAATCTTCTCGACGGACCGGACATCGCTCCACGCCGCCGCAGACACGCTTTCGGCCGTCGAGAGGGTTGCTGCGGAGACGGATGCCACGGATAACTCCGATACCCCCCGGAGCACGAACCCGGGTCCCGGTGCCCGGGCAGATGCCGTGTTTCGTTACGCCTACAGGCGGCTCGAAGCCAGCGTCGATACGGGAACCGACGCAGTCACTGGTGAGGTAGCAGACCTCCTCGGAGAGTACGGCCTCGGCGACGAAGCGAGTCGAACGGACGCAGTGGACGCGGCTCTCTCGGGGTGGGAGACGACGAGTGAACGGGCACTACAACTAACCGAAGGCGGTGGGCAGGCTGCGATACTCGAGGAAGTGCACGACAGGTGGTCGTTGACTGAGACGGAGCGGGACCGTCTCGAGCTGGAGCTCGGGTGGATAATCGACAAGGCCAGAGCGAGAACCGACGCGCGGCCGGCTGTCAGTCGTGTCGAAAGCGCCGACACGCAGGCTCGCGAGGCACTCGGGAACGCGACTCGACGGGTACTCGAGGGGGGGTCCGGCAGGATTGCGGAGAAAACGTACACCGAGTCGGGCAGGGTGTTGAGTCATTTCCCGAAGGGTGTCCCGGTTGCGCCGCCGCCGCTGCCCTGGAAGACGACCGTGAACTTCTGGCACGTCGAGGTCGGGGGCGAGTACCCGGTCTTCCAGGTCCGGGCACCACACGGCTCCGGCGACCGGCCCGGGGGTGACCTCGTGTACGTTCGTGACGGCTCGTCGGTACGGGTGGATCTGACCGGTGACGGCACGCCGGAGCGGCTGGGGTTGGCGCCACGTCTCTCGTTTGAAACGAGTGCTGATATCGCGGTTGCAGTGCCACCCGGTCCACGGGGTGTCGGCGACGTCGACGGCCGACGCGAGGAGGAGTCACCGGGCTGGCCCGAACCCGGGCCGACCGAGTGAGACAGTATCTTATAACCCGCCGGCGTACCAGAAGCCATGCTACGAGGGACGTTCGACGCGGCGGAGACCACGCCGTCAGGGCTCCGGTCGGCGTACGACGACCGACTCCGCGAGACGGTAGACAGAGTCGGTCTCGACACCGCCGCGGCCAAAACGGATATCGATCGGGAGACACTCGAGGCGCTAGCGGGCGGTGATTCCCCAGATCTCACGCTCTCTGAGGGTGCTGCGATCCTCGCGCTGGACGAGACGCTGCCCGACAGCGACGCGATCGTCGCCGAGGCCCGGGATCTCCTGTTGATCGGGATGTCGACAGCAGTGCTCGACGTCGAAGCAATCGCGGCGGGGATCGAAGACGAGTTGGACCCGAAAGAGATCCAGCAGAAAGTCGAGGGCAGGTACCCGATAACCCTCGACGAGTACGCACTGTTGCACAGCCACATAGAGGGTGAGAAACCGTGAAGGTGGTCGTCCTCGGCTGTGGGTACGTCGGACTGGAACTCGGTCGACAGCTCACACCGGCCCACGAAGTCGTCGGCATCCGGCGGTCGCCGGCGGGTATCGAGGCGATCGAAGACGCCGGATTTCGGGGGATACAGGCCGACCTCACGGAGCCGGAAACGTTGCGCTCGGTGCCAGACGCCGACGCGGTCGTCTTCGCGGCCAGTTCGGGCGGTCGGGGGGCGAAAGCGGCGCGGGAGGTGTACGTCGAGGGGCAGCGAACGGCGATGCAGGCCCTGGAGGCGCGGGAGAGCCCACCGGACCGCTACATTTACACCTCGAGTACGGGGGTGTACGGTGACCACGGTGGCGCGTGGGTCGACGAGGAAACGCCGATCGAACCGACCACGGCGAAGACGGAGGTGCTGGCGGCAGCCGAATCGGTCGCACGTTCGGGAGCTCCCGACGGGACTGTCGTCCGGTTTGGGGGGCTGTACGGACCGGATCGGTATCGGCTAGGACGGTATCTGGATGGGCCGGTCACCGACGGGTACCTGAACATGATCCACCGGGACGACGCCGCGGGTGTCGTGACGTATCTCCTGGAAGAAAATCTCGGCCGTGGCGAGGTCGTCCTGGCTGTCGACGACGAACCCGTCTCGAGGTGGGAGTTTGCCGACTGGCTCGCCGATGCGTGTGACGTCCCGGAACCACCGAAACAGACGACCGCGGAACGGCTCGACGCCGATGACCTCTCGGAGGCGGCGCGCCGACGGTTACAGACGAGCAAACGCTGTGACAACAGCCGGTTGCACGAACTGGGGTACGAGTTCACGTACCCGACGTTCAGGGAGGGCTACCGGCACGCAGTCGAGTCGTACCGGGAGCAGGGTGGCCTGGAATCCGGCAGCTGAACTATCGACAAGATACATATAGATAGGGCGGGCATAGCCTCTATGCTCGTGGTCGATGCGATCGGCGGCGCAGCAGACACTCTCCCCCCGATACTCCGCAACAATCCGCTGCTCGCCGTGCTTGTCGCGGGGCTCGCCCTCGCCGCCATCGTCGCCGGCGTCGTCGCGTTGCTGCGCTATCGCCGGACCGCTGGCCAGCGGTTCAAGCAGGCGCTCGCGCCGCTCGATTCGCTCGCGGTGCTAATGCACCCCGATCCGGACCCCGACGCGATGGCCTCCGCGCTGGCGGCGATGGAGGTCGCCGAGTCCGTCGACACTGCCGCGACGATCTACTACTCCGGCCAGATACGCCGACCGGAGAACCGGGCGTTCCGGACCGTCATCGAGGCCGGGGTCGAGTTCGAGCGCGTCGAACACGCCAGAGCGCTCGCCAGCGAAGCGGTCGTCCTCGTCGACCACAACGAGCCGCGAGGGTTCAATCGGGCAGAAAGCATCGAACCGTACGCAGTGGTCGACCACCACCCCGGCGACGGGACTGGAACGGCGTTCACCGACGTCCGGACGGACTCCGGTGCCTGTGCCAGTATCTTTACCGAGTACCTCGAAGATCTCGGCTGGCAGCCCTACGACGGCGACAGCGAGACACGCCCGGAGAAGCCACTCTCGGCGGAACTCTCCACCGGACTGCTGTACGGCATTCTTTCCGATACGAACTACTTTTCGACCGGTTGCTCGGACGCTGATCTGGAGTCGGCGGTCTCTCTCTACAGCGCCGTCAACGGGGACCTGCTGGAACGGATCGCGAACCCGCAGGTCGATCCCGAGATCCTCGACGTGAAATCGCGTGCGATCAGTAACCGCGAGGTGCGTAACGCGTTTGCCGTCAGCGACGTGGGAACGGTCTCGAACGGGGACGCCGTGCCGGAAGCGGCGGACGAACTGCTCAGACTCGAGGGCGTGACTGCCCTCGTCGTCGTCGCCGACAAGGACGGGACGCTGCGGATGTCCGGGCGGTCGACCGACGACCGGGTACACATGGGAAACGCGCTCGAAGCCGCGGTCGATGACGTTCCGATGGGCAGTGCCGGCGGCCACTCGCGGATGGGTGGCGGCAACGTGTCGCTTGCACATCTCAACGGGGGGGACACCGGCGAGTTGATCACGGGGGCCGACGGGGGGACCGAACTCACCCGCGAGCGGTTCAAGGAACGGTTGTTCGACGCGATGCGCGGGGACATCTGACGATTTAAGTAGCGCCCGCCGACATCGCAAGCCATGAGGGACATTCTCGGGGGACTCACGCAGGTTTTCTGGAACACGGACGAGCGGCGCTTCCGGGCGCTGCTCCGGTTCGTGGCAACGCTCGGTATCTTCCTGCTTGCGGCGTCGCTCGTCGAGAGTACAGGTGTCCTCCTGGGTGTGTTGTTCGCAAATCTGGGGGTCGGGATCGCCGCGCGGACCGCTGTCGTACAGTTGTTCGTCCTTGCGCTCACTGTCGGCGCGACACTCGGTATCACGTGGGCTGTGGACAGGCGCCACCTCCGCGACCTGGGACTTGCTGTCGATAGCCAGTGGTGGACGGACCTGTTTGCCGGGCTCGGAATCGGGGTGGTGATGGCAGTCGCGACGGTGGGTGCCGGAGTGGGTCTCGGGGCGGGATCAGTCGAAGGGGTACTGACAGCCCAGGGGACGGGTCAGTTCGAGGGACTGTCGCCGCCAGTCGGCGTCGTCCTCGGCATTGGCCTGTTCGCGCTGCTCGTTTTCCTGTACGAACTCCTCTTTCGGGGCTACCTGCTGGTGAACACAGCCGAAGGGTTGTTCCGGGCGGTCGGTACCAGTCGGGCTGTCGGTACCGGCGTCGTGGCGAGCACAGTGCTCTTTGGCCTGGCGCACGCGCCGCTGCCGGCTGCATCGCTCACGAGCGGCCTGCCAGTTACGCTGTTCGCTCTTCTCCTTGCCACGACCGTCGCCGTCACCGGCCAGCTCGCACTCGCGCTGGGGGTCCACACGGCCTGGGCACTCCTGGTCGGCCCCGTGTTTGGCCTGCCATTCCGCGGGTTCGAGCTCTCGGCGGCACTCGTCCGCGTCGAGTTCGACGGTCCGGTGGTGCTGACCGGCGGTGCGTTCGGTCCGGAAGGCGGCCTGCTTGCCCTCGTTGGCCTCGCGCTCGGGTTCGTCGGCGTCGCCGGCTGGTTCCGGCAGCAGGGCCGGACGTTCGCCGCTGCGGAGACAATCGTCGTTCCCGACCTGTGGATCACCGACGAGTGACCCGACCTGTTCGGGTGCAAACCGCATGCAAGCGCGGCGAAGGCTCGCACTCTTTTCACTTTCACCACGCTCCGTTGCGGCGGACCGAGAGGGGTCGGTTTCCGGAGCGCTACTCGGGGACCAGTCCGTCACCGGTGACGCGCATCACTGCCTCGCCGTCCGCGAGGTTCGGGGCGTCGACCAACCGGACGATACGCTTGTTGGCTTTCGACTTGCGGAGGTAGAGACGGAAGGTGGAGGTGTGGCCGAGGATGTTCCCGCCGATGGGCTGGGTCGGGTCGCCGAAAAAGGAGTCGGGGTTGGCCGAGACCTGGTTCGTCACGACGACGGCGGTGTTATTGAGGTCGCCGACCCGCATCAGGTCGTGGAGGTGTTTGTTGAGTTTCTGCTGGCGGTCGGCGAGTTCGCCGCGGCCGACGTACTCCGCCCGGAAGTGGGCGGTCAGCGAGTCGACACAGAGCAGGCGGACGGGGAACTCCTCGTCCTGGCTCTCGCTCGCGATCTCCTGGGCCTTCTCCGCGAGGAGGATCTGGTGGTTGGAGTTGAACGCCTTCGCGACGTGGATGTTGTCGAGCAACGCCTCGAGGAGGGCATCGAGCAGGTCCTCGTCGGTGGCGTCGGCCTCGTCCTCGTCGGCGACACCGTGGAACACCATCGTCGCTTCGATGATCTCGTCGTCGAGTCCGCGCATCATGTCGTCGATCCGCTCGGGTCGGAAGGTGTCCTCGGAGTCGACGAAGATGGCCGCGCCCTCGAGCCCGCCGTACTCGGCTGGTAACTGTACGTTGACAGAGAGCTGGTGGGTGACCTGTGACTTCCCGGAGCCGAACTCGCCGTACACCTCCGTGATCGACTGGGTTTCGACGCCGCCGCCGAGCAGGTCGTCGACCTCCTCGACGCCCCAGGTCAGCTTGCCGATCTGCTCGCGGCGTTCGAGTACCACCGCCCCGCTCTCGAAACCTCCGATATCTGCCGCGTCGCGCGCGGCGTTGATGATGTCGGCTGCGCTCGACTCGCCGATATCGGCGGTGTTCGACAGCTCGCCGGGGCTCGCGACGGCGATCCCCTGGTAGTTGTCGAACCCGTTTTCTTTGAGCTTCTCTGCTGTGGCCGGACCGACTCCCGGCAGGTCTTGGAGGTCTTCCTCTGCGGACATATCTCCGGGTTGTGCTGCCTCCCACATAAACCCCCGTTAACAGCAACGTGAAAGTAAAAACGGGGGACACGAGTGGGGTATTTTCGACGGGAAGGAAAACGTTGATACGGTATCGGGAGCGTGGCCGGTTGCGGAACCGACGGGACGCGAACCTGGCTGGTGAGAGCGAGAACGACAGCGCCGGGGATGGCCGGGCAGCGGGGACTGATAGACACGACTGTGGTCCCGTCCCCGTACGGATGGGCAACATTCAGGTAGGCACGGGACGGCAGTGTAGGTATGCTGGATGGTGTTCGGGTCGCGCTGGGCGTTACTGGGTCGATCGCGGCGGTCAAGACGGTTGAGCTGGCCCACGAACTCCGCCGGGAGGGCGCAGCGGTGCGGGGGGTGACGACGCCGGCAGCGGAGGGGATCGTCCACCCCTGGGCACTGGAGTTTGCGACCGACAACTCCGTTGTGACCGAGATAACCGGAAGCGTCGAGCACGTGGAGCTGTGTGGCCGCGACGGGTGGGCCGACGTCTTGCTCGTCGCGCCGGCGACGGCAAACACCGTGGGGAAGATGGCTGCGGCCATCGACGACACGCCGGTGACGACCTGTGCGACGACGGCGTTCGGGGCCGACGTGCCCGTCGTCGTCGCGCCGGCGATGCACGAGCCGATGTACGACCACCCCGGGGTGACGGCGGCGCTCGACCAGCTCGAGGCGTGGGGCGTGGATTTCGTCGACCCGCGCCTCGCGGAGGGGAAGGCCAAGATCGCCACGGAGGAGGCGATCGTCACGGAGTGTGCACGCGCGGCGACGCCGGACCCGCTCGCGGGCGAGCGCGTCATCGTCACGAGCGGCGCGACGACGGAATCGATCGATCCCATCCGGACGCTCTCGAACCGGGCCTCCGGACGGACCGGCCGGGCGGTCGCGCGGGCCTGCTACGTGCGCGGGGCCGACGTCGTGGTAGTCCACGACGGGCCGGCGATCCCGTGGGCCACCGTCGAGCGCGTCGAGAGCACCGCCGGGATGCTCGCAGCCGTGGAGGACCACGCCGGGGCCGCCGACGCGCTGGTCTCCGCGGCGGCCATCTCGGATTACACCGTCGAGACGGCCCCCGAGAAGATCCGCTCGGGCGAGGAGGAACTGACGCTCACGCTTTCCCCGACGCCGAAGCTCGTCGACACGGTCCGCGACGCCCACCCCGACCTGCCGATCGTCGGATTCAAAGCGGAGACCGGAGACGACGAGGCGGAGATGCTGAGACAGGCACGCACGCTCCAGGAGCGGGCCGGACTGGCTTTCGTCGTCGCGAACCGGGCGTCGGTGATGGGCGCGACCGACACCCGCGCGCTCGTCGTCGACGGCTCGACGAGCGACATCGTCGAGGGATCGAAAGCCGAACTCGGCGCGCGGGTCGCCGAGCGCCTGGCGAACGTCCTGTAACCCGGCTGCGCCCCCCCCCTCTCAGTATAAATTTTTGAAATAGGGGGCGAGAGTTTAAGTAATGAAGATGGCTTTTGAGGTATAGAGACACCCATTGCAGGCGATCACAACGAAACCGTAACCGGTCGTCCGGGTGCCACAACAAATATCAAACATGAAACTGAACGAACTACTCGAGGACGACGACGCAGTCAGCCCCGTCATCGGGGTAATCCTGATGGTCGCGATCACGGTCATCCTGGCGGCTGTCATCGCGACGTTCGTCCTCGGACTCGGGGAACAGGTCTCGAATACAGCACCGCAGGCCAGCTTCGGTTTCCAGTTCGACGGGGATGTGTCACCCACCAACGTAGAGATCTACGATGGTAGTAGCTCCGCCGACGGCGTCCTGGAAATGACCCACACCGGCGGCGAAACGCTCGACCCGGACAACGTCGGCGTAACCGGGTCGACGGGCGGCGGTAACACGGAGTCGATCGGCAACGAGTCGACTGTAGATGTCGGCGACACCGTTTCAG